>NZ_CP017561.2:316500-633000 GCF_001865575.2 Paraburkholderia sprentiae WSM5005
GGACGGACTCGGCGAGTTCAGCGTACGCGTCGTCTGAGACGGCTTGCGGGCAGGTGGAGGAGGCAGACGACATGAAGCTCTACAGCTATTTCCGTAGCTCGGCGTCGTATCGCGTGCGCATCGCGCTGAACGTGAAGAACCTGCCGTACGACTACGTGCCCGTGCACCTCGTGCGCGAAGGCGGCGAGCAGCTGAAGCCCGAGTATCGCAAGATCAACGCGGACGGTATCGTGCCGACGCTCGCGGACGGCAGCCATTTGCTGCCGCAGTCGCTCGCGATCATCGAGTATCTGGAGGAGACGCATCCCGAGCCGCCGCTGCTGCCGAAGGCGCCGCTCGACCGTGCTTATGTCCGCTCGGTGGCGCTGCAGGTCGCATGCGAGATTCATCCGCTGAACAATCTGCGCGTGCTGCGGTACCTGAAGCACACGCTGCGAGTCGAGGACGACGCGAAGGACGCGTGGTACCGGCACTGGATCGACGCGGGCTTCGCGACGCTCGAAACGTACCTCGCGGGCGACGCGCGCACTGGCAAGCTGTGTTTCGGCGACACCCCGACGATCGCCGACGCATGCCTGATTCCGCAGGTGTTCAACGCGCAGCGCTTCAAGGTCGACACCGCAAAGTTTCCGACGATCCAGCGCATCTACGATCACGCGATGCAACTCGACGCGTTCGCGCGCGCGGCGCCCGGCGTGCAACCGGATGCCGAGTGACGGCGGGATGGCGTGATGGACTGACACGTCGATGGTGGCTTGAAACGAAAAAAGGGCACTCGACGGAGTGCCCTTTTCCCTATGTTCGCCGCGGTCAGCCGCCCAGCAGCGCGTCGGAAAACTCCTCCGCGCTGAACGGCTGCAGATCTTCGACCTTTTCGCCGACACCGATGAAATACACCGGAATCGGCCGCTGCCGCGCGATCGCCGCGAGAATGCCGCCTTTCGCGGTGCCGTCGAGCTTGGTGACGATCAGACCGGTGACGCCAAGCGCGTCGTCGAACGCCTTCACCTGCGTGAGCGCGTTCTGGCCGGTGTTCGCGTCGATCACGAGCAGCACTTCGTGCGGCGCGCCGTCCTGCGCCTTGCCGATGACGCGCTTCACCTTGCGCAGTTCTTCCATCAGATGCAGCTGGGTGGGCAGGCGGCCGGCCGTGTCGGCCATCATCACGTCGATCTTGCGCGCACGCGCAGCGCCGACCGCGTCGAAGATCACCGCGGCAGGATCGCCGCTTTCCTGCGCGACCACGGTTACATTGTTGCGCTGGCCCCAGATGGCGAGCTGCTCGCGCGCGGCGGCACGGAAGGTGTCACCGGCGGCGAGCAGCACCGACTGGTCAAAGCTCTGCAGATGCTTTGCGAGCTTGCCGATGCTCGTGGTTTTGCCTGCCCCGTTGACGCCGGCGATCATCATCACGAGCGGCTGCGCGCGGCCGAGCATCAGCGATTTTTCGAGCGGCGTGAGCAGCTCGACGAGCAGCGCGCGCAGCGCGGTTTTGACCTGCTGCGGCTCCGTCAGGCGTTCGCTGCGCACTTTTTCGCGCAGCGCTTCGAGCAGGAATTCGGTCGCCTCGACGCCGGCGTCCGACATCAGCAGCGCGGTTTCGAGTTCCTCGTACAGGTCTTCATCGATCTTGGCGCCGACGAAAATGCCGGTCAGATTCGAACTGGTTTTCGCGAGTCCGCTCTTCAGGCGCGTGAGCCACGAGCGCTTCGCGCCAGCGTCCTGCACGGGCGGCGGAACGATTTCCACGGTGTTCATCGCGGCGTCTTGCGGGTCGGGCAGCGGCTCGATGAAGGTCGTGACCACAGGCGGAACGGCGGCCGGGCCAGGCTCGGCGGGTTGGACGGGCGCAACCGGCTCGACCGAGGCGGCCTCGGCCGCGGGCGTCGCGCTGCCTTGCGCCGCCAGCGATTCGTCCGCGGCGGTATCGGACTCTTTCGAACCCTTGAATCGTTTGAAAAAGCTGAACATGATCTGACGTATTGGAGAGCGCGCCGATGCGCGCAGCCGGCATGGGACCGACGAAGCGGTGGGCAGCGCCGGGATGCGAAAAGCCTGGGCGCTGGCAGCCGCACATTTTATCAGGCGTGCCGCGGCGCGTCGTATCGGCCGCTCGGCCAGGCTGGACGCGCGCCGGCCCTGTGGTAACGTGGGCGCTCCGGCCCGCGCGCATCGGCGTCGCGGGCGTGTTCATCACTTAGCTCAAATCGCACGATTCTGCATGCCTCGTTTAGCACCTTCGCGCGCCGCTGGCGCCTCGTCCAAAAGCGGCAAGCCGCATGCCATTCGCATCATCGGCGGCGACTGGAAACGCACGCCGCTGCCCGTGCTCGATCTGGACGGCTTGCGCCCGACGCCCGACCGCGTCCGCGAAACGCTGTTCAACTGGCTCGGCCAGCGCCTGGACGGCCAGCACTGCCTCGATCTGTTCGCCGGCAGCGGCGCGCTCGGCTTCGAGGCCGCGTCGCGCGGCGCGGCGCGGGTGCTGATGGTGGAGCGCCATGCGCGCGCCGCCGGCCAGTTGCGCGCGAACCAGCAGCGGCTCGATGCACGCATGATCGAAATCGCCGAGGCGGACGGCTTGCGGCTTGCGGCGAGTCTCGCGCCCGGCTCGTTCGACGTCGTGTTCCTCGATCCGCCGTTCGATGCGGATCTGCTCGGCAAGGCGCTCGCAGTGGCCGCACCGCTCGTGCGCGCAGACGGCTATCTGTATGTCGAGGCCGGTGAAGCGCTCGAACCGGCCGCTCACGAGCCGCTCGCGGGCTGGGCGGTCGTGCGGGAGGGCAAGGCGGGCGCTGTGCACTTTCATTTGCTGCAGCGCGAAAATAAGGAATAATGCGCGTTCCAAAAAAGGGCCGGGCGGTTTATCGTCATCCGCGCCGGTGCCAAATGCGTCGCGTGGACGCTTGGACGTGCCGTTTCGTCTGAAGAGAGGAGAAGTCTTATGGTAGTCGCCGTGTACCCGGGCACGTTCGACCCGCTGACGCGCGGTCACGAAGACCTCGTTCGGCGCGCGTCGAGCATTTTCGACACGTTGGTGGTGGGTGTGGCCGACAGCCGAGCCAAGAAGCCGTTTTTCACTCTCCAGGAGCGTCTCGCTATTGCCCATGAGGTGCTCGGCCACTACCCGAACGTCCAGGTAATGAGCTTCAAGGGGCTGCTCAAGGACTTCGTACGGACCAACAACGCGCGGGTGATTGTCAGGGGCCTGCGCGCGGTGTCGGACTTCGAATACGAGTTCCAGATGGCGGGCATGAACCGCTATCTGCTGCCCGACGTCGAGACGATGTTCATGACGCCGTCCGATCAGTACCAGTTCATCTCGGGCACGATCGTGCGCGAGATCGCGCAGTTGGGCGGCGACGTCAGCAAGTTCGTGTTTCCCTCGGTCGAAAAATGGCTGAAGGAGAAAGTCGCATCGCTGGACCCGCAGGACGGCGCTCAGGCGACGTGAGTCTGAGTCGCGTGAACGGCCGGTTTTGACGGATCAAAACCGGCCAGGCCCCGGTGATCAGCGACGAGCGCATCAGTTGGCTGTTCTAAGCAATGTTGAATTGCGTCTTATTGACGGCGAACGTCGACACCGATGCACCTGCTCCAAACGGCAGCTTCTTCTAGCCGGATAGGGCCGACCTGAACGACGCACAGCAAGGTCAGCTACCCTTCGCGGCTTTGGTGAATGCCTCGGCAAGTTTGTCAAAGTGTCGGAGGGCCGCGGGCGTTAGCTCGACCTGTTTGCGGCGAGCGTCTTCGGTGTCGTTGAGCAGGAGCCAGCCCTTTTCGCGCATTGAGGTGATACGGGCATGCAAGGTCGCCGGCGACCCGAGCGCACTTTGAGCCATCATGTCTCGAACCGAGAGCCGCTCGTTTTTTTGCCTCATGCGAGCAACAAACTCCAGGATTTTTTCTTCGAGCGGATCGAGCGCAGGAAGTGAGGGAAGACCGCGCAGTGCTTCGGTCAGTTGAAGAAATCGAAGATAGATATCAGCAGGGCGGGTCATGACCATCGCTCCAACGAAAACGCCGCTCATCCGAGCGCGGAAAGCGAACCGTGATGCTGCCCAGCGGCAACCGGGCTTCCCCATTTTATCTTCATGTCTAGCTTACGTTTACATTTCCTCTCAGTCGCAGGCACGGCCATCGTGTTCGTGTTCTCGCTCTGGATCAATCAGGAACTCTTCACGCATACCGAGTTCGTCAGGGGCGTGAACTGGATCTACCTGCCGTCAGGCGTCAGACTGCTGAGCACTTTGCTTCTGGGCGGCGATGGCGCAATGGGCTTGCTCCTGGCGAGTTGGCTCGTCGACTTCTTCTACTTCTTCCCGCACGACCCTGTTCGATCCATCGCCGGCGGAATCATCGCTACGGTGGCCCCTTATGCGGTGTATCGCCTCGCGAGGGAGTGGTATGGATTGAATGCTTTGCTGACCAACCTCACAGCCAAGCGACTACTCATACTAGCGCTCGCTTATTCGATCGCGAATCCGCTGTTGCATCACATCTGGTTCGCGTTGCAGGGGAACACGCACGACCTTGTTCAAAGCTTCTTCCTGATGTGCGCCGGCGATCTGGCCGGCGCGCTCATCGTGTTGTACGTCGTGAAGGTCGTTCTCGCGCTGCTGCGGATACAAGGAGCTTCGCGCGCCGGATAGGGGCGCGACGTGCTCGTAGAGGCTCGCCCAGTCGACCGCGAGTAGCGGAATCGTCGGGTCTTTCCGATACCAGTACGCAACAAACCGCGCCCATCCCCCGAGGAATATTCCCTTGCCGGAACTCAGCAGGCACGGAGGGCGCGCGACGGGGGGAACCAGCATGCGCGGCGTTCGCGCCGCCAAGATTTCAAGCGCATCCGGCGATTTGCGTGACGCCTCCAGCGTGTCTTCACCGTCGCACAGGTATCGACGCACCTCTTCCGCTACGCGTGTGCTACGAAGTTCCAGGTAAGAGGCGCGAACTTCATCGAGTAGTGAACGAGGCACCCACGGATAATGGGCGCCACCTGGTCCTTCCAGCGCAGCGCGCCTGACGAAGTCAGGAAGCGCGCCCAACGTTGTCTCGCTGCCGAGCAACGCATCTTGAAAGGCGGGATAGCACGCGAGCCATGGAGCCGGCGCGCGTTCCACTGGCCGGCGCGCCGATGCCCACCGGATCGTGTGGACAGCGCCTTCGGTTCCAGCCTGTTCTCTCCGATTCATCGCTATAAAAACCATATCAATATGGGCGTTGCACTATATTCTTGTCGCGCCTGACATAAAGCCTTGCATGGGTTATCGGTCGCGTCGCGCCGAACTTTAGGGCATCAACTGGATTTTCCTGTCGTTCGGTGTTGGGCTTCTCACCACGTTGCTGGTTGGGTTCGATGGTGCAATCGGCCTGCTGCTGCTTGCCGGATTACCGACTTTCCGTACTGGTTTGCGCATGACCGGGTGCGCAATAGCTATTCCCACGTGTGGAATCGCATGTTCAGCATTCAGTCGGCGTTAAACAGCGCAGACACCAGGCAATTTGCAACTAAGCCTATCTGATCGAGGAGCGACGCGGTTTATGATCCCGGCGTGCGATTGCACGAGCGTGCGGGAGGCGGAAAAGCCTTGATGATTCGCTCGATGATAAACATGGAAGGGTGGTTTACTGCAATGTCTAGCTTACGTTTGCATTTCTGGTCGATCACTGGGACTCTGATCGCGTTTTTGGTCTCGCTGTGGATCAACCAGGAGGTGTTTACTCACACCTCTTTCGTTCGAGGCATAAACTGGATTTTCCTGCCATCCGGTGTTCGGCTTCTCAGTACGTTGCTGCTGGGGTTCGATGGAGCCATCGGATTGCTGCTTGCTGGTCTGATTACCGACTGTCTGTACTGGTTTCCCATGACCCGGTGCGTGCAATCGCAGGCGCCTTTCTCGGGTCTCTGGCACCGTATCTGGTCTACCGTTTTGCGCTCGAGTACTACGATCTGCGTGCATCACTGACGAACCTGACGCCGAAGCGGCTACTAGTTCTGGCTGTCGCCTATTCGATAGCGAATCCGCTGTTTCATCACCTGTGGTTCGCGCTGACCGGTACGACGAGGAACTGGTCCGAAAGCTTCTTGAGCATGTTTGTGGGCGATCTGACTGGCGCGCTAATCATGCTGTATTTGATGAAAGGGATTCTGGCCTCGTTGCCGAAACAGCCGAACAATTCCCGCATGTCGAATGGCATGTTCAGCATTCGGTCCGCGTTAAACAGCGCATATACGAACCAGTTGGCAACCAAGCCTTCCTGATCGCGTGCACTGGAAATGCCGACCTCCGCATGGTCGAAGAGATGACAGGGAAAAGCGGCGTTCTCTAAAACAAACGCCGCTTGCACTCGATATCAGATGCTTCGTAGGATCAGTCGCTATATCCCCAATACGCTCCGAGCGAGATCGGGCCATAGTGCGAATCCAGTTCGACGTTCCGATCGTTGCCAGAAGAGAGCGCGGCGAAAGAGCAGGCAGTCGTGCAACCTTGAACGCCGTTCTGATCAACGCCGGCCGTCACCGACGTGGAATAGATCCCCGAAGCTGCGTAGCCGGTGCCTTGCCCGTAGCCCATCATGTTGTCAGTCGGCGCCGAGCCTTGTGTGCTGAATATGGCATCCGTTACAAGCGGCGCGACATTGAGGCCGTTGACGAGATTCGACCAGGACAGATTGACTGAACTCAGTGCTCCGGCCTTTGAGCCGCTTGGATTGAGCAACGAATTGGCCGTGTCCGCCGATATCGTTTGCCACGGGATGCTGGCGCCGTTAGATGCGGCGATGTTCGGCGTAGGATTGACGACGCTGGTCTGTCCGATCTGTGCGCCAGACGCATCGTAGAAGGTCACGGTATAAGTGGCGAACTGCGGTACGGAGCTCACGTCGATGGGCTGCGACTCGTACTTCTCCCCGAGGTTCTGGGTGCTTGGTACGAAAGTGCCCGTAACTCCTGGCAAGGTCTGCCATGACCATCGGTGACCGTACGCTTGCGTGTCGGAGGTCAAGCCGCCGGTCGGCACGCTCGTTTGAGGAGCGCGGGCAATCGACAGCAGACTCGTGCCGGCTTGTGCCGGCAGCACATAGTAGATCGTTCCGGTGATCCCTGGGCCGGTAACAGACGCCGAAGCGAGGTTTGCCGGGTTAGGCGTGCCCGCCGCACCGAGCGGGATCATGATTTGAATTCCGGACTCGTAGCGCGATACGTTCGAAGGCCAGGTATCGTTGTCGAGTGTCTGCCGTCGCTGGATAAACGATTGGATATTGACGTTGTATTGCTGCTGGTTGCCGATGATGTCCCAGCCGTTTGCCGTCTGCTGCGCAACCGTGTATTCGAACCCCGCCGCGCCGCCGGATGTTGTATAGGGAAGAGCGATCAACGCTTGCTGAGCTGCGGCTGTAAAAAATTCGAGGATTTTGGGCACTCCCAGCGTAACCCCGGACGCCGCAAGGGATGGATGCGCGAGCGGGAAACTGGTGAACCCGTTCTCCTTATAGTTCGGGTCGACGGCTTGCGAGCACGATGCTGACGAACCGGCTAGACACTGCGTAAGAGCCGCATACGTCGTGCCGAGCAAATTGCCCGTCGCGGGCGGCACCGGTAGGGGTGCAGTTACGCTTGCGCTCGAATTCAATACCAAGTTTGCGGACGAATTCGGATTGGCGTTGGAAATCAATTGAAGACCGCCAGAGGACCCGGTCGCGGGAATGACCTGTACGGCATCGATCACTGCATCAGGGCCAGTCTGGTTTGTAGTGAAAGGCGTGCCAATCGGATCGAAGCTTTTCCAATCAACATTGTTGGCACTCAGGATGCCTGATACGGCCGCATTCAGGGTTTTTACAGCACCAGCGACAGATGCAGGCGTAACAAGCGTTGACAGGGTTTTGCTATCGGCCAGGTCGAACGGATTGCCGCTTTGCGTCATCAGCGCCGAAACAGCGGTTGTCAAAGTCGTGACGTTAGCAATGACCGGGCCGGATGAACTGGTAGGGACACTTGCCACGACAGACATGAGCGGTTGTGTGGCTCCGGCAGGATCCGTAGCAACGATGGCAAACGGTGCGGTGAGCCCGGCCAGCGGCACCTGATAATTGCCGTTGGCATCCGCCGTTGCCAACACGCTCTTGCCGGTCGTATCGGTGACAGTGACGTTGGCGCGGCTAATGGCTCGGCCGACTGCGACGGTTCCGCTCAATGATGTGGGTGCAACTGCGGCCGGAGCGCTGCTACTTGCCGACGGCGAATTGGAACCGCCACCACCACCGCACGCGGCAAGCGTTGCGGCAGCAACTGCGCACAGAGTCAAACGTGCGATCCGAGGTTTTCGAAGAGAAGCTTTCATAATTTGTTATCCTAATTGAACTAATTGCCCTGCCTGCTGTGGACGATGATTTGATTCAGATCGGATGGTTGCCCGTTGATTTCATGCCGGCTTTCCTTCTTTGTTAATCTGCTCAGCCCGTTGTCAAGTGACGGGGATTTTCAAAACGTTATAAAAAACATATCGATGCGGGCGAGAAC
This sequence comes from Paraburkholderia sprentiae WSM5005, assembly GCF_001865575.2. NCBI lineage: Bacteria > Pseudomonadati > Pseudomonadota > Betaproteobacteria > Burkholderiales > Burkholderiaceae > Paraburkholderia > Paraburkholderia sprentiae. The sequence goes on from NZ_CP017561.2 coordinate 325,025, forward strand.
AGGCACGCTCGTTTGTGTGGTAACGGCCGTCGGGCAGCGAACTTTAGGGCTAGATAAAAATTTTTGCGGGTTGAGGCAACGAACACGTCAGCGTGGCAAGTTCGTCGCTTGCCGTCTTCGGGCAGGTTGCCAGCAAGGCGCTCAAACAAAACGAGCCAATCAACTGCAAGCAGCGGTATGGTCTTGTCGTCGCGGGACAAATAGGCGAAGAAGCGCTGCCAGCCGTCGCGATCTCACATCAAGCCGTGTTTTTGCCACAAACAGGAATGCGTCGACGCTGACCGCCAAGGTGGTCCTCGCTTTCCGAAGTCGCGGGTATTTCACGAGTCGCGAGAAGACTTGGCTGAACGTTTGACTCCAGCGATGAAAGGAGGAGCCGATGATTGACTGGTCGGTCTGTTGACTTGACTCTGTGCCGATTGATACGACGCCGAGCGTTGGGCTGACGACTACAAGCTTTACCGATAGCAGTTCACCTTCCTCGCGAAAAAGCGGAAAATTCGGAAAAACTGCTCCGTCCCTAACCCGAGTCCGTTCTAGCTTTCCCGAGGGTAATCGAGTACCTCGCGTGCGCTGGGTCGAACCGGCTGCTCATGGTCCCCCATGCTATCTGGACTTTGCGCTGCTCAATTTGCAACGCCTATGCAACTCAGCCGCACACGCAAACGTGACTCTGGGCCATCATGCGCGACCGTCGATAGGCTGAAAAAGCTATAATGTATTGTTTTCTCTAGGAAAGTTGGTGGCAGCATGGCCTTGATGATTACCGACGAGTGCATCAATTGCGACGTCTGCGAGCCCGAGTGCCCGAACGACGCGATTTCGATGGGCCCCGAAATCTATGTGATCGACCCCAAGAAGTGCACCGAATGCGTCGGTCATTTCGACGAGCCGCAGTGCATTCAGGTGTGTCCGGTCGAGTGCATTCCGCGTGATCCGAACCACCGGGAAACGCGCGAAGGCTTGATGGCAAAATATCACGCGTTGCAGGCTGCCAAGGGCGGCTGAAGTTCGCAGATGACGCACAAGAGAAAACGGCGAAGGCTTGTGAGCCTTCTCCGTTTTCTTTTGGGGGGCGGCGTTTCCGTTATCCGACGTAAGTGCTGAAAATGCCGCGCAGTGCGTCGAGCAACACATCGCATTCAGCGTCGGTGCCGACCGAGATCCGCAGATATTGGTCAATGCGCGGAGCGTTGAAATGCCGCACGAAAATTTCCTTTTCCCGCAACTGCGACGCGAGCGTCGCGGCGTCGTACCGTTCATGCCGCGCAAACAATAGATTCGCGGCCGACGGTACCACCTCAAAGCCGAGCGCGGTCAATTCCGCCGCGAGCCGTTCGCGGCTCGCGATCACCTTTGCACAGCATTCGCGAAACCACGCGTCGTCTTCGTAGGCTGCGGTAGCCGCGGCCTGCGCGAGGCGGTCGAGCGGGTACGAATTGAAGCTGTTCTTCACGCGATTGAGCGCATCGATCAGCGCCGCATCGCCGAACGCAAAGCCGACCCGCATGCCGGCGAGCGAACGCGACTTCGACACTGTCTGCACGACGAGCAGATTCGGATAGCGGTCGATCAGCCCAATCGCCGACTCGGCGCCGAAGTCGACATACGCTTCGTCGATGACCGTGACCGCATCAGGATGGCTCGCGACGAGGCGTTCGATTTCCGCGAGCGGCAGCGGCCGGCCGGTCGGCGCGTTCGGATTCGGAAACAGGATGCCGCCATTGGGCACCGCGTAGTCGTCGACGTTGATCGCGAAGCGGTCGTCGAGCGGGACGGTCCGGTAGTCGACCTCGAACAGCTTCGCGTAGGTCGGATAGAAGCTGTATGTGATGTCGGGAAACAGCAGCGGCTTGTCATGCTTGAGCAAAGCCTGAAACGTCAGCGCGAGCACTTCGTCCGAGCCGTTGCCCGCGAATACCTGATCGGCGCGGATGCCGTGATACGCGGCGACCGTTTCGCGCAGCTTGCGCGCGCTCGGATCGGGATAGCGGCGCAGTGCGTCGGCCGTGTCACCGAGCTCGCGGCGTATCGCGTCTAGCACGCGCGGCGACGGCGGATACGGATTCTCGTTGGTGTTCAGCTTCACCGGATGCGCGAGCGCGGGCTGTTCGCCCGGCACGTACGGGGTCAGACGGTGAACGATGTCGCTCCAGTAGCGGCTCAAGCGATTCTCCTCGCGAGGTCGATTGCGGGTCTCGATAGAAATGGCGCGCGTTAGCTGTTGTTGCGATGCAGTTGCATCATCGCGCGTTCCAGCTCGCCTTTGATGACCTGCGGCATCACCGCGAGCGCACGTTCGATCGACGCGTCGATCACCTCTTGCTCTTCGCGCCGCGGCGGCTTCAGCACATAGTTCGCGACGTCCGGCTTCGCGCCGGCACGCGCGCTTTCGGGGATCAGATCGCGCGGATGGCCGATGCCGATCCGCAGCCGCCAGTATTGCTGCGACGACAGATGCGCGCTGATGTCCTTGAGCCCATTATGGCCGCCGCTGCCGCCGCCGAGCTTGAGCTTGACGCTGCCGGGCGGCATGTCGAGCTCGTCGTGCGCGACGAGGATCTCGTCGGGAAGGATCTTGAAGAACTGCGCGAGCGCGACGACCGATTGGCCAGAGCGGTTCATATACGTCTGGGGCTCGAGCAGATGCACTTCCTCGCCATGCAGCCGCGCCTTTGCGTAAAAGCCGTGGAAGCGCCGCTCGTCGCGCAGCGTCGTGCTTGCCTCCCGCGCGAGTTGATCGACCAGCCAGAAGCCAGCGTTGTGACGCGTCGCGGTATATTCGGCGCCCGGATTGCCGAGCCCGACGATCAGCTTGATCATGATTGCGTGAGTCCACCAGGTCCGGAAGGGAAACGCTGCCGGACTAAAAAAGCCGAAAAAAAACCCGCCAGGGCGAACCTCGGCGGGTCACATCGACCGTTTCATCGGAAACGGATCGAGAGGATTGCTTGCTCCGAACCGGAAGGCTCTTAAGCAGCCGGCGTTTCGCCGCCTTCAGCAGCAGCAGCGTCTCCAGCGATTGCGCCAGCCGGAATCGTTGCAGCAGCGACCACCGGGTTTTCCGCGTCGACGTGGGCGACGAGCGCCACACCTGCCGGCAGCGGGATGTCCTTCGCGTGAACCGATTGACCTGCTTCGATCTTCGCGAGGTCGACTTCGATGAATTCCGGCAGTGCCGACGGCAGGCACTCGATTTCGATTTCGTTGAGGATGTGCGAGATCACCGCGCTCGACAGCTTCACTGCCGGGTTGGTTTCCTGGTTCAAGAAGTGCAGCGGCACCTTGGTGTGCAGTTTCTTCGACGCGTCGACGCGCTGGAAGTCCACGTGCAGCACGAGCTGACGGAACGGGTGGTATTGCACGTCACGCAGCAGGACCTGTTGCGACTTGCCAGCCACTTCCAGATCGAGGATCGACGAGTGGAAAACTTCTTTCTTCAGCGCGTGCCACAGGGCGTTGTGATCGAGTTCGATCAATTGCGTGTCAGCACCAGCGCCATAAACGATACCCGGGGTCTTGCCCGAGTTACGCAGGCGGCGGCTCGCACCCGTACCTTGCAGGGAACGCTCGAAAGCGACTACTTTCATGTTGAATCTCCAATGCACTGCCCGCGACCAGGCAGTAAACACAGGGCCTCGAAGCCGTGATGGCTGAGGCCCGGGATAGCGGCACGAACCTTCGTTCGTTCATGCCGATTGTGCAAAAACGCCGCGTGTCGCATGAAGCGGTACGCGGCGTCTTCACAAATGCTTAACTTTCAGCGAACAGCGACATCACCGAATCGCCGCGCCGGATGCGCGAGAACGTTTCGGCTAGCAGGCCGGCGCTCGTCAGCGAACGGATCTTCGCGCAGGAACGGGCTTCTTCGCCGAGCGGGATCGTGTCCGTGACCACGAGTTCGTCGAGTGCGGAAGCGGCGATGCGTTCGCCTGCGCCGCCCGACAGAACCGGGTGGGTGGCGTACGCAAACACCTGCTTCGCGCCACGTTCCTTCAGCACCTGCGCGGCCTTGCACAGCGTGCCCGCCGTGTCGACCATGTCGTCCATGATCACGCAGGTGCGGCCTTCGACTTCACCGATGATGTTCATCACTTCGGCGATGTTCGCCTTCGGGCGGCGCTTGTCGATAATCGCGAGATCGCAATTGAGCTGCTTCGCCAATGCACGGGCGCGCACCACGCCACCGACATCCGGCGAAACGACCAGCAGGTTCTCGTAGTTCTGCTTGCGCAGATCGCCGAGCAACACGGGCGTTGCGTAGATGTTGTCGACAGGGATGTCGAAGAAGCCTTGAATCTGGTCGGCATGCAGATCCATCGTGATGATCCGCTCGACGCCGGCAATTTCCAGCATGTTCGCTACGACCTTCGCCGAGATGGCGACGCGCGCCGAACGCGGGCGACGATCCTGTCGGGCATAACCGAAGTACGGGATGGCTGCGGTGATCCGGCCTGCGGATGCGCGCTTGAGCGCATCGACCATGATCATCAGTTCCATCAGATTGTCATTTGTCGGTGCACAGGTGGATTGCAGGACGAAGACATCCTTGCCGCGCACGTTTTCCTGAATCTCGACCTGGATTTCACCGTCCGAGAAACGGCTGACCATTGCTTTGCCGAGGGGAATACCGAGATTTTTGACGACTTCCTGTGCAAGCGCCGGATTTGCGTTGCCAGTAAAAACCATCAGGCCGTCATGGCTGCTCATCGTGCACCTACTTCAGGCTGGGGGCGGGAGAAATGCGAACTTCAGCGAACTACGAGAATTTTTGGCAGGGGAGAAAGGATTCGAACCTTTGCATGCCGGAATCAAAATCCGGTGCCTTAACCAGCTTGGCGACTCCCCTACACTAACTTTGAGCTTCGCCTAACGTGGAGTTTCGTTCGACGACGCGTAATTTATGACGCGAAAGCAAAGAGTGGATGCTGATCCAGGCCCGCTGCTACTGCACTGTTCCATTCGCCGGGCAGTTTGGCTTGCGCCGCTTGCGCTTCAGCTTTACTACGGAACGCTGCAAAAACACTTGCGCCCGATCCGGACATCCGCGCTGGAGCGATGTTTTCAAACCACCGCAACACTTGCGCGACTTCCGCGTACTTTCCTACGACAACCTGCTGCATGTCATTCCGGCCGAAGCTTTCAGGCCAGTCAGTGTTGCAGCTGTGTTCTGCAGGAAAGTCCGTAATTATGAGAGGCTTTGTATCTCTTGTCAACGCTTTTTCGGAAAAAATCGCTGCAGTCGGAACTTGCACTCTCGGCGTCACTACCAGGAAGTGACGCGGCGGCAATTGTACAACGTCTAAGGATTCTCCGACACCTTCCGCAAACGCGTTTTTCCCAAATACGAAGAATGGCACGTCCGCGCCAAGCTTCAACGCGAGATCCTGCAATTCCTGACGCGGCAGATCGAGCTTCCATAGGCGATTGAGCGCGAGCAGCGTCGTCGCCGCGTCGGAGCTGCCGCCGCCGAGGCCCGCGCCCATCGGCAGGCGCTTGTCGATTTCGATATCGACGCCGTCGCGCGAGCCCGTATAAGCCTTCAGCAGCGTCGCGGCACGCACGGTCAGGTCGTGCTCGGACGGCACGTCGGCGATTTCGGTGCGCCGCGTGATGAGACCGTCGTCGCGTCGCGTGAAGTGCAGCATGTCGCCCCAGTCAAGCAACTGGAAGACCGTTTGCAGCGTGTGATAACCATCCGGCCGACGGCCGGTGATGTGCAGGAAGAGATTGAGTTTCGCTGGCGCGAGACAGTCGCGCAGCGAATTGCTTGTTTCGATCATGAGTGAAGGCTACATGCGCCACAGTGGCGCCAAACGGGTAGCAGGGTTGCGTGAGCGAATGCCGGGCAAAAGCCCGGGCAACGACAACTTATTGATCCAGCACGAGCTTGATGTCGAGCGGCGGCTCGGAGCGACTCAGATTGAGGCGCTTGACGCCGCTGGCTGGCGCATTTGCATAAGCCAGATAGTCGATAGTCCAGCCGTCCTGGGTGATCTGCTTCAGGCGCGACGGTTGCTCCGGATCCTTTTCGGTCTCCGCGCGCGACGTCGGCGCCGGCGACGGCTGCAGCCAGTAGCGCAGCCCTTCGACCGGCAGCGCGAAGCCGAGCGCGTTCTGCATTAGCGTCGAAACGTTATCAGCGGTGAGCGGCGGGCGGTTGGGCAACTCGAGCGTGGCCGAAGCCGGCGACGATGTCACGATGGCCAGCGTCTGGCCGAGCGGATTGCGCAATTGGAGCGTGACTGTGTCGCCCGTCTCCTGCCACGAGAAATTGCCGTAGGCGTTGCGCTGCTGGCCGTTCTGATCGTTGTACTGGATCGCGAAGCGGCCCTGATATGAGCGGCTCGTCTGCGCAGTGAGTTCGGTCGCGGCGTTCGACGTGGACGGCCCCTGCGGCTTCACCGACGCGCAGCCAGCCAGCGCGACAACCGCTGCCGCAGCGAACCCGAGCGCCGCGGCGCGCGGCGCCCCGGAAAAAGAAATCAAACGGGAAAGACGCATTAAAGATTGTTTACCTGAAGACGTTGCAACGTTTTGACGAGAGTCTCGTTGTCGGGTTCGAGCTTGCGCGCCTCGCGGAAGGCGGCGCGCGCCTGTTCCTGCTCGCCGGCCTTCCACAGCACCTCACCGAGGTGTGCGCCGATTTCGGCGTTGGGCTGGAGACTGTAGGCCTTGCGTAGCAGCTTGATCGCGTCGGCGGTGTTACCCATCCGGTACTTGACCCAGCCGACGCTGTCCATGATGAACGCATCGTTCGGTGCAAGCGCCGAGGCCTTCTCGACCAGTTTGTCCGCCTCCGGCAGGCGCTGGTTACGATCCGCGAGCGAATAGCCGAGCGCGTTATACGCCTGCGGATTGTCCGGTTGCGTCTGGATCAGCTTGCGCAACTGCGCTTCCATGATGTCGTAATGGCCGGTCTTCTCGGCGGCCATCGCGTAGTCGTAGGTGAGGTCGGGGTCGTCGGGAAAGTTCGCCGTGGCTTGCTGAAGGCGCTGTTCGGCCTCGGGGTAGCGCTTCGCGTCGAACAGGATCGCCGCATCGGTGCGCGCGATCAGCGCCACATCACGCGGATCGGAACTCTGCAAATTGGCGAGCAACTGGCGCGCCTCATCGGTCCTGCCCTGCTTCGCAAGCAGTTGCGCGCGTGTGATCTGCGCGGCCAGGTATTGCTGACTCGCCGGTGAGATCTTGTTGAGCCAGTCGCTTGCGGCCGTTTCGTTCTTCTGTTCGAGCGACAGCTGCGCGAGATATATGTACGCCTGGCCCGCATCGGCGCCCGGCGTCTTCTCGGCCTGCTGCGCGTACTGCACCAGATAGGTCTGCGCTTCGGCGAGATTCTTCTGCTGGATCTTGATCAGCGCGAGCGCCATCAACGGTGTCAGATCGTTGGCGTTTGCCTTGCGCATGATTTCGAACTGCTTCTGCGCGTCGTCGAGACGGTCGCTCGCGAGATACATCTGCGCGAGCGCAAGTCGCGCGTCATGCGATTTCGGATTCTGCTGCACGTACTTTTCGAGCGACGCGATGCCTTTCTTACGCTCTTCCGGGCCCATCTGCGACAGCATCAGCGCGGCCGGCAGATAGTCGGGCTTGATCGTGAGCGCCTGCTCGAGCGACTGGCGCGCACCCGGCGCGTCGTCGGCCAGCAACTGCTGGCGCGCGACGGCCAGTTGCGCTTCCGGCCGATTCATGTCGTTCTTCAGCAGGTCCTGCAACACGTGCAGGCCACCGACTCGGTTCGGGCCGCGCGACAGCAGCAGTTGCAGCGCGAGGATCGCGCTGCCGCGATTTTCGTCAGGCACTTTCGCGAGTTCTTGCGACAGGATCGGCGACGCATCGTCGGGCTTGCCCGACAGCACGAGCAGGGACGCGTCGATCTGGGCGGCGCGTTCCGAGCTCGGCGCGTACTGTTGCCACAGTTGTGCGGCGGCCAGCGCGTCCGATGGGCTCTGCGCGGCCAGCGCGATTTCGGTGGCACGTTGCGCCATGCGCGGGTCGTGCGTGTCGCGTGCGAGCGCGAGGTAGGTTTGATAGGCGGGTGCCGGCTCGTCGCGCTGCAGCGCGATTTCGGCGGCCAGCACCTGGAAGACGATCTGGCTCGACAGCGGCACGTCGGGCAGCGACTTTTCGTCTTCAGACGTTGCCGGACCCAGCGGGTCCGGCAACGTGACCGACGTGTCGTCGGAATCTGGCGACGGGTCCTGCGCATGCGCGGGCAAAGCGGCCAGCGCCCACCATGCAAGCGCGGCTGCACCGAGCATCCGGCGAGCGGAGACGCCGGGCGGCACGTTGGACACGCGCGCGCGGCGCTTCAAAAGCAGCTTCACGAAGGACACGTTCATGGAAATCCGTTCAATGTTTCAGTCGATTGTAACGCGCTCGCTACAATACGCGCACAACCACTCACGCAAGTAGCAGACCAATCAGCCATGCCAGAGTTGCCAGAAGTCGAGGTTACCCGACGAGGGATCGAACCGTATGTGTCCGGGCGCAAGGTTGAGCGTGTCGACGTGCGCACGGCCGCGCTGCGCTGGCCGATTCCGGCCGATCTTGCGAAAACCTTGCGCGGTCATGTGGTACGCAAAGTCGAGCGGCGCGGCAAGTATCTGCTGTTCGAAATCGACGCAGGGTGGTTCATCGTGCACCTCGGCATGACCGGTACGTTGCGCGTTCTGCGTCACGTGCCGCATCCGCCGGCCGCGGCGAAGCACGATCATGTCGACTGGATCTTCGACGACTTCATCCTGCGCTATCGTGATCCGCGCCGCTTCGGCGCGGTGCTGTGGCATCCGCGCGAAGACGGCGACATCCTCGACCATCCGCTGCTCGCAAGCCTTGGCGTCGAGCCTTTCTCGCCGGCGTTTTCGGGCGCGCTGATGCATCGGTTGACGCGCGGGCGCAAGGTGTCGGTCAAGCAGGCGTTGCTGGCGGGGGACATTGTGGTCGGCGTGGGCAACATCTACGCGTCGGAAAGTCTCTTTCGCGCGGGCATCCGGCCGACCACCGCGGCGGGCCGCGTGTCGCTCGTGCGTTATGGACTACTGGCCGACGCGGTGCGCGTGACGCTCGCCGCCGCAATCGACAAGGGCGGCAGCACGCTGCGCGATTTCGTCGGGAGCGACGGCGAAAGCGGCTATTTCCAGCTCGACTACTTCGTCTACGATCGCGCGGGCCTGCCGTGCCGCGTGTGTGGAACGCCCATCAAACAGATCGTGCAGGGACAACGCTCCACGTACTTCTGTCCCACCTGCCAGCGCTAGATTCTCGATGCCTTCCCGCCTGACTCCAACGACCAGCGCGTCCGACGCCGCCCCCTCGTTTCCGCCGATGCCCGATTTTGCCGCGCGTCTGATCGCCTGGCAGCGTCAGCATGGCCGCCACGATCTGCCGTGGCAGAACACGCGCGATCCGTATCGCATCTGGCTGTCCGAAATCATGCTGCAGCAGACCCAGGTGTCGACGGTGATTCCGTACTACACGAAATTTCTCGCGCGTTTCCCGGATGTCGCCGCGCTCGCCGCCGCCCCCTCCGATCACGTGATGGCGCTATGGGCCGGCCTTGGCTACTACACGCGCGCGCGCAATCTGCATCGCTGCGCACAGGTCGTCGTCGAGCAGCACGGCGGGACGTTTCCGGCGTCGGTCGAGGAGCTCGCCGAGTTGCCCGGCATCGGGCGCTCGACGGCCGCGGCGATCGCGTCGTTCGGGTTCGGCGCGCGCGCGACGATTCTCGACGGCAACGTGAAGCGCGTGCTCGCGCGCGTGTTCGGCGTCGTCGGTTTTCCGGGAGAGAAGAAAGTCGAAAACGCGATGTGGATGCTCGCGGAATCGCTGCTGCCGTCCAATGCGTCGAACGCGGAGCTCAGCGCGTACACGCAGGGCTTGATGGATCTTGGCGCGACGTTGTGCGTGCGCGGCAAACCGGACTGCACGCGCTGCCCGTTCGCGCCGGACTGCGTCGCCAACCTCACCGGCCGTCAGCGCGAATTGCCGACTGCGCGCCCGAAGAAAGCCGTGCCGACGCGCCGCACGTGGATGCTGGTGCTGCGCGACGGCAATGCGGTGATGCTCGAGCGGCGTCCGCCGTCGGGCATCTGGGGCGGACTGTGGAGTTTGCCCGAAGCCGCCGACGAAGCATCGCTGGCCGAACGGGCGCGCGCGTTCGGCAGCGACGGAGCAGTGTCACCGCTTGCGTCGTTCTCGCACGTATTCACGCACTTCAAGCTCAATATCGAACCGCGGCTCGCCGAGCTCGATCGCGGTGTCGGCGCCTTGGCCGCGCTCAACGATGCGCACACCGCCTGGGTTGCGCTCAGCGATCTCGATTCGTTCGGCGTGCCGGCACCCGTGCGCAAGCTGCTCGACAGCCTGCATGGTTCGTTGATCTAGTGGAAGGGGGAGGCGGCACTGCGCGCACAACCCGCGTTGCGCGCGGCCTTGGTCACGACTTCAGAATTTCACAGCAACTGATGCTGCTGCATGTAGTGATGCACGACGTCGATGCGGGCGCCGGCATCGGTTAATTCCATTAGCTTTTGCCGCGCGCGCAGCGCGATCGGTAGCACCTCGGCGAGACGATTCGACACCCACGACGGATCGTCTAGCCGGAACGGCTCCGCGAACGGTAGGCTGTCCGGATCGCGTTCGCGGATCGTTGCAATGATCCGCTCGAGCACTTCGGCGCACGCGCCAAATTTGGCCAATAGCTCGTTGCCTTCGAGCGGGAGATCGTCGGCGAGCGGCTCGGCCATGCCGACCAGCAGGCCGTCCGCTTCGACGCGATGTGACAGCAGACGAAAGCGCTTCGTGCCGCGCGCGCGAATCAGCAGCATGCCGAATGCTTCGACGTCGCACTCGTCGATTTCGGCGAGACAGCCGATCGTTTCGGGCACCGAAGGTTCTTCCTCGCGGGCGACTTCCGCGCCGCTTTTCAGCATGCACACGCCGAACGGCGCTTTTTCACGCAGACAGTCGCGCGCCATGTCGAGGTAGCGCGCTTCGAAGATTTTGAGCGGCAGCAAGCCATCGGGAAATAGCACCGTATGCAGCGGAAACAGCGGCAAATCGGCGTACACAGTAGGCGTAGAGGACATGGCGCAACGCTTCGGGTTAATAAGGCCGCGCAATGCGGCCGGTTAAGCCACCAGCTTCGATGATTCGCCGACGTCGACCGGCGCATCGCGATGCCGCACAATCACATTCGCCGATGTTGCGAGACGCGCGGCAAGCGTCTCCGCGATGAATACTGAGCGGTGCTGGCCGCCCGTGCAACCGATTGCGACGGTCAGATAGCTGCGATTGTCGTCGCGGAAATGCGGCAGCCACTTGGACAGATACTTCTCGATGTCGTCGATCATCTCGTGGACGACCGGCTGGGCATCAAGAAAATCCATCACCGGTTTGTCGAGGCCGGTGAGCGGCCTCAATTCATGATCGTAGTATGGGTTCGGCAGGGTGCGTACGTCGAATACGAAATCCGCGTCGAGCGGTACGCCGCGCTTGAAGCCAAACGACTCGAACATCAGCACGAGCCCCGCGTCCTCCTGCTCGATGAAGCGCTTGACCCATGCGCGCAGCACATTCGCGCGCAGATTGCTCGTGTCGATCTGATGGCCGAATTCGGCAAGTCCCGCAACCAGTTCGCGCTCGCGTTCGATCGCTTCGGCGAGCGACGTGAGCAGGCCCACGTCCGCGTCGTGCGCGGGCGAGCCGGACAGCGGATGGCGGCGACGTGTTTCGGAAAAGCGTTGAATCAGCGACTGCGTGCTCGCGCTCAGGAACAGCACGCGCACGTCGTGCGAACGCTTGAGGTCGTGGATCATCGCGGGCATTTCGTCGAGCGACGAACTGGAGCGCGCGTCGATCGCGACCGCGAGACGATCCTGGCCGTCCGCGGCGAGGTAGGTGGCGAGTTGCTGCAGAAAACGCGGCGGCAGATTGTCGACGCAGTAATAGCCCGCGTCTTCGAGCGCGTTCAGGGCAACCGATTTGCCGGAGCCGGAGATACCGGTGATCAGGATTATGCGCATGGAGTCGTCGAAAGCGTAGATTTCATCATAGCATCTGGCCTCCATGCAGGTGCCCGCGACCTGCCTTCTGCGGGCGCTTCATGACCCTGCGGCCGGCTTCAGATCAGCTTGCCGGGAAACTGGCTATCGGGGTCCTGCATGGCGAGACGTTGCCGATCCATGAAATCGCGCAGCGTGTCGATGCCGCGCAGTTGCAGGATCGTATTGCGCACAGCCGCTTCGACCAGCACCGCGAGGTTGCGGCCCGCAGCCACCTGGATCGTTACCTTGCTGATCGGCAGGCCGAGCACGTCGACGGTCTGGCTTTCCAGCGGCAGACGCTGGAATTCGCCGTCCGGGCGGCGCACCAGTTGGACGATCAGTTTCAGCTTCATTTTGCGGCGCACCGCCGTTTCGCCGAAGATCGTCTTGATGTCGAGCAGACCGAGGCCGCGAACTTCAAGCAGGTTCTGCAGCAGTGGCGGACAGCGTCCTTCGACGAAGTCCGGGCCGAGGCGAACGAAATCGACCGCGTCGTCGGCGACGAGACCGTGGCCGCGGCTGATCAGTTCGAGGCCGAGTTCGCTCTTGCCGAGACCCGAGTCGCCGGTCAGCAGCACGCCCATGCCGAGGATGTCGAGAAACACGCCGTGCAGCGTCGCGCGCGGGGCGAGAATGCGCGACATGTAAAGACGCAGACTATCAATGACCGCGGCCGCCGAGGTCGGCGTGGTGAACAGCGGCGTCGACGAGCGCGTGCAGCGCAGCACCAGTTCGGGCGGCGCCGCGACTCCCCCCGCGACGACGAGAAACGGTGGCTCCAACGCGATCAGCTCAGCCATGTGGCGCGAGCGGTCTTCATCGGTCTGGCGCTTGTAATAGTCGATTTCAGCGTCGCCGAGCACCTGGATCCGGTTCGGGTGGATCAGGTTCAAGTGGCCAACGAGGTCGGCGCTCGACGTGGCATTGGCGACCGATTCGGAAGAAAAGCCGCGCTCCCAGCCTTCATGCCCCGTGAGCCAGCTGAGTTTCAGCATGGCGGCGTTGTCGTCGAAAATGCTCTGGGCGTTGATGCTGGACGTATCCATGAGTCAGTGACTCCAGTTGAGCCGCTTGCCGGGCCTTACCTGCGTGTGCGCGCGCGTACGAACTGCCGCCGCCGTTGCGTCAAGGTTGCCACTGGGTCAGCAGGCGATGCAACGATTCGCGGTCTTCTTCAGTGTGCAGCCGCTCGCGGGCGTCGCGATCGGACAGCAACTGGGCGATCTCGGAAAGAATTTCGAGGTGCTGTTGAGTGGCCTGTTCGGGGACGAGCAGGAAGATCAGCAGCGAGACCGGCTGGCCGTCCGGCGCTTCGAAGGGGATGGGTTCCGCGAGTCTGACGAATGCGGCGAGCGGCTGCTTGAGGCCCTTGATCCGCCCATGCGGAATCGCGACGCCTTCGCCGAGCCCGGTCGAACCGAGTCGTTCTCGCGCAAAAAGATTGTCTGTGACAGTACTGCGGGCAATGCCGTTCTGGTTCTCGAAGATCAGGCCCGCTTGCTCGAACACGCGTTTCTTGCTGGTGACCGATAGTCCGATGACGACGTTCTCGAGGGGAAGAAATTTGGCTAAACGATTCATGTTGACAGGCGAAAACGTGGCCTGAGTTCTCCCCACCGGGGCGGTTGAGTGGCGTTCCATTCGTTCGATGCTGGCGAAGACGGGCGGTGAGAGTCGATCGCTAAAGCCTGACGCTTCGGCCGGCCGCACTTCATCAGAGCTGGCTTGACCCCGATGGTAACCGGAACATTATAGAACAGGGTGACCGTCGATGGTGCGGCGCGCCATCTATGCATATCAGGTTTTTCACCGCTTGCGGCCTAGCACGTGTCGCGCTGCGCAAATGTCTGCGGGAACGGTTGAAATCGGGCTCGACGACGGGCTCCGGCGGTGAGCGGAGGCCGGGCGCTGAAACGAAAAACCGCCCGGTCGCGGGCGGCTTGACGAGTTTAGGGGGAGTTAGGAATTCCCTCTAATTTCTCCTATTGCGGCGGCACGTCCAGTTGCGGCGCCGGCTGATACTTGATCGCTTCGTGCTGATGGCCTTGCAGACGATCCTTGTGGCGTATCACCTGCCTGTCGAGCTTGTCGATCATTAGATCGATCGCAGCGTACAAATCACTGTCACAACTCTCGACGAAGATATCCTTACCCTTCAGATGGAGGTTGATTTCCACCTTTTGACGCTTGTCCTTTTCCTTATGGTTGTCGACCGAGAGGACCACACTGCCGTCGATGACCTGATCGAAATGTCTTAGCACCCTGTCCAGTTTGGTGATCACGTATTCGCGCAACGCAGGCGTTACTTCGAGGTGGTGTCCACTGATCTTGAGATTCATAGTGCTTCTCCAAGCTAATGGCCGCTTGGTCCACACAATGACGAAGGTCCGGTCGATCTGACGGCTTGCCTATGTCGCCCCCGGTGACGGACATCTGGCAGGTCGCAGCGGCCGGCCTGTCCGCCAGGTGCGGAGCGGCCGGTAAATGCCCGCTGCCAAACGCGGCGGGCTACAGAGACTTGCGCAGGTTGACTGCCGGGATCTTGAGCGCCTCACGGTATTTCGCAACGGTGCGCCGTGCGACCACGAAGCCCTGTTCCGCCAGCAGTTCGGCTATGCGACTGTCTGAAAGTGGCGATTTGGGGTTTTCCGCTCCTATCAGTTGTTTGATCAGCGCGCGGATGGCCGTGGACGAGGCTGCGCCGCCGGTGTCCGTCGAAACGTGTGAGCCGAAAAAGTACTTGAATTCCAGCGTCCCGAATGGGGTCAGCATGTATTTACCGGTTGTCACACGCGAGACAGTCGACTCGTGTAGGCCCAGCGTATCAGCAATTTCCCGCAAAACCAAGGGGCGCATGGCGATTTCGCCGTGCACAAAAAAGCTCTTCTGACGCTCGACAATTGCCTGTGCAACTCGCAGGATCGTCTCGAAACGCTGCTGGATGTTTTTAATCAGCCAGCGTGCTTCCTGCAGTTGCTGGCGCAACGATCCGCTGCCGAGATCGCCGCGGTTATTGCGCAGAATGTTCGCGTATAAATGGTTAATCCGCAGCTTCGGCACCACCTCCGGATTGAGCTCCGCCTGCCAGCCCTGTGCCGTTTTGCGCACCATGATGTCCGGCACCACGTAGTCGGCTTCGGCTTTGCCGTAGGCGGCCCCCGGAAACGGTTCGAGCGAGCGGATCAGTAGATGCGCGTCGCGCAGATCGTCGTCGCAGGCCTTCAGATGTTTTCGCAGCCGCGTGAAATCGCGCGCTGCGAGCAGTTCCAGGTAGTGGCCGACAATGTCTAGCGCGAGTGTGCGCGTGGGCGATGGATCGAGCCGCAACAACTGCAGCTTCAGGCATTCCGACGCCGACCGCGCGCCGACGCCGGCCGGGTCGAAGCTATGCAGCAGCGCAAGCGCGGCGTTCAATTCGTCGAGGTCGACTTCGAGCTCTTCGGGCAGATCGGCCAGCACTTCTTCGAGGGTGGCGGCCAGATAGCCGTCGTCGTCCAGCGATTCGATCAGGAACGTGACGAGCGCGCGGTCGCGCTGGCTCGCCTGGGTGACGCGCAGTTGCGCCATCAGGTGGTCGCGCAGCGACGTGCTCGATTCGTGGATCTGCAGCGGGGGCAGGTCGTCGTCGTCCGATGCGTTGCCAGAGCGGCCGTAGTCGTCGAGGTTCCACTGCGACGTATCGCCGCCGCCGTCGCCCGACAGGCCGTTGTATTCGTCGACACCCTGTGGCTCGCCGCTTTCGGCGCGCTCGCCGTTGCCCTCGGACGATGTTGAACCGTTTCCGGCCATCGGATCGGCCGGCCCCGACGAACCCGGCGTCTGGGCGATCACGGAACCATCGGCTGCCACCCGCAACGGGCTCGCGATCCATTCATCTTCGTTTTCGAGGAGCGGATTCTGCGAGATCGCCATGGCGACTTCCTGCTGCAGTTCGAGCGTCGACAACTGAAGCAGCCGGATGGACTGTTGCAGTTGCGGCGTCAGCGCAAGATGCTGCGATAGGCGGAGTTGGAGGCTGGCTTTCATGGCAAGTTGAGATTCATTGTAGAGAGTTTGCCACGACCGCGATACCTTGCGGCACTCGCAATTTGCGGATACGCGCCAATTGGCGCGCCGCGTGCCTGCACCGCCTGCGCTGCCTGAGAAAGGATGTGCGGGTGCCACAAAAACGGCGTCCCGGGGCCGCGCGAGCTCGCGCGCCCCCGGGACGCCGTGTGTGCTTACATGCGGAAGTGCTCGCCCAGATAGACGCGCCGCACGCTTTCGTTTTCGATGATGTCGCTTGGCGCGCCGGCGGCCAGCACGCTGCCGTCGCTGATGATGTACGCGTGATCGCAAATACCGAGCGTTTCGCGCACGTTGTGATCGGTAATCAGGACGCCGATATTGCGCTGCTTCAGGAATTTGACGATTTTCTGGATTTCCAGCACCGCGATCGGGTCGACGCCGGCGAACGGTTCGTCGAGCAGAATGAAGCTGGGGTTGGTTGCCAGCGCGCGCGCAATTTCGACCCGACGACGCTCGCCGCCCGACAGCGACAACGCCGGATTTTCACGCAGATGCGCGATCTGCAATTCGTCGAGCAGCGCTTCGGTGCGCGATGTGATGGCGTCTTTGCCGAGGCGCTTGCCGTTTTCGTCGTGCTGCAGTTCCAGCACCGCGCGAATATTCTGCTCGACGCTCAACTTGCGGAACACCGACGCTTCCTGCGGCAGATAGGACAGGCCGAGCGACGCGCGCTTGTGAATGGGCAGCAGGCTGATCGACTTGCCGTCCAGATCGATTTCGCCGGCGTCGAGCGGCACGAGGCCCACGATCATATAGAAGGACGTGGTCTTGCCGGCGCCGTTCGGACCGAGCAGACCGACCACTTCGCCGCTTTTGACGTCGAGCGACACATCCTTGACGACCGTGCGCGAGCCATAGCGCTTTTTCAGATTACGCACGACCAGAGAACTGCTGGTCCCCGCCGGCTTACGATGGGGCAGAGGCGCGATAGTGCTGCTGATGGTGCTCACTGGTTCGGCGCTCCCTGGATCGAGTTGGACGGCGCGAGCGCGGCCGATGCACCGGTCAGCGGCGCGGCTCCGCCGTTGCGCGGCGACAGCATCGCGCGCACGCGGCCGGTCGGGTTGCCCGGGCCTGCGACGTCCTTGCCCGCCTTCGCGGTGTAGAAGTCGTTCTGGCCATCGTAGGTAATCACGCTGCCGTGCACCTGGTCGAGCAGCGTCGTCATGCTCAGCAGGCGGCGCACCGTCGCGTTGGTAGTCAGCGTGGTCAGATCCTGTTTGCCGTCGTAGTCGATACGGATGGCCGTACCTTCGATGTATTCGTCCAGCCCCTCACGCTTCTGGCGGAAATACGACAGATTGCCGCCGCTCGAGGTGCCGGTCGCGTACTGGTAGCCCTGCGGGTCTTGCGACACTTCGACGCGATCGGCCTTGATCAGGATCGTCCCTTTGGTCGCCACCACGTGGCCGGTGAAAATGCTGACCTGCCGCAGGTCGTCGTAGGTCATGTTGTCCGCTTCGATGTTCAGCGGCTTGTCCTTGTCGGCGCGGTCCGCGTGCGCGAGCGGCGCGAAGCCGACGAGCGGCAGCGCGATCAGGAGCGCGGCGAGTCTGGCGCGGCACGCCGACAGCGCACGTCTACGGCCGGTATCAAAACGGGGGAGCGATTCGTTCATGCAGTCACGCCTGGAATGGATTACCCGGTTTGCTGGAATTAGCTGCCGGAATCGGACGCGGCGATTGCGCCTCTTACATTGCCGAACAGCTGCATAAACCGGGTGACATTGTTGTATTTCATGCCGCTGGCAGTCATTACCGACATGCCGCGCTGAAGTTTAACTGGCTTTTCAGTCTCGATCACATCGTCGTTGACGAGGACCCTGAAATGCTCGGAATCGGCCTGCATCTGCGGATCGCCGCCGCCGGGCGCGCGCACGATGCGCGCATTCTGGTACAGATTGACGATCGACGCATCCGCGTTGACCGTGCCCGTGTCGCCGGTTGCGGTGACGATCGGCTTGCCGGGTTGGAACGCACGCATCGCCGGCTTGACGAGGTCGCTCACTTCGTCGTCCTCGTAATGGACCAGGGACTGCGCGGTCAACCGGTACTGCGTCGCGCCCGACTGATCGAGCTCGGATACCGAGAAGTTGTCGGCGAAATAATCCGGTGTGTGTTCCTTCGGCCGGACCTCGTCGTCGGTCTTGCGCGGCAAGGTGGCTTGCAGCAGCCACCACGTGATGCCGGCGAGCGCCGCCATCGCGATCAGCGGGATCAGTGAAGTCAGGCGAAACTGGTTCATCCGACGAGGCCTCGTTGCTCGCCGCTGCACGCCGCTGCAAGCATTGCTTCATATTTGTGTTGCGCACGCAGCAGCGTGTCGCACACTTCGCGCGCCGCGCCGTAGCCGCCGCGCGCCTCGCTGACCCAGTGAGCGCGCGCGATCACTTCAGGATGCGAATTGGCCGGCGCAGCCGCGAAGCCGACGCGCAGCATCACCGCCAGGTCGACCCAGTCGTCGCCCATGTAGCCGCAGTCCTCGGCGGCGAGGCCGGTTTGCCGCAGCAGGTCGGCAAACGCCTGCGGCTTGTCCTGCACGCCCTGGTAGACATGCGCGATATTCATTTCCTTCGCCCGAGCCGCCACGATGCCGGACTTGCGCCCGGTGATGAGCGCCGTTTCGATGCCGGCCTGGCGCAGCAGTTTCATGCCGTGGCCGTCCATCGAATTGAAGCCTTTCATCGTGTCGCCTTCCGCGGTGAACAGCAGGCCGCCGTCGGTCAGTACCCCATCGACGTCGAAAATCATCAGCTTCACGCGGCTTGCGCGTTCGGTAGCGGTAGGCGGGGCAACGGCCATCAGATCACCTTCTTCGAAAACAGGTCGTGCATGTTGAGCGCGCCGATCAGCTTGCCCGTGTCGTCGACGACCAGCATCTGATTGATGCGATAGCGCTCCATCAGTTCCACGGCTTCGACCGCGAGATGGTCCGGGCCGATCGTGCGCGGGCCGGCGGTCATCACCGAGTCGATCGGCAACTGGCGAAAATCGCCGTCGCGTTCGAGCACGCGGCGCAGGTCGCCGTCGGTGAAGATGCCCGTCACACGCGCCTCGTGGTCGACGATCGCGGTCATGCCCATACGCTTCGCGGTCAGTTGGAAGAGCGCATCGCTGACGGTCGCCTCGGGAGTGACGTGCGGCAACTGGTCGCCGGTGCGCATTACGTCGCGCACGTAGGTGAGCAGGCGTCGGCCGAGCGCGCCGCCCGGATGCGAGCGCGCGAAGTCGTCGCGTCCGAAGCCGCGCGCGTCGAGCACCGCGACCGCGAGCGCGTCGCCGAGCGCGAGCGCGGCGGTAGTGCTGGCGGTGGGCGCGAGATTCATCGGACAGGCTTCCTTCGCGACGGCGGAATTCAGATGCACGTCCGCGAGCTGCGCGAGGCTGGAGCCCGGACGGCCCGTCATCGCGATCAGCTTCGCGCCGATCCGCTTGATGAGCGGCAGGATCGCCATCAACTCCTCGGTTTCGCCTGAATTGGACAGCGCGAGGAATACGTCGTCGGCGGTGACCATGCCCAGGTCGCCGTGGCTCGCTTCCGCTGGATGCACGAAGAACGCGGGGGTGCCGGTGCTTGCCAGCGTGGCCGCGAGCTTGCGGGCCACATGGCCGGATTTACCGATGCCGGAGACGACCACGCGTCCACGGCAACCCAGGATGAAATCGACTGCGCCGACGAAACTGCCGTCGAGCTGATCGCGAAGCGCGCGCACGGCGTCCGCTTCGATGTCGAGTACGTCGCGAGCAAGCGTGAGTGCCCTGTCGCCATTGATTTTCGCTATCATTCGCGGAGTATAACAAAGGCGCCTGTTCGCCGCGCCGGGCCTGCTGTGCCGAGCCGCTGTCCGCATCGGCCTGTCGACAATCCCTGTTTCAACTGCTTTGCCGCCTTTTGGCCGCTTTTTACCGGCCCCATCAATCATGTCGCACGGCGTTCTCGTGCGCGGTTCCGCTGACGAACGAGGACGCTTCACCCATGCGTTTTTGCCGATGATTTCCCCGCTCGAAATGACGCTGTTTCTGCTGCTGGCATCGGTGGCGGGCGTGGTGATCTTTCGCTTCCTGAATTTGCCGCCGATGCTCGGCTACCTGACGGTCGGCATCATCGTGGGTCCGCACGCGTTGGGGTTGATTCCGGACTCGGTGGGCGCGCAGAATCTCGCGGAATTCGGTGTCGTGTTCCTGATGTTCTCGATCGGGCTCGAGTTTTCGCTAGCCAAGCTGCGCACGATGCGCCGGCTCGTGTTCGGACTCGGCTTGCTGCAGGTGATCGGCACGGTCGCGGTGGCGGTCTCGGTGGGCTTCCTGCTCGAGCGTTGGGTGCACATTACGTGGCAGGCGAGCGTCGCGCTGGGTGGCGCGCTGGCGATGTCGTCGACGGCGATCGTCAGCAAGATGCTCGCGGAGCGGCTCGAAATCGAAACCGAGCACGGCCGCAATATCTTCGGCGTGCTGCTGTTTCAGGATCTCGCGGTGGTGCCGCTTTTGATCATCATTTCGGCGCTCGGCGGCCGCTCGGAGAATCTGGTCAGCGCGCTCGGCGTCGCGGCGATCAAGATCGTCGTGGCCCTCGCGCTGCTGCTGATCGTCGGCCAGCGCTTCATGACGCGCTGGTTCAACGTGGTCGCGCGGCGCCGCTCGCAGGAGCTGTTCGTGCTCAATCTGTTGCTGGTGACGCTCGGCGCGGCGTTCATCACCGACAAATTCGGGCTGTCGCTCGCGCTCGGCGCGTTCATCGCCGGCATGCTGATCGCCGAGACGCCGTACCGGCATCAGGTCGAAGAGGACATCAAGCCGTTTCGCGACGTGCTGCTCGGGCTCTTCTTCGTGACCACCGGCATGCTGCTCAATCCGCGCGTGATCTGGGAGCATCCGCTCGTCGTGCTGGCCTTTTTCCTCGGCCCGGTGCTGCTGAAAGCGGTCATGATCACCGGCCTTGCGCGGCTCTTCGGCGCGACGCCGGGCGTCGCGATGCGCACCGGTATCGGTCTCGCGCAGGCGGGCGAGTTCGGCTTCGTGCTGCTGAACCTGATCCTCGACCGGCACCTGGTCGACGCGACGTTGTTGCAGGCGATTCTCGCCGCGATGCTGCTGTCGATGCTCGCCGCGCCGTTCATGATCCAGAACGCGGACCGCGTCGTGCTGCGGCTGTCGTCGACCGAATGGATGATGCAGTCGCTGCAGATGACGCGCATCGCCACGCAAAGCCTGAAACAGAGCGGCCACGTGATTATCTGCGGCTATGGCCGCGCCGGGCAGAACCTCGCGCGCATGCTCGAGCATGAAGGGCTCTCGTATGTCGCGCTCGACCTCGATCCCGACCGCGTCGCGGCGGCCGCGGCGGCCGGCGAGTCGGTCGTGTTCGGCGACGCCGGGCGGCGCGAGTCGCTGCTCGCCGCGGGCTTGCATCGCGCGGCCGCGATCGCGATCACCTACGCGAACACGCCGTCGGCATTGCGCGTGCTGCACAACATTCACGAGATGGAGCCGACGCTGCCGGTCATCGTGCGCACCGTCGACGACGCCGATCTCGAGAAATTGCTCGCCGCCGGCGCGACCGAGGTGATTCCGGAGATCGTCGAGGGCAGCCTGATGCTCGCGTCGCATACGCTGGTCGTGATGGGCGTGCCGATGCGGCGGGTGGTGCGGCGCGTCGAGGAGATGCGCGACGAACGCTACTCGCTGCTGCGCGGCTATTTCCACGGCGCCGACGACATCGACGACGACGACGGCCACGAGCAGGTGCGGCTACAATCGGTGCCGGTCGACGAGAGCGCCGACGCGGTGGGCCGCACGCTCGCCGAGCTGGGCCTGTTCGAGCTCGGTGTCGACGTGACCGCGATCCGCCGGCACGGCATCCGCGGCGTCGAACCGGACCCGTCGACGAAACTGCGCGCGAGCGACATCGTGGTGCTGCGGGGTCTGCCCGAGCAACTGGCGCAAGCCGAGGAGCGGCTGTCGAAGCATCGCCGCGCGGCCGCGGCCTGAACATGGGAAGGGAGTCCGCTCTGTCGTGCCACCCTGATTCAAGGCTTTTCACCGGACCTGTCGAGGTCCATCCGGAGACATCATGTCCAACGCGCTCGCGAGCGCGCCGCTCGATGCGGCCGACTACATCAGAAGTCGCATTCGCACGGTGCCCGACTGGCCGCAGCCGGGCGTGCAGTTCCGTGACATCACGCCGTTGCTGCGCGAGCCGAAGTCGCTGCGCGTGCTAATCGACCTGTTCGTGCAGCGCTATATCGACGCGAAGCTCGACTACATCGCCGGACTCGATGCGCGCGGCTTCATCATCGGGCCGATCGTCGCGCACGAGCTGAGTATCGGCTTCATCCCGATCCGCAAGGCGGGCAAGCTGCCGTACAAGCGGATCTCGCAATCGTATGAGCTCGAGTACGGCACCGCGACCGTCGAGATTCACGAGGACGCGTGCGAGCCGGGCGATCGCGTCGTGATCGTCGACGATCTGATCGCCACCGGCGGCACGATGATGGCCGGCAAGCTGCTGCTCGAGCGGCTCGGCGCGGTCGTCGTGGAAGGCGCGGCGATCGTCGATCTGCCGGAGCTGGGCGGCTCGAAGCTGCTGGGCGAGGGCGGCCTCGCGCTCTACACCGTGACGAGTTTCGACGGGCATTGAGGCGGGAGGCGGTCGCCGCGCGCGCCGTCAAGCGCGCTCAGGTTTCCCGCGCTACGAGCAGCCAAAGCCGCACAAGCCCCAACAGCCGCCCAACCAGAAGACCATTCCGATGCCCAACTTCCTGCTGTTTCTCGCCACCTCGATCGCGATCACCGTGGCGCCCGGCCCGGATAATTTGCAGGTGCTCGCGCGCGGCATCTCGCAGGGCCGCGCGGCCGGCTTCGTCGCCGCGCTCGGCTTTGCCGCCGGCATCACCTTTCACACGACGCTCGCCGCGCTCGGCGTCGCCGCGCTGCTGCGTTCGTCCCCGCTTGCGTTCGAAGCGATCAAACTCGCCGGCGCCGCGTATCTGGTGTGGATCGGCGTCAAGGCGCTGCGCAGCCAGGGACTGGCTGCCGCGCACGAACGCGCGCGGCAGCCGCTGTCGACGGTGTTTCGCCAAAGCGTGCTCGGCAATCTGATGAACCCGAAGGTCACACTGTTCTTTATCGTGTTTCTGCCGCAGTTCGTGCAGCCTCACGGCGCGCAAAGCGTGACCGTGCAGATGCTGGAGCTCGGCGCGCTGTTCATGCTGCAGACCGTCGTCGTGTTTTCGCTGTTCGGCGTTTGCGCGGGAGTCATCGGCGGCTGGCTCAGACGGCGGCCGCGCGTGGGCTTGTGGCTGGATCGCGTGGCCGGCGCGACCTTCATCGCGATCGGAATTCGCGTCGCGTTGCGCGACTGACACGCATCCACGCACCACGCCCGCTTCCGATTTGCCCGGTTCGCCGCCACGGCGGACAGTTTGGAGTTTTCGATGATTTTGCCTTGCATCGCCGCTGCGCGCCGCTTCGACGCGAACGCGCATCGGCCGTTTCTGATCGGCGCCGAACAGGTCGGCTGGATTCGCGAGCGCGACGTGCCGCTGCTCGCGCGCTGGCCCGACGTGTTCGAGATTGCGAACGACGGCGTGACGCTCGCCGCCATGTTCGATACCGTCGATCTGCGCAGCGCGGCGCTCGCCTCCGTGATCGGCGCGCTCGCAGCGGATGGCCGCATCCCGGGCTGGCGCAACGAAACCTATGCGATCCGCAATGCATTCGACGCGCCGCCGCTCGCGTATATCGAGCGCGCGGCGTCGCGCTTCTTCGGCACGATGACCTACGCGGTGCATCTGAACGGCGTCGTAGAATGTGCGGATGGCGGAGCGCCCTTTGGCGGAGCGCCGCAGTTGTGGATCGCGCGCCGCAGCCACACGAAGGCGACGGACCCCGGCATGCTCGACAATGTCGTCGCGGGTGGGATCGGCTGGGGCTTCGGCATCGCCGAGACGATCGTCAAGGAGTGCTGGGAAGAAGCGGGCATTCCGGCGCAGGTCGCGGCGAGCGCGGTCGCGGGGCGCACCGCGCACGTGCTGCAATCGCTGCCGGAAGGCACGCAGGCCGAGCAGGTTTTCATCTACGACCTCGCGCTGCCCGCCGACTTCGCGCCGCGCAACCAGGACGGCGAAGTGGGCGAACACCGGCTCGCGCGCATCGACGAGGTCGCGCGCTGGATCGAGGAAGGCGCGCTTACCGTCGACGCCAGTCTCGCGACGCTCGATTGCCTGCTGCGCCGCCGCTGGATCGACGAGGACGCGTGCGAGGGCATCGACACGCTGTTTGCGCCGCCCGCGCTGGGTTAGCCCGGTCCTTGCAGCCGCATCCACTGAAACAAACCACGAATTGAAGAAGGGAGTCACCGAGGTCATGTCGACCGATCACAGCTTTATCCTCAAACTGTCGTGCGCCGACCGGCCCGGCATCGTTCACGCCGTGTCGGGCTTCCTGTTCGAGCGCGGCAGCAATATTCTCGACTCCGCGCAGTTCGGCGACAGCCGCACCGGCGAGTTCTTCATGCGCGTGCATTTTCAGCAGGTGGGCGGCGATCCGGGGCTCGACGCGCTGCGCGCGTCGTTCGTGACACTTGCCGAACAGTTCGGCATGAACTGGGAGTTGCACGACGCGAACGTGAAGCCGCGGGTCGTGATCATGGTGTCGAAGATCGGCCACTGCCTGAACGATCTGCTGTTCCGCTACCGCACCGGCCAGCTGAACATCGACATCCCGGCGATCATCTCGAACCACAAGGAGTTCTACCAGCTCGCCGCGAGCTACGACATCCCGTTCCATCACTTCCCGCTGCTCGGCGGCACGCCCGAAGCGAAAACCGCGCAGGAAGCGCGCGTGCTCGAAGTGATCAACGAGCATCAGGCCGACCTCGTGGTGCTCGCGCGTTACATGCAGATCCTGTCGCCGACTCTGTGCGAAGCGCTTGCCGGCCGCGCGATCAACATCCATCACTCGTTCCTGCCGAGCTTCAAGGGCGCGAAGCCGTACTATCAGGCGTTCGACCGCGGCGTGAAGCTGATCGGCGCGACCGCTCACTACGTGACGACCGATCTCGACGAAGGTCCGATCATCGAGCAGGAAGTCGAGCGCGTGGACCACAGCATGACGCCGGAACAACTGACGGCGATCGGGCGCGACGTTGAGTGCGTGACGCTCGCGCGTGCGGTGAAATGGCACGTCGAGCATCGCGTCGTGCTGAACGGCAGCAAGACGGTGGTGTTCCGCTAAAGAAATGGCGCTGGTGAAGACCCCGCCGGTCGAGGCCGGCGCGGTCTTTGCCTGTTTGCGCTACCAGCGCGCCGTCGCGCCGCCCGCGCTTCTCGCGAGATTGGCGTTTTGCGCCGAACGACGGCGCGCGTTCAGCTTTTTCAGCCAGATCAGCAGGCCCGTTACGCTCAGCATGGCGACCGCGACGCCTACCGAGCTAATCAGAATCCTCCCGCCGAGACCGAGGATGCGCCCCGAGTGCAGTGGAAACTGCACCTGCATGAAGATGTCGCCGGCCGTACCCCGGCCTGGGATCTGCGCGGCGAGCCGCTTGCCAGTGACGGCGTCCCAATACATCCACGGATTGCCGAGGCCGGTGTCGCCGTGATCGTTGCCGGGCGTGTAGAAGCCGACGCCATATGCGTGCATGAATTCGGCGTAGTAGAGCCCGCCCGGCGGCGCGGCGACATGCATCTCCTGGCGGGCCTGCTCGGCGAGTTCGACGATGCGCTCGCGGCTCAGCATCCGCTCGCCCGGTTGCGGCGTGCGCAGGATCTCGGGGTTGTTTAACGGATCGGGCGTCAGCGTCGACAGCCGCGACACGATCGGCCGCACGACCTGCGACGACAGATTCATCGAGATAGACGTCAGCGCGACGATCGTCAGCAGACCCCAGATCCATACGCCGCCGGAGCGATGCAGATCGAAGGTCAACGCATGGCCGCCGCGTTTCAGGCGGAACGCGAACGACTTGCGCCAGGCCTTCCGGCTCGGAAACGACAGGCACAGCGCAATCACGCTATCCACGAGCCACACGATACCGACGATCCCCATCAGCCATGTGCCGATGTCG
This sequence comes from Paraburkholderia sprentiae WSM5005, assembly GCF_001865575.2. Lineage (NCBI taxonomy): Bacteria > Pseudomonadati > Pseudomonadota > Betaproteobacteria > Burkholderiales > Burkholderiaceae > Paraburkholderia > Paraburkholderia sprentiae. Next base: position 351,211 of record NZ_CP017561.2, read on the forward strand.
ACGCCGCCGGTAAACGGCAGCTGCAGCGTGTAGTGCAGCTTGTAGATGAACGGAATCAGATTGAGCCGTGCGAGCGACACGGCGCCCCATTCGCGGCGTCCCTGGATCTCCCCGGTGACGGGATCGACGGCGATCTGGTTGAAGTCGAGCGGGTAGGGTCGTTTCGTCGCCGGATCGGTGCGCGGCAGCACCATCATCTGCAGCGTGTGGCCCGGTTCGACGGCAAGCGGCAGATACGTCACCTGAAAACGCGGGTCGGCGGCTTCGACGCGATTCGCCAGTTCGAGGCTGGACAGTGTCGGCCCGGCCGTGCGGGCTCGGTAAAACGACGGGTTCAACGCAGCATCGAGTTCGTGGTCCCAGGCGATGATCGCGCCAGTGAGGCCGGCGACGAACAGAAACAGCGCCGTTGCGACGCCGAACCAGCGGTGCAGGCGGACGAGCTGGCGCCTCATGCGCGAGCCGGCAACCAGTACCAGGGACTCGGGCGCAAACCGGAGCGGTAAGTCAGGCGAAACGTCACGATGCGAGTCAACTGCAAATAGGAATTGTTCGCATCTTAGAGGTTCGCGCGGTCTACCGCAAGCCAGTGAGTGCTGACTTTTGCTGCTCGAGCCGCTGCGCTTACACCAACCGCAAATAGATCAGCTCGCGCTTGATATATGCGTAGAAAATCGGCGCCGCGACGACTCCGGCGAGACCGAACGCCGCCTCCATGACCAGCATCGCGACCAGCAGTTCCCACGCGCGCGCCTCGATTTGACCACCGACGATGCGCGCGTTCAGGAAGTACTCGAGCTTGTGAATCAGTATCAGGAACACGAGCGACATGATCGCCGCCGGAAAACTCACCGACAGCGCGACCGCGACGATGATCGTGTTCGAGATCAGATTGCCGATCACGGGCAGCAGACCGACGATGAACGTGACGAGAACGAGCGTCTTCGACAGCGGCAGCCGGTCGTGGAAGATCGGCAGGATCACCAGCAGGAAGATCGCCGTGAATACCGAGTTGAGCGCGGAAATCTTCACTTGCGCGAATACGATGCGGCGAAACGCGTCGGCAAAACGCGTAACGCGCGTGACGAACGCGGTGGACAGCGGCAGCCGCTGGATCTGCTTCTGCGCGCCGACCGCGATGATTGCGCCGATGATCATACCGAGCAGCACGTGCGTGAACGCGCGCGCCGCGGTCGTGCCGCTTTGCTGCAGCATGTTCGCGTGCGCGTGCATCAGTTCCGTGGCCTTCGTCTTCATCTGCTCGGTGTCGACTGGCAGATAGTTCGCGACGAATTGCGGAATCCTGCCGCGGGCCTCGTCGATCAGCTGCATCGCCTGATCGAGTAGCGCTTGCACGCTCGGCACGTCGTTCTCGAAATGCGAGGTGATGCCGAGGGTGAGCGCGGTCAGCGCGCCGACGATCACCGTCGACAGGATCACCACCGCGAGCCAGCGTGCCCGCTTGCTCGACATGTGACGCTCGATGCGCGGCGCGATCGTATGCACGAGCTGAAACACCAGCAGCCCGGAGAGCAGCGCGCCGAGCAGCTTCAGTTCGATCACCGCCCACATGCCGAACAGCATCACCACGTAGCTGCCGATTTCGACGGCCGACAGCTTCGGCAGGCTCATGTCGCTGGTCAGCCTGACCGGGCGCGGGCGCAGGTCCTGCACCCGATCTTCTTCACGCGCCTGATTACGCTTGGTCATGGCTTATCCCGTCTCCAACCTCGGTAGTGCAGCGTTACTTTATGCTGGCGGCGCGCTTGAGCAGCGGCGCCAGATATTTGCCGGTAAAACTGGCCTTCGACTTCGCGACCTGCTCGGGCGTGCCTTGGGCGATGATCTGCCCGCCGCCGGCGCCGCCTTCGGGGCCGAGATCGATGACCCAGTCCGCAGTTTTGATTACATCGAGATTATGTTCGATGATCACGACGGTATTACCCTGGTCGCGCAACCGGTGAATGACTTCCAGCAGCAGCGCGATATCGTGAAAGTGCAGGCCGGTGGTCGGTTCGTCAAGGATGTATAGCGTGCGACCGGTATCACGCTTGCTCAGTTCCAGCGACAGTTTCACACGCTGCGCCTCGCCGCCCGACAGCGTGGTCGCCGACTGACCCAGGCGGATATAGCCGAGACCCACGTCCAGCAGGGTTTTCAGCTTGCGCGCGACGACCGGCACGGCCTTGAAAAACTCGTACGCGTGCTCGACCGTCATGTCGAGCACTTCGCTGATGTTGCTGCCCTTGTACTGGATGTCGAGCGTTTCGCGGTTGTAGCGCTTGCCGTGGCATACATCGCACGGCACGTACACGTCGGGCAGAAAGTGCATTTCGACCTTCAGCACGCCGTCGCCCTGGCACGATTCGCAGCGCCCGCCTTTCACGTTGAACGAGAAGCGGCCCGGGTCGTAGCCGCGCTCCTTGGCGGCCGGCACGCCGGCGAACAACTCGCGGATCGGCGTGAAAAGGCCCGTGTAGGTCGCCGGATTCGAGCGCGGCGTGCGGCCGATCGGCGACTGGTCGACGTTGATCACCTTGTCGAAGTGCTCGAGGCCCTCGATCGACTCGTACGGCGCCGGCTCCGTAGCCGAACCGTACAGATGATGCGCGACCGCGTGATAGAGCGTGTCGTTGATGAGCGTCGACTTGCCCGAGCCGGACACGCCGGTCACGCAGGTCAGCAGACCCACCGGCAGATCGAGTGTCACGTTGTGCAGATTGTTGCCGTACGCCTCGACGATGCGCAGGCGCCGCTCGTCGGGTTCCTTGCGCTCGTCGGGGTATTCGATCGTGCGCGCGCCGGACATGTACTGGCCGGTCAGTGACGCCGCGTTCTTCAGCACCTCTTTCGGCGTGCCCTCGGCGATCACCATGCCGCCGTGCTCGCCGGCGCCCGGACCCATGTCGACCACGTAGTCGGCCATGCGGATCATGTCTTCGTCGTGCTCGACGACGATCACCGAGTTGCCGAGGTCGCGCAGATGCTTGAGCGTCGAGATCAGCCGGTCGTTGTCGCGCTGATGCAGGCCGATCGACGGTTCGTCGAGCACGTACATCACGCCGGTCAGGCCCGAGCCGATCTGGGAGGCGAGGCGAATGCGCTGTGCCTCGCCGCCGGACAGCGTTTCCGCGCTGCGTTCGAGCGACAGGTAATCGAGCCCGACGTTGTTGAGGAACATCAGACGCGCGACGATTTCCTTGACGACCTTGTCGGCGATCTCTCGCTTCGAGCCTTCGAGGCGCAGGGTCTGGAAGTAGCCGAGCGCATCGCGCAGCGGCCAGCCGCTGATCTCGAAGATGCCGCGCGCGTCGCCGTCCGCGCCGATGCGCACGAAGCGCGCCTCGCGACGCAGCCGCGTGCCCGCGCAGGCCGGGCATGGCTGGTTGTTCTGGTATTTGGCGAGTTCTTCGCGCACCGCGGACGAGTCGGTTTCGCGGTAGCGCCGCTCCAGATTCGGGATGATCCCTTCGAACACGTGCTCGCGCACCGACGTGCGGCCGCGCTCGTTGATGTACGAGAACGGAATCTCCTGCTTGCCCGAACCGTACAGCAGGATCTTGCGGACTTTCTCCGGCAGGTCCTCGAACGCGGTGTCGATGTCGAAGTCGTAGAACGCCGCGAGGCTCTGCAGCATCTGGAAGTAGAACTGGTTGCGCCGGTCCCAGCCCTTCACCGCGCCCGCCGCGAGCGACAGCGACGGATGCGCGACCACCCGCTTCGGATCGAAGAACGTGATCTGGCCGAGGCCGTCGCATTCGGGGCACGCGCCCATCGGATTGTTGAACGAGAACAGGCGCGGCTCGAGTTCCTGCAGCGAATATGAGCAGATCGGACAGGCGAACTTCGAGCTGAACAGGTGCTCCTTGTCGGTATCCATTTCGAGCGCGATCGCGCGGCCGTCGGCGAGACGCAGCGCCGTTTCGAACGATTCGGCAAGGCGCTGCTTCACGTCCGGGCGCACGCGCAGACGGTCGATCACGACGTCGATCGTATGCTTGTCGTTTTTCTTCAGCTTCGGCAGCGACTCGACTTCGTAGATTTTCGCGGTGCCTTCGTTGGCGGTGCCGCCGCCCGAGCGCACGCGAAAGCGCACGAAGCCTTGCGCCTGCATGTCCTCGAACAGATCCGTGTGCTCGCCCTTACGATCGCTCACGACGGGCGCGAGGATCATCACGCGCGTTTCCTCGGGTAGCGCGAGCGCCGCGTCGACCATCTGCGACACGCTTTGCGCTTCGAGCGGAATCTCGTGATCGGGGCAGTAGGGCGTGCCGACGCGCGCGAACAGCAGGCGCAGATAGTCGTGGATTTCGGTGACGGTGCCGACCGTCGAGCGCGGATTGTGCGAAGTCGCCTTCTGTTCGATCGAAATGGCCGGCGACAACCCTTCGATCAGGTCGACGTCCGGCTTTTCCATCAGCTGCAGGAACTGCCGCGCATAGGCGGACAGACTTTCGACGTAGCGCCGCTGTCCTTCCGCATACAGCGTATCGAACGCCAGCGACGATTTGCCGGAGCCCGAAAGCCCCGTGATGACGACGAGCTTGTGACGCGGTAGGTCGAGATTGACGTTCTTCAGGTTGTGGGTGCGAGCCCCACGAATACGGATTTGTTCCACGGATCTATTCCATGAACTGCGGAAAGGGAAAGAGGCTAAACCTGCTACTATAACGACTTTTCCAGACCGCCGTTACGGCGTGCTGACAGCGGGAAAGAGGCTTGGCAGCGGCCGTTTTCCGTGAGTACAAGACACTGCAAGGGGCGAGCGTCGGCGGGGACGGTACGCATGGACTAGCCGCCCGCCCGTTCGTCGTGCTCCACCGTGCTGGCGGCCAGGACTGTCCCCACGGGCTCGCCGCCCGGTTCATTCAAACAACGCTTCGATGTCCAATCCGTCCGCCATCTCCACACGTATGAGCGCGCCCGAATTGCGCGCGACCGTATCGCTTGCCGCGATCTTCGCGCTGCGCATGCTGGGTCTGTTCATGATCATGCCGGTGTTCTCGGTCTACGCGAAGACCATTCCCGGCGGCGAAAACGTGCTGCTCGTCGGCATCGCGCTCGGCGCGTACGGCGTCACGCAGTCGATGCTCTACATCTTCTACGGCTGGGTCTCCGACAAGATCGGCCGCAAGCCGGTGATCGCGACGGGCCTCTTGATCTTCGCGATCGGCAGCTTCGTCGCGGCGTCCGCGCACGACATGACGTGGATCATCGTCGGGCGGGTGATTCAGGGGATGGGCGCGGTGTCGTCGGCGGTGATCGCCTTCATCGCCGATTTGACCTCGGAAGAACATCGCACCAAGGCGATGGCGATGGTCGGCGGCAGCATCGGCGTGTCGTTCGCGGTGGCGATCGTCGGCGCGCCGATCGTATTCCACTGGCTGGGCATGAGCGGGCTGTTCACCCTGGTCGGCGTTTTCGCGATTCTCGCGATCGGCATCGTGCTGTGGGTCGTGCCCGATGCGCCGAAGCCGGTGCACGTGCGCGCGCCGTTCGCCGAAGTCCTGCACAACGTCGAGCTGCTGCGTTTGAATTTCGGCGTGCTCGTACTGCACGCCACGCAAACCGCGCTGTTCCTCGTCGTGCCGCGCATTCTCGAAGCGGGCGGGCTGCCGGTCGCGTCGCACTGGAAGGTGTATCTGCCGGTGATGGGGCTGTCGTTCGTGATGATGGTGCCGGCGATCATCGCCGCCGAGAAGCGCGGCAAGATGAAGATCGTGCTGCTGTCGGCGATCGCTCTTATCCTGATCGGCCAGTTGTTATTGGGCCTTGCTGCGCATACGATTCTGACTGTGGCGGCGATCCTGTTCGTGTACTTTCTTGGCTTCAATATTCTCGAGGCCTCGCAGCCTTCGCTGGTGTCGAAGCTCGCGCCGGGCACCCGCAAAGGAGCCGCGGCCGGCGTGTACAACACCACGCAGTCGATCGGTCTGGCGCTGGGCGGGATGGTCGGCGGCTGGCTGCTGAAGGTGAACGGTCAGAGCGCGGTTTTCTTCGCTTGCTCCGGGCTGGTATTTTGCTGGCTTATAATCGCCGCAAAGATGAAACCGCCGCCGCGCAAGGCATAACACAGCGTACTCGGGGCATCTCCCGAATCATCCAGAACTCACCCGGCGGCGGGCAGAGGCGCTCTTCTGGTCTCGGGCCTGCCGGCCGCGAGACGCGAACCGCGTAGTGCCGCGCCGCCTGCAACAGGAATCAACAGGAGAAATTCATGGCATCCGTGAACAAGGTCATTCTCGTCGGCAACCTCGGCGCCGATCCGGAAGTCCGCTATCTTCCGAGCGGCGACGCAGTCGCGAACATCCGCCTTGCCACGACGGACCGCTACAAGGATAAGGCGTCGGGCGAGATGAAGGAGGCCACCGAGTGGCACCGCGTCGCGTTTTTCGGCCGTCTCGCGGAAATCGTGGCGGAATATCTGAAGAAGGGCTCGTCGGTGTACCTCGAAGGGCGCATCCGCACGCGCAAATGGCAGGCGCAGGACGGCACCGATCGTTACTCGACCGAGATTGTCGCGGAGCAGATGCAAATGCTCGGCGGCCGTGGCGGCGCGTCGATGGGTGGGGGCGATGAAGGCGGCTATAGCCGTGCAGAGTCGTCGGAGCGCAGCGGCGGCGGTGGCGGCGGCGGTGGCGGTGGCGGTGGTCGCGCGACGTCGTCGGGCGGCGGCTCGCGTGGCGGCAGCGGCGGTGGCGGCGCGAGCCGTCCGAGCGCGCCGGCTGGCGGCGGGTTTGATGAGATGGATGACGATATTCCGTTCTAACACTGACTAAGGCAGTTTTTTGTTGGTAGAGAGGCCCGCTTTCCGTGAGGAAAGCGGGCCTCTCCGTTTCCGGGCATTTCTTACGTCATCCGCGCGGAGCATTCCCCAGAAGCTCACCGCCTCAAATGCTCCAACGTATCCCGCAACGGCAAACTCGACACCACGATCGGCCCGGTAAACGGCGTATCGAGATCGACGATCACATAAATTGCCGAAGCAATCGATACCGCCCCCAGCGATATCGTCACCAGCGCCAACGCATTACGCGGCGCGATCAATCCGAAACTCAGAAAAATCACGCATAGCCAGAACGTCAGCATCTTGAAGAACGGCTGCGAAATCGAGCTGTGCGCTTCCTCGATGATTTTCCAGCGCGCATCGATGACGCGCCGGTACTGCGTCAACGCGTCATCGAGCGCGCGTTCCTGCAACGAATCGTGCGTGCGCAGTTGCCGCAACTCGCGACCCACCGCGCTCAGCATGTCGCCGAGCCGTACATTTTCCAGTTGCTGCGGATTGCTCGGCGGGCCGAGTTCGCGCGGATAGTCGCCGCTCGGCGCAGGCTCCTGCGGCCAGGTCGACGCGATCGCCGCCGCCGTGTACTGGCGCAACAGACGCCGCGATTCGTCGGCCGCGCTGCCGAGCTCGCGCAGCGTCGAGTCGAATTCGATCAGTTCGGCCGCATAGGTGCGCATATCGTTCGACGCGGTATCGAAGCCCGCTTTCGCCGATGCGGTCATCAAACCCAGCACCAGCGCGGCGAACGTCACCAGCATGCCGATCACGAGTTGCACCAGCTGCACGGTCTCATGCGCCTTGTGCTCTTCCGGCAGCAGCGGCCGCACCGCAACGCCGAGGCCGGTGGCGATCAGCAGCAGCACGAACACGAGTATGGCCGAACCGATTTCCGACATGGACGCGCTCCGGGCGGCGGGAAGGGGCTTCGACAGAAGCGCCTTCAGAAAACGGGCTTCGAGACTTTATTGATTTAACGCAAGCCGCGCGAGCGATCAACCATAAAGTTTTCGAACGATACGCCGTTGACCTTCAATGTGCTGTTTGCTTAATTTCCAGCCAAGTTGCGGACCGGGCCGATCGGCGTGGGCGCAGCCTGCGTGGCCGTGCGGATATCGTGAACGATACCGAATCGTCGGTCGGGCAGCCCAAGGAGACCAGTCCGATGTTGAAAAAGCTGTCGATTCGCACCAGCCTCACCCTGATGATCGTATTCTTCGGCATCGTGCTGCTGCTCGGCGCGGCCGCGGGATTGCTCTCGCTGCGTTCGTCGAACGCGTCGCTGCAGCAGATGTACACGATCGACACGCCGGCCGTCGCCGACCTCGAAGGCAGCGCCGGCCAGCTGTTGCGTCTGCGTCTGGCGCTCGCGACGTACGCGTCGCTCGTCGCGCTGAACGATCAGGACGGCGCGAACGCCGTGCTCCATCGCTTCGATCAGTACCGCAAATCCTCCGATGAACGACTTGCCCACTATCTGAGCCACGCGGGTGCGGATGCCGATGAGCAGCGTCTGATCGCCGACATGCAGCACAAGCGCGACACCTTCCTGCACGACGGCGTCGAACCGACGCTCGCCGCGCTCAAGTCGAGCGACACCAACGCCTTCGAACAATTACAGGCGCACAAGCTGCCGTCGCTGTACAGCGCGTACGAGAAGGCGATGCTCGCGCTCGAGCAGTTGCAGCTCGATCACGGCGCGCAGCGCTATCAGGATGCGCAGGACCTGTTCTACGCGATTAGTACGGCGGTGGCGATCGGCATTGCGCTGTCGCTGGCCGGCGGCTTTCTCGCCCGCTTCATGCTCGCGCGTGCGATCGTCGCGCCGGTCGATGCGACCATCGCGCAGTTCCAGCGCATCGCCAACGGCGACCTGAGTGGCCGCATCGAAGTGCTCGGCGACAACGAAATGGGCCGTCTCGCGGCCGCGCTGCGCAGGATGCAGGAATCGCTGATCACGACCGTGAACGCGGTTCGTCAAGGCACCGAATCGATCGACACCGGCGTCAGCGAGATCGCGGCCGGCAACGCCGATCTGTCGCAGCGCACCGAGGAGCAGGCGGCGGCGCTGGAGGAAACAGCCGCGAGCATCGAAGAGCTGACGTCGACGGTCAAGCAGACGGCCGACAACGCGAAAGAGGCGAGCTCGCTCGCGCAGGGCGCCTCGACGCTGGCCGCGCAAGGCGGCGAGCTGACCGAGCAGGTGGTCGGTACGATGCACGGCATCGTCGACGATTCGCGGCGGATTGCCGACATCGTCGGCGTGATCGAGGGGATCGCTTTCCAGACCAACATCCTCGCGCTGAATGCCGCAGTCGAGGCGGCGCGCGCCGGCGAGCAGGGACGCGGCTTCGCGGTCGTCGCGAGCGAAGTGCGCTCGCTCGCGCAACGCAGCGCGGCGGCGGCCAAGGAGATCAAAGGCTTGATCGATGCGTCGACCACGCGGGTGGAGCAGGGCTCGCAACTCGTCGAACGCTCGGGCACGACGATGAACGACATCGTCGGGGCGATCGCGCGCGTCAGTTCGATCATGAACGAGATCGCGGCGGCGGCGCTCGAACAGAGCACCGGCATCGATCAGGTCAATCTGGCGGTCGGTCAGATGGACGAGGTCACGCAACAGAATGCGGCGCTCGTCGAGCAGGCGGCCGCGGCGGCGAGTTCGCTCGAAGACCAGGCGCGGCGCTTGTCGGCGGCGGTGGCGGTGTTTCGGACTGGCAGCGAGTCGCGCGGCAGTGCTTCGGCGCTCGGCGCGAAGCCGGCCGGTGTTGCCGGCGAGCGGAGACTGGATAGCGAGTTCGTCGCGGTGTGACGCGAGCCATTGCGCTGCGTCACCGCGCGGCTTGTCGCTGTCCCGGCACTGGATGGCCGCGCAATACGTCGCGACGGCATCGAGCGCTAGCGACGCGCAGCGTGCGGCCATTCGTTGGACGCGTCAATGGACGATGCTTTGCGCCAACGCCGGTGCGGGTCATGCAAAGAGCCGCACCAGCGCATCACGGGCATTGCTGACCAGTTCGCTTTCGCCCGGACGCCCCGGCAGCAGATGAAACTCGATGGCGGGCAGCGGCGGCAGGCCGATGTTCGCGGCGCACGCGACCACGCCGCCGCCGAGCGAGGACTCGTTCAGACAGGAAATGCCGAGCCCCGCCTTCAATGCGAGTTGCAGTCCCGCGACGCCAGACGCCGAATGTGACACCACGTAGGGCACCTTGTGTTCGTCGAGCAATTTGACGACGAAGCGCTGCAACTGACATGTCGAGGGCAGTAGCACCAGCCGGTACGGCGCGGCGGGGCGAGTGCCGGCATCGGCGCAACTGGCCCACAACAGCTTTTCGCGCCGCACGACGATGCTCGCGGCACCGGCACTCGCGCCGCGCGCGCGCGTTTGGCCGGTGACGAGCCGCGCCGACAAACCGATGTCGAACGACGCGTGATCGTCCGCGCTGCTGTCGATCAACGCGCTGGGCTGCACCGTCACATGCAGCTTCAGCCGCGGATGCTGTTCCGAAAACGTCTTGAGGATGCGCGCGATGTCGTGCGGCCGGAAGTAATCGGTAATCGCGATGCGCAGTTCGCCGTCGAGCGAGCGACCTTGCAGGTCGTCGAACGCCGCTTCGCTCATCGCGATGATGCGCCGCGCGTGCTCGAGCAGACGCTCGCCGGCAGGCGTCGGGCTCACGCCCTGTCGACCGCGCACGAAGAGCGGCTGGCCGGCGCGCTCCTCGAGCTTCTTTAGCTGCTCGCTCACCGACGACTGCGACAGGAACACGCGCTCGGCGCCTGCCGACACCCCGCCCGATTCGGCGACTGCGACGAAGGTCCGCAACTGCGCGAGGTCGAAACCGCGTTGGCTCATGATTCGGTTTTTCCGATGATGACGATCTGAATTTCCGGCTTTTCCGATGGAATGCCCACCCGTAGCATACCTCCGAACGATATGCGGAGGGTGTGATGGTAAATGGATCTATGACAGCGTCGCGCGGCGCCGGGGCACGCGGCGCGGAGCATCGCTGGAAGGTGCTGGGCGTGGGCTTTGCCGCGAATGCGAGCTTTTCCGCGGCGTTTTCGGGTATCCCGACGACCGCGGTGTTCCTGCGCTCGGACTACCATCTGGCCAACCATGGGCTCGGCCTCGTGCTCGGTATGCTCGGACTCGGCATCGCGGTTAGCGAGTTGCCGTGGGGGCTTCTGACCGACCGCTGGGGCGATCGTCGTGTGCTGCTGCTCGGGTTGCTGTCGACCGCGGCGGCGCTCGCCGGTCTGGCGCTGTTCGTCTCGCCGGGCGGCGCGCGTGCGCCGGGCATCGTGCCGCTCGCGCTCGGCTTGCTGCTGGTCGGGTTGCTGGGCGGCAGCGTCAATGGATCGAGCGGCCGAGCGGTGATGGCGTGGTTTCGCGAAGGCGAGCGCGGCCTCGCGATGAGCATCCGCCAGACCGCCGTGCCGGCGGGCGGTGGACTCGGCGCATTGGTGCTGCCGGTGCTCGCCTCGCGCTTCGGTTTTGCAAGCGCCTATGCGGTGCTGGCGTTGGCGTGCGCGGTCACCGCATGGTTCGCATGGTGCTGGCTGCATGAGCCCGCGCACGCGGGCGATGCGTCGGCGGCCAACGGAGCGCTCGCGAGTGCGGCGGCGCCCAGCGCGCGGTGCGTAGACGCCGCCAAGGTCAGCACGCCGCCGCCGAGCATGTCTCCGTTGCGCCACATCGCGATCTGGCGCGTCGCGCTCGGCGCAGGCACGCTGTGCGTGCCACAGATTGCCGTGATCACGTTCGGCACGGTGTTCCTGAACGACTTCTGCCGCGCTGGCGTGTTCGCGATCAGCGCGACGATGGCCGCGGTCCAGACCGGCGCCGCGATCGCGCGGGTCTGGAGCGGTGCGTGGACCGATCGACGCGGTAACCGTCGCGCGTACATGCGGGCCTGCAGTTTGTTGACCGCCGGGTTGTTCGTGCTGCTGGCGCTCGCGACCGCGCTCGTCGGCATGCATCGCGCCGGGGCGGTTGCGCTGTTCGCGCTGATGATCGTGCTCGGCGGAGTCAGCGCGTCGGCGTGGCATGGCGTCGCGTTCACCGAACTCGCTACGCTCGCCGGTCCGTGCCGCGCGGGCACCGCGCTCGCGATGGGCAACACCTGCGTGTTCGTCACGCTGTTCCTGACGCCGCTCGCGATTCCGGCGCTGCTGTCGATCGGAGCATGGCCGCTGGTGTGGGCGGTGACGAGCGCCTGCGCGTTGCTCGCGTTGCCGGTGTTTCCGCGCGCCGCGCCGACGCATGCGATGCGCGCGCCGCGTGCTTGTGATGCCGCGTAAAAGACCGGAGAACAGCGTCGGTGCCCGCGCATTGTTTGGTAGAACTATGAATTGTTCCGATTCTTGAGCCGGATTAGGAACGCTCCGATTGTCGTGAATTTTCGAGAATGCTCAGATGCTTTACCGGCACGTCGCTCGAGTACCGCGACGCAGATCGACGCATGCCGCATGACAGTCATTCCTGCGCACATTCCGACCATTCTTATGACGAGCGAGACTAATCGTGGCGAATCTTCGAATCATTCTGGCGGATGACCATCCATTCGTCCTGCTTGGCCTGAAATCGACTCTGGAGAGGCGCGAAGGTCTGTCTGTCGTCGGTCAGGCGCAGACGCCGACCGAGTTGATTGCACTGCTGCAACACACGAAGTGCGACGTGCTCGTCGTCGATCTTTCGATGCCCGATCCCGCCGGCGAGATTGGCGACGGACCCGGCCTGATCCGGCGCATTCGCGGCGAGTGGCCGTCATTGCGCGTCGTCGTCGTGACCGCGCAGACGAATGCCGCGATGTTGCGTGTCATCGCCGCCGATGCCGCGGTCAGCGTGCTCGGCAAAACCGACTCGCTCGAAGAACTGCCGCAAGCCGTCTACGACAGCGCGCGCGGCACGCGTTACCTGGGCCACTCGGTGGTCGAAACGCTCGCGCGTTCGGAGCAGGACAACGGTCTGTTCGTTTCGGCCCTGCTGCTGTCGAAGCGGCAGACCGACATCCTGCGCAGGCTGGTGAGCGGCGAGTCCATCGCGCAGATCGCTGCGGCGCTCGGTTGCCATCGCCGCACGGTGAGCCGGCACAAGCGCGAAGCAATGGCGCGGCTTGGCGTCAACGACGATCCCGCGCTTTTCTCTTGTGTGCGCGCATGCGGCACGCTGCTGCTCGAACCGGGAACCTAGGCTTCGCGCGTGTTGATTGGTCCATTTCAGAGCGCTCTTATGTTTGTCGCAAAAGAAATGCTCGACCATTGCGTGAGCGCCGGTCACACAAAACAAGGTGTCGGAAAATGAAACATCGAGGAGCGCCAGACGATGAACCTCTTGGCTGCATCAGGCACGCCTGTTCGAACGATCATCGCGGACGATCATCCGCTGGTTCTGCTGGCTATAGAAAATCTGATTTGCAATTATCCCAACCTGAAGGTGGTTGGCCGTGCGGCGGACGTCGCCGAACTCTTCATCGAAGTCGATCGCAGTCCTTGCGATCTCGTGCTGATGGACCTTTACATGCCGGGAGGGCACCACGACAACCGGTTCGACGTCGTCAGGCAGTTCAAGGCGCGCTATCCCAACGTGGCGCTCGTCATTCTGACAATGGAAACGGAGGCGGCGACGCTGCGCAAGGTGATATCGCTCGGCGTGGATGGGCTGCTGAGCAAGCGCGATCGCATCGACCTCATTCATGTCGCGGTGGTGATGGCGCTGGCGCGCGAGTGTTATGTCGGTCCCGCGGTGCGCGCCATGCTGACCGACGTCGCGCTGACGCAACGTCTCGACTTCGTGCGCGCCAGGCTGTCTCGCCGCGAGCTCGAGGTTTTTACGCAGTATGCGTCAGGACTTGGCGTCACGGAAATCGCTACGCGGCTCGGACGTAGTGTGAAGACGATCAGCGCGCAGAAGTGCATGGCCATGCGCAAGCTGTCGTTGAATAGCGACGCCGAACTTTTCCGCTTCGCCGTCGAGCATGGAGTAGTACCGGAAACGTGTGGCAACAACCGCTAACTGAGCGGCAACATGCCGCGCAGGGGCGCGGCGAATATATCGGCATAACCGGGGAGACACGTTTCGTGCGGTATGCCGATCGACATCATAAGAAAGTCGCGGGAAACAATGACAAACAAGATTCACGTCGTCGTGGCGGACGATCACGACTCTATTCGTGCGGGCGTCCGATTTTTGCTGCGCGATAAGCCGAATATCGAAATTGTCGGCGAAGCGGCCGACACCTCGGGTCTCGCGAAGCTGCTCGATGCCTGCGCATGCGACGTCGTCGTGTCGGACATTGGCATGCCGGGACTCGACGGAGACACTAGCGCGGTGCCGCTATTGCGTCGGCTGTTACGGCGCATGCCGCATCCGCAGGTGGTCGTGCTGACCATGATCGAGCGTGCGCATATGTTGGCCGGCTTGCGCCATATCGGTGTGACCGGAATCGTCGACAAGCGCGACGCCGTTGGCGGATTGATCGATGCAATCGAAGCCGTTGCGGCCGGGGGGACCCATCTATCGGAGCAGGTTCGGGCCGCACTCGCGGCTGCGGAACCTGCTCCGCCCGGGCGCGGCGGTGCGATGAGCGCGCGCGAGTGGGAGGTGTTCCAACTCTATGTACGAGGCCTCGCGGTGCACGAGATCGCCACGCGCCTGCGACGTAGCGACAAAACCATCAGCACGCAAAAACGCAGCGCGATGCGCAAGCTCGGACTGGAAACAGAAGCCGACCTGATCAACTACGCCAGTCAAATCGGGCTGATATGAGGCCAGTATCAGATTTTTCCGATTGGTGCGGCGTGGGGCGCACTCAATAATCCTGCCCGCCGCCGTTCATCGCGCCTTGCGCCGCAAGTGTCGCAGTGGCTAGTTCGTGATCCGATTAGTGGTGGATCAGGGAAATCCGGTGCAGACCTCGTCGCGCGACGGGGTTCGGCGTCTGTGCCTCGTACTTGACGGATGGGATAGAGATGGTTGCACTAGGCAAGCGATTGTGGAGCGAGAGTGTGGGTACGGCATGGCTGGTGTTCGTCGGCTGCGGCAGTACGGTGCTGGACACTACGGGCGTGCTGCAGGCCAGTGGCGCCATGCAGATGTCGTTGGCATTCGGTCTTGCGCTCGCTACCGGCAGCTATGCCTTCGGCAAGATTTCCGGTGCGCATTTCAATCCCGCCGTTACCGTTGGCCTGGCAGTCGCGCAGCGCTTTCCGGTGCGCGATCTGTTGCCCTATATTGCCGCGCAAATCGCGGGCGCAATCGTCGCTGCGGCGTTGCTCGCCTACCTCGCGAGCGGCCGGCCGGGTTTCGAACTCGCCGCGAGTGAATTCGCGGCGAACGGCTTCGGCGCTCATTCGCCCGCCGACTATCCTTTGCATTCGGCGCTGGTCGTGGAGTTCGTGCTGTCGGTCGTGTTCGTCGGGGCCTGCCTACTGGTCGTCGTTCGAAAAGAGCTGGCAACGATTGCGCCGTTCGTCACCGGTGCATGTCTGATGCTCGTCTACCTCGTGTCCATTCCGGTCACCAATGGAGCGGTCAATCCCGCCCGCTCGACCGCGCAGGCGCTGTTCGTCGGCAACTGGGCGCTGGACCAGTTGTGGCTGTTCTGGGCTGCGCCGTTGGCCGGCGCGATCGCGGCTGGCGTGCTGTTTTCGTTGCTGGGCGGCCGAGCCGATTCGTCCCCCGTGTCGTTAGTGGACGGGCAGGGTGACGTTTCGTGAGCGAAGGAAGGTACTCATCACTTCCGGTCAATGCGAGTTCTCAATGCGAAGCGGCACTAACCTTAGGACTGCGGTGCTTATTGCGGCGTCTGTGGCCGCGCTCGCTGCGCCGTTCAATGATGCATTGGCTCGCACTATGTCTGCTGGCGGCTATGCACGCGGTCTGCATGGCTGCGCCTGCCGACGCTGCGTCAGAGTCGCCCTTAGTCTCCGCGGTGAGATCCGGCTCTGCCGCGTCGTCACACCTTGAATTTCCTGTCAGATTGACCGTCGGCATACTCGAAGGCGGCTGGCCGCCGTTCGACATCCCGCAGACCGGCCGGCTCGCCGGCGTCAGCGGCGACCTGTTGCGCGCGCTCGTGGGGCCGAACGTCGTCATCGAGACAAAGAGCTTTCCCGACATGACCAAACTGGTCGCCGCGGCTTGCGCCGGCGAAGTCGACTTGCTGACGAGCGTAGCGCGCACGCCGGAGCGTGAGCGCTGCCTCCGTTTCACAGTCCCCTACTTCCGCTCGTTCGCTTCGGCTGTCGTGCGTCGCGATGACGCGCGCTATGTCAACGCCTCCGGCCTCGCCGGCGCGCGGATAGCGATCGAGCGTGGTTTTGCTCGCGAGCGTTTGTTGCGCGCTGGTTTCCCGCGCACGAGGATCGTCACGTTCGCGAGCACGCATGAAGCGCTGAACGCGCTACTACGTGGCGATGCCGACCTTTATTTCGGCTTCACGCCGGTCGTGCAATACGAACTGGCGACCGACGCGTATCGCAGCCTGCGCGTCGCGTTCGAGCAGGGCGGCAAGGCGCTCGACCTGCGCTTTGCCGTTTCGCCGCGCCAGCTTGCCTTGCGCGATCAACTGAATCGCGCGCTCGTATCGATGAACCCCGCCGAGGCCGCCGCGATACGCGCGCGCTGGCTGTCGGGCCACTTCAACACGGCGCCCGCGCCGGATGCGCCGCCCTTTACGCTAACGCCGGAAGAAAAGAACTGGCTGCGTGCGCTACCGCCGTTACAGATCGGCTTCGACAGCGACTGGGCGCCGTTCAGCTATGTTGACGCCAACGGTCGCCCGGTCGGTCTGACCGCCGATTACCTCGCGTACCTGAGCAGCACGCTCGGTATCGTGTTCAAGCGCGCGCACACGGCCGACTGGGCCACCACCGTCGAAGCATTCCAGCGCGGCGACCTCGCGATGCTCTCCTCCACATCGAGTCGCAGTGCGCTTCTCGAAGGCGCCGAGCGCAGCCGCGTGTACGCGAGCGATCCGCTGGTGATCGTCGGGCGCAGCGGCGCGCCGCCCCCATGCTCGTTCGACGATATCGCGTCGTGCCGCGTCGTGATGTCGCCGCACGTAGCCGGTTCGGTGCCGCTCGCGTTGCAAGCGGTGCCGGTCGATCACATCGTCGTCGCGGCGAGCCTTGGCGATGCGCTGCGCATGGTCGCGAGCGGCGAGGCTGATGTGCTGGTCGGCAACGCTGCCGCGATCAACGTGCGGTTGCCGCCGCACTACGCCGGCGCGCTTAGGGTAATCGACTCGCTCGGCGAATCCGACGCGTTATATTTCGCTGTGCGCGAGGATCTGAGCCCTCTGGTCAAGCTGATCGATCGCGCGTTGCAAGCGATGCCCGCAGCCGAAAAGCAGCGCATCCGGCGCAAGTGGGTGGCTCCCGCCGCGCCGGAGCACCCGATATGGACCGTGACCGCGGTGCGGTTGCTGCCGGTGCTGATCGGTATCGGCGTCGTGCTGCTGGTCACGTTGCGCGCATACGTGCTGCTGCAACGCGAAGTCCGCCTGCGCAAGCAGACCGAGCGCGAACTTGCGCTGCAACTGAACTTCCAGCAAACGATGATGGAGACGGTGCCATATCCGCTCGTCGCGAAAGGCCTGGATGGGCGGTACATCGCGATCAACGAGGCCTACGAGAAAGCGTGCGGGCTCGAGCGGAAAGACGTGCTCGGGCGTACGACGGCCGCGATCGGCACATGGGGCGACGCAAACAGCCGCGCGCTCGACGACATGACGCGCGAGATCCTGCGCGGCGGCGGCATCGCGAAAGCCGAACTGCAGTTCCATGACGGCGCTGGCGAGTTGCGCCATGGGATTTTCTGGACGAGCGTCTGCGCTGGCAGCGATGGACAGCCGGCGTATGTGCTCGGCACGATGGTCGACGTCACGGACATCCGGCGCGCCGAAATGCGCGCGCGGGAAACCGAACAGCGCCTGTTCGACGTCACGCGCTCGTTGCCGGCCGTCGTGTTCCAGTTGCGGCGATCGCCGACCGGCGCATATTCGTTTCCGTACATCGGCGGGGACACGCGGCATCTGTTCGGCGAGCGTGATGCCTCACATGAGGGGGCGAGGGTCGATTTCCAGCGCGTGTCGGAGCTGGATCGGCCGCACGTGCTCGCCGAACTCGAGCGTTCCGCGAGCTGCGCCACGCCGGTGCATATGGAGTTCCGCCTCGAAAGCGCCGGCCAGCTGAAGTGGGTGCGGGCCGAGCTGGTGCCTCGGCGCGAAGCCGATGGCAGCGCCGTGTGGAGCGGTTATTGGGTAGATGCGAGCATCGAGCGCGCGCGTTCGGAGGAACTCGCGCGAGCACGCGATATGGCCGAGGCAGCCTCGCGCGCGAAGGACAACTTCCTCGCGATGATGAGCCACGAAATCCGCACGCCAATGAACGGCGTGCTGGGTCTCGTCGAAGTGCTCGAGCGCACGCCGCTCAGTACCGATCAGAGCGAAATGCTCGGCATGATCCACGAGTCGGCGGGTGCGCTGCTGCAGATTCTCGATGATTTGCTCGATTATTCGAAGATCGAGGCGGGGCGGCTCACGCTCGAAGCCGAGCCGATCGATCTGCGCGAGCTCGTCGATAACGCGGTCGGCCTGCTCGCGGGGCGCGCCCACGAAAATGGGCTGAGAGTGCGCGTCGACATCGCGGCCGACGTCGCTGCGACGCTGCGCGGCGATAGCGTGCGTCTGCGGCAGATTCTGTTCAACCTACTCGGCAATGCGATCAAATTCACGCCGAAGGGCGAGGTCGGTGTGAGCGTAGCGGTCGTCGAAGATCGCGCGGATTCGCAGATGTTGGAGCTGACCGTGCAGGACACCGGCATCGGCATCGCGCCGGATGTGCAGGCGAGTCTGTTCGAGCCGTTCGTGCAGGCGGAATCGTCCACCACGCGGCGCTTCGGCGGCACGGGTCTTGGGCTGACGATCTGCCGCAAGCTGATCGATCTGATGGACGGCACGCTCGCGCTGCGCAGCGAACCCGGCCACGGCACGAGCATGATCGTGCGGGTTACGATGCCGATCGTCGCGCAGCGCTACTCGGTCAACGGTCTGCGCGGCAAACTCGGTGTGGTGATTACGCGCGATCCGCGCATCAGTCGAGCCCTCGCACACTTCGCAGAGGCGCTCGGGCTCGAATTGTGCAGCCTCGCGCCGGTTGCTGCGACGCTGGGCAGAAGCGCTGCGCTGAACCGCGCCGATCTTCTGTTCGTCGGCGAGGACGTCACCTTGCCCGTACATATCGGCGCGAATGCGCGCGTCGTCACGCTGACCGAAAATCCGAAGCCCACGGGTTACAGCATCCTCGACGACAAGGTGCGCTTGAGCATCAATCCGATTTCGTGGCGCGGGCTCGGCGCCGCATGCGCGGCCGCGATGACGGGGCTGCCGCCGATGGCGCCGATGACATCGCGCGCGGTAGGCGCGCCGTTCACGACCGATGGCGTCGCGACGCCGCCGGATCGCGATCGCGCAATCGCTAGCGGGCGGCTGATTCTTGTCGCGGAGGATCATCCAGTCAATCAGGAACTGATGCGCCATCAGCTCGCGCTGCTGGGTTTCGCGTGCGACGTCGCGAACGACGGCGCCGAAGCGCTTGCCGCGCTGGGGCGCACGACCTATGGCTGCCTGATCACCGACTGTCACATGCCGAACCTGTCGGGCTACGAACTGGCCCGCCGTATCCGCGAGGGCGAGACACTGCGCGGCGGCGTGCAGCGCCTGCCGATACTCGGCATCACGGCCAATACCGCGCCCGACGACCTAAGTCTTTGCCGCGACGCCGGCATGGACGACAGTCTGATCAAGCCGACCCGGCTCGCCACGTTGCGCGACTATCTGAGCCGTTGGTTTGACACCGACGGTGAGCGGTGCGCCGCGCCGGCGGAAACATCCGGTCGCGATTCGTCTGCACGAGCCGGCGAGCGGCCGGCCACGCAGCGTCTCGGTCCGGAACCGTTCGTGCCGGTCGAACTCGCACACATGACGCAGTTATGGGGAAGCGAGTCGACGGTCAAGGCGTTGCTCGGTTCATTCGTCTCGTCGATGCGCGACGACATCAGGGCGCTTGAGACGTTACTCGAACGCGCGGATGTGCGGCGGGTGCACGAGTGGCTGCATCGGGTGACGGGAGCGGCGAGCGTACTGCAGTATCCGCCGCTCGTACAGTTACTCGAAGCGTACCGTCGCGACATGGTTGCGAAGTCGCCCGAGCAGTTGCGTGACGAGGGCCAGGTGCTAATCCGCCAATGCGAGGCGATGCTCGATGGCATCGAGCGACAGGCGCAATTGCTCACTTAACCAGCGGCGCGACGTGACCTCGCGCAAATACGCGAGCGATTCAAATGCCCGACCACAGTCGAGACGAAAAAAAACGCGGCCGAAGCCGCGTTAAAGATTTGGAGACATCCTTCGATGAAGGAGTCACTTCTCGCAGGCAGAAGCATACCAGGAACGACGTGATTTATTCATTACAAAACGCGCAATTAACTTTTCGATTAAATCGATTGAAACGGTTTCGCATTCCGCATTCACCTGCATTTCAAGACATCTGACGAACGCTTGTGCGCGTTGGGACTTGTGCCATTAGGCCTTGCGTTTGAATCACATTCCGGCTCGAGCCAACTCGGCCTCGCTAGCTACCATCCCAACCCCGCCGGCTCCGAGCGATTTGCACTAGTATGTGGAAGCTCCGCACGGCCGACACTGGTGCCGCGGCGGCGCGTCAATGTCCGGAGAAGACCATGATTTCGCTGCGAAAATTGAATCTGACCGTGGTGTTGTGGGCGCTTGCGTCGGGCGCTGCATTTGCAGATACGGTTGCACTAAAGGCGGATCTAGAGCCGTCGAGCGAAGTGCCGCCGCGTGTGAGTCACGGGCACGGCATGCTGAATGCGACCTTCGACACGTCCACCCAATCGCTGCAGTGGACCATTAGTTACGAAGGCTTGAGCGGTCCGGCCACCGCCGCGCATTTCCATGGTCCGGCGCCGGTCGGCCAGAACGCGAAGGTCCAGGTGCCGATCGAGAAGAAGGCGCTCGCGAGCCCAATCAAAGGCACGACGAAGCTGTCCGAGCAGCAGGTCACCGATCTGATGGCGGGGCAGTGGTACTTCAATATTCATACCGCGCAGAATCCGACGGGCGAAATTCGCGGGCAGGTGTTGCCGGCGAACTAGGCGGGGCACTCGCCGGAGCCGGCCACGCGTGCCGCGGTCCACTATCACCGCCACGCGGTTGGAGCCCGGCATCCAACGGCACTCCCGTCAACGCACTTACCATGACGGGACTTCAACGACGGAGCATGTCCCGATGAGCTGGCAAAGAGCGCTCGCGTGCTGGTACTTGCGTAGGCAGTTCCGGCCCGAAACCCTCAAACCGTTTATCGACGTCGAACGGGCGCGCGCGCTGACCTCGAAGCGCGTCTGGTCGCCGCGCGTGCCTCGCGGCTGGCATCTGCGCGAAACGTATGGCGTGAGCGACGCGCCGCTCGTCGGCGAATGGCTGGAGCGGGTGCACGGCGGCACGGCCGGCGGCGCGGAGCCCACGATACTGTTTTGCCACGGTGGCGGCTATTACTTCTGCTCGCCGCGCACGCATCGGTCGCTGACGTTTGCTCTCGCGACGCGCGCGGGCGCGCGGCTCTTTTCCCTCGACTACCGCCTTGCGCCCGAGCATCGCTTCCCGGCCGCGCTCGACGACGCCACCGCAGCTTATCGACAGTTGCTCGCGATCGGCATCCCGCCGAGCTCGATCGTGATCGCCGGCGACTCGGCCGGTGGCGGTCTCGCGCTCGCCACGCTGGTCGCGCTGCGCGACGCCGGCGCGCCGATGCCCGCCGGCGGCCTGCTGTTTTCGCCGTGGACCGATCTCGCGACGACCGGCGCGAGCCTGCGTACCAACGACAGCGTCGATCCGATGTTCTGCGGCGCCTCGATCGAGCGCGCGGCCAAGGTCTATCTCGGCGACGCACCGGCCACGCATCCGTACGCTTCGCCGGTCTACGCGGACTTGCGCGGTCTGCCGCCGCTGTTCGTCCAGGTGGGCAGCACCGAGGTGCTGCTCGACGACGCGCGCCGCGTCGCGGGCAACGCGCACGCGGCGGGTGTCGATTGCGAATGCGAGGTGTGGAAAAACGTGCCGCACGTCTGGCCGATCTTCGCGCCGTTCATGCCGGAGGCGAACCGCGCGCTCGACCATGCGGCCACGTTCGTGCGACGCGCGACGAGCCGCGCCGCGAATAGGGCTCAGCTGTCGAGTGTGACATCGAGCGTCCGATAGACGGCTTCGATCGTTTGCTGGCCGTATTGCCGTTCGAGCCGCCGCACGGTGAAATGCCCGTGCGCGACCTGCTGGAAGTGATCGATAAACACGGTGTTGACCATCGCGCCGAGCACCGCGCCGATCGCCGGAATCGACTTGGCCGCGATCTGTTCGCTGACCTGCACCGAAAAGCGCGCGGCGATCGCGTTGAGCAGCCGCAGCAGCGCCGCCGAGCCGTGTGCCGTGAAGCCCTTGCTGGCCACTTCGGACGACGCCTTCGACACCGCCTGCGCTAGCGCGCCACGCATGAAGAAGTAGCCGAGGTCGGCGTCGTCGTCCTCGCTCGATGTGCCGCCCATGCCGAGCACGGTCAGGCATTGCAGTTGCGTCTCGACCGAGCTCAGGTCCTCGCCCTCGCTGCGCGCGATATCGCAGATCGAGCGGAACATCAGCGTGGTCGTGACCGGCAGTTCGACCGGCAGCGCGACCAACCCGAATGCACCGCCGGCCGCGCCGGTCGTCGCGACCGCGAATTTGTGCAGCAGATTGCTCGGCTTGTCGGGCGCGAGCAGCTTTGCGTCGTCGCGCCGGCCAAGCGTGCGCAGCGCGATCGACAAACATTTGCGCAACGCGGCCTGAGTCGCATCGGACACCTTTGCATTGGCGAAGGCCGGGATGCGCGACAGCAGCTTCTCGATCGGCGCGCCGACGACGCTCGCGAGCTTCATCGCGAGCGCCGGGCTTTCGAGCTGGTGTTTCGCGCGTCGCAGCGCGGTGAGATCCTGTTCCGATAAGGATGGTGCTGCGAGCGAACTCGGCTGCATGAGCCTCCCTGGCAATGTCGTGTCGTGGGTACGTCGAGCCAGTCTACCGCGTTGCAAGACGTGTTCCGTCCCGCTTGGAGCATCGCGCCGTGGTAAGATTCCGAATCTTTTGACACGTCAACTGTTGCCAGATCAAAAATGGCTGTCCATACCGCCGCCCATCATTCGAGTGGGCAAGTTCTACCGTTCCGCGAATCTCTGCTGGCCATGCTCGGCATTTCGTTCGTCACGATGCTGGTCGCGCTCGACCAGACCGTGGTGGGTACCGCGCTGCCCACCATCGTGTCCGAACTCCGAGGCTTCGAGCTATATGCGTGGGTCGCCACGTCGTACCTGCTGACTTCGGTCATCACCGTGCCGATCTTTGGGCGGCTCGGCGATTACTACGGGCGCAAGCCATTTGTGATTGTGTCGATCGTCGTGTTCACCGGCGCGTCGGTGCTGTGCGGCGCCGCCAACGACATGATGAATCTGGTGCTCGCGCGCAGCTTGCAAGGCATCGGCGGCGGCATGCTGGTCGGCACCGCTTTCGCGTGCATTCCCGATCTGTTCCCCGATTCCGTCGTGCGGCTGCGCTGGCAGGTGCTGATGAGTTCGGCATTCGGCATCGCGAACGCAGTCGGGCCGTCGCTCGGCGGTTTTCTGACGCAGTACTACGGCTGGCGTTCGGTGTTCTACGTGAATCTGCCGGTCGGGCTGCTGTCGCTGTTTTTCGTGTGGCGTTTCCTGCCGCATCTGCGGCACGTCGAGCATACCGGCAAGATGCGCCTCGACTGGCCCGGTGCACTGCTGATCGCGATCGCGCTCGGCTCGTTGCAGCTGTTCGTCGAATTGCTGCCGAAGCACGGCATCACGCTGAGCGCGTTCGCGCTGCTCGGGCTCGCCGTCGCGTCGGCCATCTCGCTGTGGAAATGGGAACAGCGCTGCCCGACCGCCATCCTGCCTGTCGACATGTTCCGCAACCGCAGTCTCGCCGCGCTGTTCACGCTGGCCGTGCTAGGCGGTTTCACGATGTTCTCTCTGCTGTTCTACGCACCGCTGCTGTTTCAGGGCGGCTTCGGCATGTCGCCGAAGGAGGCGGGCATCGTGATCACGCCCCTCGTCGTGTTCATCACGATCGGCAGTATCGCGAACGGGCGCGTCGTGTCGCGGGTGAAGAATCCGAACCTGATGCTGTACATCGGCTTTGCGATGGTCGCGCTGTCATGCCTTGGCGTCGTCGTCGCGACCCGTTCGATGCAGCAATGGGTGCTGATGTCGTTCATGGTCGTCGGCGGCCTCGGGCTCGGCTTCGTGATGCCGAACCTGACGATCTTCGCGCAGCAGACCGCGGGCCGCGAACATCTCGGCATCGCGACCGCGCTGCTGCAGTCGCTACGGATGATCGGTGGCATGATCGGCACGGCGTTGACCGGCACGCTCGTGACCCACATGTACAAAAGCGGCGTGCGCAGTGCGCTCGAAGGTGCGGGCGCATCGCACTGGTTCGCCGATCTCGGCGATCCGCAGATCCTGATCAACCGCGATGCGCAGACCACGCTCGTCAACCAGTTGACGCACGCCGGCCACAATGGCGCGATGTTGCTCGAAAGCGCGCGCGAGGCGCTGGTCGCGGCGATTCATCTGGGTCTCGCGCTGGCCGCGGTGATCGCCGTCGTGTCGGTGTGGCAAACCCGCCGTGTGCCGCCGGTCAAGCTGCAGCGCAAGCTCGAGCCGGTGATTCACGCAGACTGATTGTGGACTTGGCGTTGAACAGGCAGATTATGGAAGAACAGGACCGCGTCGCCATCATGCAGCAATTCGGCCGCACCTATCGGACGTTCATGTCGGCATTCGAGGCCCAGGTGGGTCATCCGTTGCCACGCTGGCGCATTCTGCTCGCGCTGCATGAACAGGCCGGCGAATCGTCGCAGAAGCGGCTCGTCGAGCGGTTGCGCGTCGATCCGGGCGCGTTGACGCGGCAATTGAAGGCGCTCGAAGGCATGGGCTGGATCGCGCGCAGCATGGATACGCGCGATAACCGCGTGACCAACGTGCGCCTGACCGAAGCGGGCCGCGCCGCGACCGAAGCGAGCCTGCCGCGTCGCAATGCGTTTTTGCACGACACGATGGCCGGCTTGCCGGATGAGGCGCTCGGGGCGTTGTCGAGCGCGTTGAAACTGCTGGAGACGCGCATCGGCGAAGTGACGGGCAACGCCGGCGCCGGGAGCGTGGCCGCCGTGGCGGCGCAACAGGCCACTGGTGACGAGGCGACGCAACGCGCGCTTCCATGAGCGCGGCGCAATCCAGGCCAATCAGAAAAACGTCTCGATCACTTCCTTCACGCGATACTGCGGATCGACGACCAGCACCTGCTTCCACTTGTCGAATGTCAGGCACGGATGCGAGATGTCGAACGCGATCATGTCGCCCACTTTCAGATCGGCGCCAGCGGGAATCCGCAGGTACGCGTGCTGATCCATCAGGCCGAAGATTTCCCAGCCCTCGCTCGCGGCGATGTCGCGCGGCGCTGGCTGGCCCGGACGATAGTGGCGCGCGGGCTCCGGCATGCCCGCGTCGAACGCGGAGTCGCGCTTGCCGAGGCCGATGATCGCGCGATCCGGCTCGGGAATCGACTGCACGTACGCCCACAACTGCAGCGCCGGCAGCAGCCCTTCGCCCATTTTCTTCGCGACCGGATTGCGCTTGAAGATGTCGGTCTGCGCCTTGCGATAGATGCCGACGTCGTGCGTCAGATAACAGCCCGGGCGCAGCACGACCTCGACCTTGCCGGTTTGCGTCGCCTGCGCGAACTCTTCGGCGACCACGTCGTACCATGCCGAGCCCGCGCCCGATAGCACCGCCGGCGAGCGCGCGAAACGCCCTTGTTCGACCAGTTCGCGCGTGACCGCGACCGCGCCTTGCAGGAACGCGCGGACCTCGGCTTCTTCCTTCAGCACGCCTTCGTACAGCTCGACGCCCGCGAGCTTGAGCACGTCCGGATAGCGCGCGATCGCGTCGAGCACGGCGTTGCGCTGCGCTTCATCGCGCACGCCGGTGCGCCCGCCCGGCACGCCGAGTTCGAGCAGCACCTGCAGCGGCTTCTTCACCGACGTGAAGAATTCGCCGAGCTGCTCGACGCCTTCGACCGAATCGACGAGGCAGAAGAATTCGAAATCGGCATCGCTGAGCAATTCGGCGATCATCATCATGTTGCGGCGGCCGACCAGTTGGTTCGCCATCAGGATGCGCGACACTCCGCCGTGGTACGCGGCGCGCACCTGATGAGCGGTGGCGAGCGTGATGCCCCATGCGCCGGTTTCGAGCTGACGGCGAAACAGCTGCGGCGCCATCGTGGTCTTACCGTGGGGCGCGAGCTTGACGCCGTACTCGGCGACGAACGCCTGCATCCATTTCAGGTTGTGCTCGACGCGATCCGCGTACAGCACAGCGGCCGGCAGGCTGACGTCTTCGGCGAGCAGATTCCACTCGAGGCGCGCGGCGTCCGTCAGTTGGATGCTCGTGCCCGGAACCATGCCCAAGCCCTTGCTATAAGGATCAATCGTCGCGCCCTGATAGTTTGTAACTTTCATGTCTCCGTGCTCCATCGTCCGGTTAAATTCAGTCAGATTTGACTTTATCATGTTACCGAAAGTACGATGTCTGAAGGAATGTTATTTAGTACCATGGGTTTCGAAGGCCGCCGGACAAGGCCGCGAAAGCCGTGCCGCGAAACCCCACCCTCCGCCATGAACCGTAGCGCCGAACCGCTCGCTTTCGACATCGTCGCGCGCATCGCCGAATGCGCGCCGGAGTTGCGTTCGGCCGAACGCAAAGTCGCCGCGCTGATCCTGGACGATCTGACCGGCGCGTCGCGCGCGAGCATCGGCGCGCTCGCGCAGCAGGCCGAGGTCAGCATCGCGACCGTGACGCGCTTCGCGAAAGCGGTGGGCTGCCGCGACGTGCGCGAGCTGAAGCTGCGGCTCGCGCAGGCGGCCGCGGTCGGTCAGCGTTTTCTCGAGCGCGACGCAGCAAGCGACGCACCCGAGCCGATCGCCACGCGCGTCTTCGACGAGCTGCAAACCGCGCTCGCGCACAATCATCAACTGCTGCGCCAGGCGCCGTTCGCGGAAGCGGCCGCCGCGCTGCGCAATGCGCGCATGATCTACGTATTCGGCATGGGCGGCGGCTCCACCGCGCTCGCCGACGAAATGCGCTTCAGGCTCGTGCGCCTCGGCCGCCCGGTCGCGACCTATCAGGACGGGCTGTTGCAGCGCATGGTGGCGAGCACGGTGTCGCGGGAGTGCGTGGTGATCGCGCTGTCTACGACCGGTCGTGTGCCCGAGATGGTCGAGAACTGCAAAATAGCCCGCAGCTACGGCGCCAAGGTGGTCGCGCTGACCGCCCCCGCGTCGCCTTTGGCGAAGCTCGCCGACTGGCTGATCCCGATCGTCGCGTTCGAAACCGATTTCATTTACAAGCCGTCGTCATCCCGTTACGCGCTGATGATGGCGCTCGATGTGCTCGTCACCGAACTTGCCGTCAGTCAGGGCGACGAGAGCCGCGAATTGCTGCGCCGCATGAAGCACGCGCTCGACGCGCACCGCGGCGGCGGCGATCGACAACCGTTAGGAGATTGATCCATGCACTCGCATCCCGAAGCCGCCGATACGCTGATCGTCGGCGCGCAACTGTATGACGGCACGGGCGCGCCGCCCGTCGAGCGCGACGTGGCGATTCGCGACGGGCGCATCGCCGCGATCGGCAATCTGTCGAACTGGCTCGCCGAAGAGGTGATCGAGGCCGACGGGCGCGCGCTCGCGCCGGGCTTCATCGACGTGCACACGCACGACGACACGCACGTGATCCGCTCGCCGCAGATGCTGCCCAAGATCACCCAGGGCGTGACGACGGTGATCGTCGGCAATTGCGGCATCAGCGCGTCGCCGGTGTCACTGAAGGGCGATCCGCCCGATCCGATGAACCTGCTCGGCGAGCGCGACGCGTTCCAGTACCCGACCTTCGCCGACTATGTGAACGCGGTGAACGCCGCGCGGCCGGCGGTGAACGTCGGCGCGCTGATCGGGCACACGGCGTTGCGCAATAACCAGATGGACCGGCTCGATCGCGCGGCGACTGCACACGAAATCGAAGGCATGTGCGCGCAGCTCGAGGAAGCGCTCGCGCACGGCGCGCTCGGTCTCAGCTCGGGGCTCGCGTACGGTTCGGCGTTTGCCGCACCGACCGAGGAAGTGATGGCGCTCGCCGAGCCGCTCGCCGCCGCGGGCGCGCTGTACACGACCCACATGCGCACCGAGTTCGATGCGATTCTCGACGCGATGGACGAGGCCTATCGCGTCGGCCGTCATGCGCGCGTGCCGGTCGTGATCTCGCATCTGAAGTGCGCGGGGCCGTCGAACTGGGGACGCAGCATCGAGGTGCTGAAGTCGCTCGAAGGCGCTCGCGGCGCGCAACCAGTCGGTTGCGACTGCTACCCGTACAACCGCAGCTCGTCGACACTCGACCTGAAGCAGGTGACGGGCGACATCGACATCACGATCACGTGGTCCGAGCCGCATCCGGAAATGGCGGGCAAGCTGATCAAGGAAATCGCGGCCGAATGGGGCGTCTCGCAGCAGGAGGCGGGCAAGCGCCTGCAGCCGGCCGGCGCGGTCTATCACAACATGTCCGAAGACGACGTGCGACGCATCCTGTCGCATCCGGCGACGATGGTCGGCTCGGACGGGCTGCCGAACGATCCGCTGCCGCATCCGAGGCTGTGGGGTGCGTTTCCGCGCGTGCTCGGGCACTACGCGCGCGATGCCGCGTTGCTGCCGCTCGAGGAAGCGGTGCGCAAGATGACGGGCCTGTCCGCGCGCCGCTTCGGACTCGCGCAACGCGGCGAAGTGCATATCGGCTATCACGCCGATCTGGTGCTGTTCGATCCGGCGAAAGTCCACGACGTGGCAACGTTCGACAAGCCGCAGCAGCCCGCTGCCGGCATCGACGCGGTTTGGGTCAACGGCGTGCTGTCGTATCGCGACGGCGCGGTGACGGGCGAACGGGCCGGCCGGTTCGTCTCGCGCGGCGCGCCGTCGAAGGGCGATGCGCAGGGCGCGTTTTAATTTTTTCTAAGGAGTGTGACGATGAAGCGATATGGCGTGGAAGGCGGAAAGGGAACGGGCGGTCAGGTCATGCCGTTCGCGCGTGCAGTCGAAGCGGACGGCTGGTTGTTCGTGTCGGGCCAGACGCCGATGGAAAACGGCGAAGTGATCAACGGCGGCATCGTCGAGCAATCGCACAAGGCGATCCAGAACGTGTTCGCGATCCTGAAGGAAGCGGGCTATGGCGCCGAGCACGTGGTGCGCTGTGGCGTGTGGCTCGACGATCCGCGCGACTTCGCGTCGTTCAACAAGGTATTTCGCGAGTATTTTGGCGAGAATCCGCCGGCGCGCGCGTGCGTGGTGTCGTCGATGGTGATCGACTGCAAGGTCGAGGTGGACTGCGTCGCTTATAAGAAGCCGGCGGCCTGATTGCTTTGATGGCTTTCATGTGACGAGGGCGCCGCAGGCCGTGATGGCCTGCGGCGCCCTCGTCGCGTTCACCACTGTTTTTTGTGCTGCGGTTATTGCCGCGCAAGCCGCATGTTGTCCGGCATCGGCAGGTTGTAGTTGGTGCGGAACGGATTGATATCGAGCCCGCCGCGGCGCGTGTAGCGCGCGTACACCGCGAGCTTCAGCGGTTTGCACATCTTCATGATGTCGACGAAGATCCGCTCGACGCATTGCTCGTGAAAGCCGGTGTGATTGCGGTACGAGATGATGTAGCGCAACAGGCCCGCGTGATCGATCTGCGGGCCGGCGTAGTGGATCTGCACGCTGCCCCAGTCCGGCTGACCGGTCACCGGGCAGTTCGACTTCAGCAGGTTCGAGAACAGCGTTTCCTCGATCGGCGCTTCGTCGTGCGCCGCGCCGAGCAGCGACGCGTCCGGCTGATAGACGTTTGCCTCGAGTTCGAGCCGGTCGAGCGACAGGCCGTCGAATTCTTCCATTTTCAGCTTGCCGAATTCGTGCGGTGTGCTCAGATGTACCGACACCGTCGCGCCGCACGACGCGGAAACGTCGCGCTTGATCGTGTCGCGCACGCTCTCGGTCGATTCGAAAGCCGTCTGCGCGAACGAGCCCAGATACAGCTTGAACGATTTCGACTCGACGATGTTCGGCGAGTCGGCCGGCACGAAGAACGTCGCGACCGCGATCTGCGGCTTGCCGCGCGCGTTCAGCCACGACAGTTCGTAGGCGTTCCAGATATCGGTGCCGAAAAACGGCAGTCGCGCGCTGATGCCGATCGCCTCGCGGGCGTGGCTGCGCGCGATCGGAAACAGCAGCGTCGGATCGTATTGTTCGGTGTAAGTCGAGGACTTGCCGAGCGGAGATTGTTCGGGTGTCATGATGCGTTCACGATGCCACTGAGCACGTGCCCGGTCGCCGTGACGAGGCGGGCCGATTCGCAGTGGCCGATCTGGTCGTCGAAGAAAAAGTCGGGCTCGAACTCGCGCAAAAATGCGCTCTTGTCGAGGCCGCCGAGGAACATCGCTTCGTCGATTTCGATGTTCCATGCCATCAGCGTGCGGATCGCGCGCTCGTGCGCGGGCGCCGAGCGCGCGGTGACCAGCGCCGTGCGAATGCGCATCGGCGCGGCCGCGTCCGCGAGTTTTTGCAGCCGGTGCAATGCTTCGAGCAGCGGCTTGAGCGGACCGTCCGCGAGCGGTAGATGCTTGTTGTCGATCTCGTGACCGACGAAGGCACGCAGGCCGTCGGTCTGGAAGATGCGTTCCGCTTCGTCGGAAAACAAGACTGCGTCGCCGTCGAACGCAATGCGGATTTCGTCCGGGTACTTGCTCGCCATTTTCGCCGATTCCGGCAATACGCGTGCGGCCGGGAAGCCGGCGGCGAGCGCGTCGCGCACGTCCTGCTGATTCGCCGACAGAAACAGCGACGCGTTCAGCGGCTTCAGATAACCGAACGGCGCGCGGCCGCGCGTGAACACGCCGCGCTCGATCGCGAGGCCGTGTTCGCGGCACGAATGAAACGCGCGCAGACCGCTGA
This sequence comes from Paraburkholderia sprentiae WSM5005, assembly GCF_001865575.2. Classification (NCBI taxonomy): domain Bacteria; kingdom Pseudomonadati; phylum Pseudomonadota; class Betaproteobacteria; order Burkholderiales; family Burkholderiaceae; genus Paraburkholderia; species Paraburkholderia sprentiae. Next base: position 382,175 of record NZ_CP017561.2, read on the forward strand.
TCGGATCGCTGCGCGACAGAATCACCACTTCGACGCGATGACCGCCGGCGTTCAGCGCGAGCAGCTTGCGGATCAGCGCGAACGCGACGCCCGGTTTCGCGGGCACGTTCAGGCGCTCGCGCTGCAATGTTTCATAGGCCTTCAGGTCGCCCGCCTCGTAGACGCGGTTTTCTTCCTCGAAGTCGAACAGCGCGCGCGACGAGATTGCGACCACCAGTTTGTCGACAAGCGAAAGCGCCATCGGTACGTTCCGGTCCGAAGAGATCAGGCGAGGAAGAGGCGATAGACGGGATTTTTCGTCTCTTCCCAGCACGGATAGCCGAGCGTTTCGATGAAGCGCTCGAACGCATGGTGGTCGCTCCCGGGCACCTGAATGCCGACCAGAATCGAGCTGTAGTCCGCGCCCTGGTTGCGGTAGTGGAACAGGCTGATGTTCCAGTTCGGCGCCATCGACGACAGGAATTTCATCAGCGCGCCTGGGCGCTCGGGAAACTCGAAGCGAAACAGCCGCTCATCGCGCGCGAGCGGCGAGCGGCCGCCGACCATGTAGCGGATGTGCTGCTTCGACAGTTCGTCGAAGGTCAGGTCGACGGTGGCGAAGCCGTGCGCCTCGAAGGCGCCGGCGATCTGCGCGGACTCGCTGCGATTGCGGATCTGCACGCCGACGAAGATATGCGCCGAGTCCGCGTCGGCGATCCGGTAGTTGAATTCGGTGACGCTGCGCGTGCCGACCAGCTCGCAGAACCGCCTGAAGCTGCCGCGCTCTTCGGGAATCGTCACCGCGAACACCGCTTCGCGTGCTTCGCCCACCTCAGCGCGCTCGGCGACGAAGCGCATGCGGTCGAAGTTCATGTTCGCGCCCGACGTGATCGCGATCAGCGTCTGGTTCTCGATGCCTTCGCGTTCGGCGTACTGCTTGGCGCCCGCCACCGCGAGCGAGCCGGCCGGTTCGAGCACGCTGCGGGTGTCCTGGAACACGTCCTTGATCGCCGCACACAGCGCATCGGTATTCACGAGCAGCACTTCGTCCAGATATTCGCTGCACAGGCGGAAGGTTTCTTCGCCGACGAGTTTCACCGCGGTGCCGTCGGAGAACAGACCGACCTCGTTCAGGGTCACGCGCTCGCCTGCCTTCAACGAGGCGGCCATCGCGCATGAATCGTCGGTCTGCACGCCGATCACCTTGATCTCCGGGCGCACCGATTTCACGTATGCGGCGACACCGGCCGCGAGACCGCCACCGCCGATCGGCACGAAGATCGCGTGAATCGGCCCCTGGTGCTGGCTGAGGATTTCCATCGCGACGGTGCCCTGGCCTGCGATCACGTACGGATCATCGAACGGATGCACGAAGGTCAGGCCGCGTTCTTCCTGCAGCTTGACCGCGTGACCATACGCGTCGCTATACGATTCGCCGAACTGCACGATCTCGACGGTCGGGCCGCCATGCGTGCGGATCGCGTCGACCTTGAGCTGCGGCGTCGTCACCGGCACGACGATGATCGCCTTCACACCCATGCGTGCCGCCGACAACGCCACGCCCTGCGCGTGATTGCCCGCCGATGCGGTGATCACGCCGCGTCCGAGCGCCTCGGCCGGAATATGCGCCATCTTGTTGTACGCGCCGCGCAGCTTGAACGAGAACACCGGCTGGTTGTCCTCGCGCTTCAGGTAGACCGGATTGCGCAGGCGTGCGGACAGGTTCGGCGCGCGTTCGAGTTCGGTCTCGCGCGCCACGTCGTAGACGCGCGCGGTCAGGGTCTTTTTCAGGTAGTCGTGGGAAGCCATGCGGGTGGCGCGGTGCGCTGTGTAAGACGGGAAAGGGTCAATGATAGCGCCAACGGTGCCCGCTCTGGCCGTTCGCGCACGGCGGGGCAGGGTGCCGCGCCGCCGACCCGGGCATTTCGGGACCGCGTGATCGCAGTTGGCCAAACCGTCCGGACGGTCAATCGGGCGGCAGGCGAATCGCCGCCGGATTCCCCCGCCAAAACCCCCGAATTGCCGCCGCCGCCTCGCTTCCCGCCGTCAACGCGTGGCGGAATGATGCGGTAGAATTCCGTTTTGGAATAAGGATCGGAAGATGCACTGGCAGCCTCGGATCGCCCACTTAATGCCCATTCCGCGCGAATCGTGCCCCGCGGCGGAGCGGCATGTCCGCCACGCGCGATCGTGTAGCTGTCTCTGAGTGCCGCGAAGCGACCGCCGTGAGTTGGCCGCCGGTCGTGTTCGCTCCCCTGGAAGCCCTAGAAGATTTCAAGCATTGCGCCCCACGCGCACTGTCGGCCGACGCCTCGTGACGAGCGCGTCAGGCTGACCTACCGAGTCGTCCAAACATGAACGCACCTCAAGTTTTCGATCCGCACGGCGCCGTCGCTGCGGTGGCCGCCGATCCCGAAGCGCGTCTGCGCGAAATTCCCTACAACTACACGTCGTTCTCCGACCGCGAAATCGTCATCCGGCTGCTCGGCAACGACGCTTGGAACGCACTCGCCGAACTGCGCGCCGAACGCCGTACCGGCCGCTCGGCGCGCATGTTGTATGAAGTGCTCGGCGACATCTGGGTCGTGCGCCGCAATCCGTATCTGCAAGATGACCTGCTCGACAATCCGAAGCGCCGCGCGCTGCTGATCGAGGCGCTCAATCACCGCCTCGCCGAAATCGAGAAGCGCCGCCGCGCCGATCTGCGCGAACACGGCGACGAAGCCGGCGTCGATCGCGCCGCGCGCGTCGAAAAGCTGGTGCAGGCCGCGCGCCGCGCGATCGACCAATTCGCCAGCGAATTCCAGCAGACCTACGACCTGCGCCGCCGCGCTACGCGCGTGCTCGGCAAGGTCACGCAGAAAGACAACATCAAGTTCGACGGCTTGTCGCGCGTCTCGCACGTGACCGACGCGACCGACTGGCGCGTCGAATACCCGTTTGTCGTGCTGACACCGGACTCCGAGGCCGAAATCGCCGGCATGATCAAGGCCTGTTTCGAGCTTGGCCTGACCGTGATTCCGCGCGGCGGCGGCACGGGCTACACGGGCGGCGCGGTGCCGCTCACGCCGTTCTCGGCCGTCATCAACACCGAAAAGCTCGAACAGCTCGGCCCGGTCGAAATGACCCAACTGCCGGGCGTCGATCGCAAGGTGGCGACGATCTTCTCGGGCGCGGGCGTCGTCACGCGCCGCGTGACCGAGGCGGCCGAGCAGGCCGGCTTCGTGTTCGCGGTCGACCCGACCTCGCTCGACGCGTCCTGCGTCGGCGGCAACGTCGCGATGAACGCGGGTGGCAAGAAAGCGGTGCTGTGGGGCACGGCGCTCGACAACCTCGCGTGGTGGCGCATGGTCGACCCGGAAGGGAACTGGCTCGAAGTCACGCGTCTCGAGCACAACATGGGCAAGATCCACGACATCGAAGTCGCGCGTTTCGAGCTCAAGTGGTTCGACGGCAACTATGCGCCGGGCGAGAAACTGCTGCGCACCGAAGCGCTGGACATCAAGGGGCGTGTGTTCCGCAAGGAGGGTCTCGGCAAGGACGTCACCGACAAATTCCTCGCCGGTCTGCCGGGCGTGCAGAAGGAAGGCTGCGACGGGCTCATCACGTCGGCGCGCTGGGTGCTGCACAAGATGCCCGCGCATACGCGCACCGTCTGTCTCGAGTTCTTCGGCCAGGCGCGCGAGGCGATTCCGAGCATCGTCGAAATCAAGGACTACCTGTTCGAGACGTCGCGCCAGGGCGGCGCGATTCTCGCGGGTCTCGAGCATCTGGATGAGCGCTATCTGCGCGCGGTCGGCTATGCGACCAAGAGCAAACGCAACGCATTTCCGAAGATGGTGCTGATCGGCGATATCGTCGGCAACGATGCGGACGCGGTCGCGCAGGCCACGTCGGAAGTCGTGCGCATGGCCAACGGCAAGAGCGGCGAAGGGTTCGTCGCGGTGAGCGCCGAGGCCCGCAAGCGCTTCTGGCTCGACCGCAGCCGCACCGCCGCGATCGCCAAGCACACCAATGCGTTCAAGATCAACGAAGACGTCGTGATTCCGCTCGACCGCATGGGCGAGTACACGGACGGCATCGAGCGCATCAACATCGAGCTGTCGCTGAAGAACAAGCTGCAACTGGTCGACGCGCTCGAAGCATTCTTCAAGGGCGGCAAGCTGCCGCTCGGCAAGAGCGACGACGCGAACGAAATCCCGAGCGCCGAGCTGCTCGAAGACCGCGTGCAGCAGGCGCTCGATCTACTCGCGCGCGTGCGCACGCGCTGGCAATTCGTGCGCGACAAGCTCGACCTGTCGCTGCGCGAGGCGCAGCACTATCTCGTCGGCCTCGGCTACGAATCGCTCGCCGAAAAGTTCGCCGATCGCGTCGACGCGCAAGCCGACGCAACCGTGTTCCACCTCGCGCAGGACCGCACCATTCGCGTGTCGTGGAAGCAGGAAATCCGCGCCGAATTGCGGCAGATTTTCAACGGCGGCGAGTTCAAGCCGATCCTCGACGAAGCCCAGGCGATCCACAAGCAGGTGCTGCGTGGCCGCGTGTTCGTCGCGCTGCACATGCACGCGGGCGACGGCAACGTCCACACGAACCTGCCGGTCAACTCCGACAACTACGAGATGCTGCAGGACGCGCATACGGCGGTCGCGCGCATCATGAAGCTCGCGCGTTCGCTCGACGGCGTGATCTCCGGCGAGCACGGCATCGGCATCACGAAGCTCGAGTTCCTGACCGACGACGAGATCGGCGAATTCCGCAAGTACAAGCAGCGCGTCGATCCGCATGGCCGCTTCAACGCGGGCAAGTTGCTCGAAGGCGCGGACCTGCGCAACGCGTACACGCCGAGTTTCGGCCTGATGGGCTACGAATCGCTGATCATGCAGCAGTCCGACATCGGTGCGATTTCGGAGTCGATCAAGGACTGCCTGCGCTGCGGCAAGTGCAAGCCCGTCTGCGCGACGCACGTGCCGCGCGCGAACCTGCTGTACAGCCCGCGCAACAAGATTCTCGCCACGTCCTTGCTGGTCGAGGCGTTCCTGTACGAAGAGCAGACGCGCCGCGGCGTGTCGATCAAGCACTGGGACGAATTCAACGACGTCGCGGATCACTGCACCGTGTGCCACAAGTGCGTGACACCGTGCCCGGTGAAGATCGACTTCGGCGACGTCTCGATGAACATGCGCAACCTGCTGCGCAAGATGGGCAAGAAGAAGTTCAACGCGGGCAATGCGGCGGGCATGTTCTTCCTGAACGCGACCAATCCGCAGACCATCAACCTCGCGCGCACCGCGATGATGGGCGTCGGCTACAAGGCGCAGCGTCTGGGCAACGAGGTGTTGAAGAAGTTCGCGAAGAAGCAGACCGCGCATCCGCCCGCCACGGTCGGCAAGCCGGTGATCACGCAGCAGGTGATCCACTTCATGAACAAGAAGATGCCGGGCAATCTGCCGAAAAAGACCGCGCGCGCGTTGCTCGATATCGAGGACAACAAGATCGTCCCGATCATCCGCAATCCGAAGACGACCACCGCCGACACCGAAGCGGTGTTCTATTTCCCGGGCTGCGGCTCCGAGCGGCTGTTCTCGCAGGTCGGTCTGGCGACCCAGGCGATGCTGTGGGAGGCGGGCGTGCAAACCGTGCTGCCGCCGGGCTACCTGTGCTGCGGCTATCCGCAGCGCGGCTCGGGCCAGTACGACAAGGCCGAGCAGATCGTCACCGACAACCGCGTGCTGTTTCACCGTGTGGCCAATACGCTGAACTATCTCGACATCAAGACGGTGGTGGTGTCGTGCGGCACGTGTTACGACCAGCTCGCCGGTTACGAATTCGAAAAGATCTTCCCGGGCTGCCGGATCATCGACATCCACGAGTATCTGCTGGAAAAAGGCATCAAGCTCGATGGCGTGAACGGCGTGCGCTACATGTACCACGACCCGTGCCATTCGCCGATCAAGACGATCGACCCGGTCAAGCTGGTCAACCAGCTGATGGGCTCGGAGAACGACGGCTACAAGATCGAGAAGAACGATCGCTGCTGCGGCGAATCGGGCACGCTCGCGGTCACGCGTCCCGACATCTCGACCCAGGTGCGCTTCCGCAAGGAAGAAGAAATTCGCAAGGGTGCGGCCAAGCTGCGCGGTATTCCACTCCTCGCCGAAGCGGGCGCGAACGCGATCAATCCGGCCAATGCATCGGCCGGCGCCGCGGGCGCGCCGAACGGTTCCGTGCTGAAGGCCGGCGACGGTCCGCAGCCCAATCACGGGAACGCGGGCGCGACCGACGTGAAGATCCTCACGAGCTGCCCGTCGTGCCTGCAAGGGCTGTCCCGCTACAACGAAGACGCGGGTACCGAGGCCGACTACATCGTCGTCGAAATGGCACGCCACGTGCTAGGCGAGAACTGGATGGCGGATTACGTTCAACGGGCGAACAATGGCGGAATCGAGCGCGTGCTGGTTTAATGGCACGACCAACGATTTTTGCCGAGGACGACGATGGACTGCGTTTTTTGCCGTGAAGACGGCGGCGATGTGCTGTGGCAGGACGACTCGTTGCGGGTCGTCCTCGCCGACGAACACGACTACCCGGGCTTTTGCCGGGTCATCTGGAATGCCCACGTCGCCGAGTTTTCGGATCTTTCGGTCGACGAGCGCGATCACGTGATGAAGGCCGTGTACGCGGTCGAGCGAGCGCAGCGACGCGTGATGCAGCCCGCGAAGATCAATCTCGCGAGCCTCGGCAACCAGGTGCCGCACGTGCACTGGCACGTGATTCCGCGTTTTTCGAACGACGCCCACTTCCCACTGCCGATCTGGGCGCCGCGCCAGCGCACGGTGTCCGAGGCGATGCTGTCGTCGCGCCGCGCGCAAGCCACGCTGCTGCGCGAAGCCGTGCGGCACGAAATCGAACAGGCGCTGGGCTGAGCGCTGCTGAAAGCCGTCGCCGCGCACCGCCGGGCTTCCGTCGGCGTGTGGGCGGCCGACCCGCCGTTATCACCCGCCGTTATCTGATGAGGCCAACATGAGCGGATTGACTCCCGAGACGCCGGTGCCGACCGGCGTGGTCGTGCATTCGAAGTCGCGCGTTCTCGAACTGCAGTATGCGAACGGCGAAGCGTATCGGCTGCCGTTCGAGCTGCTGCGCGTGTATTCGCCGTCGGCGGAGGTACAGGGCCACGGGCCCGGCCAGGAAACGCTGCAAACCGGCAAGCGCGACGTGACCATCACGATGATCGAAGGCGTCGGCAATTACGCGCTGCAGCCGACCTTCTCCGACGGACACGCCACCGGCATCTACTCGTGGGACTTGCTGTACGACATGGCGGTGCGTCAGGATGAACTGTGGCGCGCGTATCTCGGCAAGCTCGCAGCGGCCGGCATCGACCGCGACACGCCGATGGTGCCAGCCGCCGCTACACACGGGCACTGTCACTGATACGATTCGCCCCCGAACGCCGCTCGAGCGGCGCAACATTCAAGAACACGCGAAAGGACGAGCGCGATGAGCAAAACCCACTTCGGCTTTCAATCGGTCGACGAACAGGACAAGGCGCAGAAAGTGGCGGGGGTGTTCCACTCGGTGGCCGCCAACTACGACCTGATGAACGACCTGATGTCGGGCGGATTGCACCGGGCGTGGAAGGTGTTCACGATCGCCCAGGCGAACGTGCGGCCGGGCTACAAGGTGCTCGACATCGCGGGCGGCACCGGCGACCTGTCGAAGGTGTTCGCGAAACAGGCGGGCGAGACGGGCGAGGTCTGGCATACCGACATCAATGAATCGATGCTGCGCGTGGGCCGCGACCGGCTGCTCGACAGGGGCATCATCACCCCGACGCTACTCTGCGATGCCGAGAAAATCCCGTTTCCGGACAACTACTTCGACGTCGTGACCGTGGCGTTCGGGCTGCGCAACATGACGCATAAAGACATCGCGCTCGCCGAGATGCGTCGCGTGCTGAAGCCGGCCGGGCGGCTGCTCGTGCTGGAGTTCTCGAAGGTCTGGGATCCGCTGAAGAAGGTCTACGATGTGTATTCGTTCAAGGTGCTGCCATGGCTCGGCCAGCGTTTCGCCAAGGACGCTGAAAGCTACCAGTACCTGGCGGAGTCGATCCGCATGCATCCGGACCAGGAAACCTTGAAAACGATGATGGAACAAGCTGGTCTCGACGGCGTCAAATATTACAATTTGTCAGCTGGCGTGGTAGCTTTGCATATGGGAACCAAGTACTAGGTTTCCTAACCCATCGTTTTTTAAAGGAAAGTGTGAAATGTCCGATTCAAATTTGTTATCTACTCGTAAGGTCAAGGGGTCGCTGGCGAGAAGAATCGGACTGATCGCGATGGTCGGTCTGCTGATGGCCGGCACGCTTGCCTCCCTCGACGCCGAGGCGCGCCGCATGGGCGGGGGTCGCAGCTTCGGCCGTCAATCGAATAGTTTGCAGCAGCGCCAGACAACCCCGCCGACCCAGCCGGCGCAGAACAATCAGGCCACGCAGCAGCGCGCGCAACCGGCACCCGCGACTACGCCCACACCGCCCGCCGCGCCGAACCGTAATCGCTGGCTCGGGCCGATCGCCGGCATTGCGGCGGGCCTCGGCATCGCCGCGTTGCTGTCGCATTTCGGGCTCGGCGACGCATTCGCCGGCATGTTCGCCAATGTGATCGTGATCGCGTTGATCGCGATCGTGGTGATCTGGCTGATCCGCCGCTTCACCGCCCGCAAGCGCAATGCGGCACAGCCGGCCTACGCGGGCACGGCGCCATCGCTGAACGCCAACAGCACCGGGTATATGCAGGAGCCGCAGTACACCGCGCCGCCCACCGGCTCGTATCTCGAGCCGCAAGGCAATCCGTTGACCACGCCGTCGGTCGGCGCGACGCCGTCGGTGCCGGCCGGCTTCGATTCCGAAGCGTTCCTGCGTAACGCGAAGGTGTACTTCGTGCGCCTGCAGGCCGCATGGGACGTCGGCAACGTCGAAGACATCCGCGAATTCACGACGCCGGAGATGTTCGCCGAAGTGCGCGTCGATCTGGCGTCACGCGGTACGCAGCCGAATCAGACCGATGTCGTGCAACTGAACGCAGAGCTGCTCGGCGTCGAGGAGCGCGCGAACGAGCACTTCGCGAGCGTGCGCTTCTCCGGTTTGATCCGCGAGGAGCCGGGCGCGGCGGCCGAGCCGTTCGTCGAAATCTGGAATCTGTCGAAGGCGAACCGCGCTGGCGAAGGCTGGCTGCTTGCCGGCATTCAGCAGGTCGAGCAGCACTGACATGCCTATGCATCGAGTCGCGCCTGCTCGTGAAAAAGCCGTCGCGGCGGGGCGATGCCTAGCCTCGCGCATGGCTTAGGCCGTTCGGCATAGCAGGCCGCGAAGCGAACGGACGCTACAATGGGAACCCGCGCAAGCACCTCGCTCGCGCGGGTTTTTTCTTGCCACTTTCGATGACCCTCGCCGCCAAGCCCTTCGCTGCTGCTGTCAATCATCTGCTCGCCCGCGAATCGTGGGCCCGCGAGCGCCTCGCCCCGTACGCGGGCAAGACCGCTCACCTGTCATGTCCGCCGGTCGTCCTCGCGCTGCTCGTGCAGCCCGACGGTTACCTCGGCACGCTCGACGAAGCCGATGCGCGACAGTTCGACGTGACGATTTCGGTGCCGTCCGACGCACTGCCGGCCTTCCTGCAAGGTGGCCAGGCCGCGGTGATGAAGCACGTGAAGATCGAGGGCGACGCCGAGTTCGCGACCGTGATCGCGAAGCTCGCCGAGCATCTGCGCTGGGAGCCGGAGGAAGATCTCGCGAAGCTGATCGGTGATGGGCCCGCGTGGCGCGTCACGGCGCTCGTGCGCTCGATCGGCGAGCATGTGCAGCGCACCGGCCGCAACCTGCTCGACACCGCCGCCGAGTATCTGCTCGACGAAAATCCACAGCTGGTACGCCGCACCGCGCTCTCGGACTTCAACATCGAGCTGGCGCGCGCACGCGATTCGCTCGCGCGCGTCGAAAAGCGCATCGAGCGTCTCGAACAGAAGGTCGTAGCCCGCGGCGCGCAAGCGCCGGGCGGCCCCGCCACGTCGCGCGGCACGCGCTAGTCAACGGGCCCAGCCATGCGTTTCCTGCGTTTCCTCAAGATATTCTTTACGGTCATCCGCTTCGGCCTCGACGAAATGATGTTGAGCCGCATCAACGACCGGCGCGTGCGTCTGCTGCTGCGTATCACGACGCTCGGCCGCAAGTTCGACGCGCCGCCGGGCGTGCGTCTGCGGCTCGCGCTCGAAAGCCTCGGGCCGATCTTCGTCAAGTTCGGCCAGGTACTGTCGACGCGCCGCGATCTGCTGCCGGTCGACATCGCCAACGAACTCGCCAAGCTGCAGGACCAGGTCCCGCCGTTCGATTCGGCCGTCGCGATCGCGCTCGTCGAGAAGTCGCTCGGCGCGCCGGTCGACGTGCTGTTCGACGATTTCGAGCGGGTGCCGGTCGCGAGCGCATCGATCGCGCAGGTGCATTTCGCGAAGGTGAAGGCCGGCCAGCATGCGGGCAAGGCGGTCGCGGTCAAGGTGCTGCGCCCGAACATGCTGCCGGTGATCGATTCGGACCTCGCGCTATTGCGTGACATCGCTGTATGGGCCGAGCGTCTGTGGGCCGACGGCAAGCGCCTGAAGCCGCGCGAGGTGGTCGCCGAATTCGACAAATACCTGCACGACGAGCTCGATCTCATGCGCGAGGCCGCCAACGGCAGCCAGTTGCGGCGCAACTTCCAGGGGCTCGACCTGCTGCTCGTGCCCGAGATGTACTGGGAGTTCTGCACGCCCACGGTGCTCGTGATGGAGCGCATGGTCGGCGTGCCGATCAGCCAGGTCGATACGTTGCGCGCGGCCGGCGTCGATATCCCGAAGCTCGCGCGCGAGGGCGTGGAGATCTTCTTCACGCAGGTGTTTCGCGACGGCTTTTTTCACGCCGACATGCATCCCGGCAATATCCAGGTGAGCCTCGATCCCGCGCACTTCGGCCGCTATATCGCGCTCGACTTCGGCATCATCGGCGCGCTGTCGGACTTCGATAAAAACTACCTTGCGCAGAACTTCCTCGCGTTCTTCAAGCGCGACTACCATCGCGTCGCGACGCTGCATCTGGAATCGGGCTGGGTGCCGCCGACCACGCGTGTCGAGGAGCTCGAAAGCGCGATCCGCGCGGTCTGCGAACCGTACTTCGATCGCGCGCTGAAGGACATCTCTCTGGGCCAGGTGCTGATGCGCCTGTTCTCGACGTCGCGGCGCTTCAACGTCGAGATCCAGCCGCAGCTCGTGTTGCTGCAAAAGACGATGCTGAACGTCGAAGGCCTCGGCCGTTCGCTCGATCCCGAACTGGATCTGTGGAAGACGGCGAAGCCTTACCTCGAGCGTTGGATGAACGAGCAGATTGGCTTGCGAGGCTGGTACGAGCGTCTGAAGATCGAGGCGCCGCAGTGGAGCAAGACGCTGCCGCAACTGCCCCGCCTCGTCCATCACATGCTGGCCGAGCGTCACCATCCGATGGGCGGCGCGAACGACGACGTGATCCGCCAGATCCTGCTCGAGCAGAAGCGCACCAACCGTCTGCTGCAAGGCCTGCTGCTGTTCGGCGTGGCGGTCGGCATCGGCGCGATGCTCGCGCGTGCGTTCCTGGCGCTGGCTTATGGTGGATAGAATCCGATGAGCGATCCAACCCAACCCTCGGCGCCCGATTTCGCCACCCGCGACCCCAACTCGCCCGAGTTCTGGGACGAACGCTTCGAGCGCCGTTTCACGCCGTGGGATCAGGCGGGCGTGCCGTCCGCGTTTCGCGCGTTCGCTGAACGACACCGCGACGCCGCCGTGCTGATCCCGGGCTGCGGCAGCGCGCACGAAGCGGTATGGCTTGCGCGCCAGGGCAACCCGGTACGCGCGATCGATTTCTCGCCGGCCGCTGTCGCGGCGGCGCGAGAGCAGCTCGGCGCGCAGCATGCGTCGCTCGTCGAGCAGGCGGATTTTTTCACTTATGCGCCGCCGTTCGCACCGGCGTGGATCTACGAGCGCGCGTTCTTCTGCGCACTTTCGCCGACGCGCCGCGCCGACTACGCACAGCGCATGGCCGCACTGCTGCCGGCCGGCGGGTTGCTCGCGGGCTTGTTTTTTATCGGTGCGACACCGAAAGGGCCGCCGTTCGGCATCGAACGCGGCGAACTCGACGCGCTGCTCACGCCACACTTCGAACTGCTCGAAGACGAAGCGGTCGACGACTCGATCGCCGTCTTCGCCGGACGCGAGCGCTGGCTCACCTGGCGGCGTCGCGCATAACGACACGCGCGCCGCGCGCCTCTCTTGACAAGTCCGTGGGGCGTCCCCATCTGGCGCGGTGGCGGGCGCGGCACGCGCCCGCTCCCCGAAATCCGGGGGAACGGACATCGTTTGCGGCTATAATTCAAGGCTTTGCGAGCGTTTACAAGATTTCAGTAGGGATTTGGAGTAGGAAAGGATCATGCCGATCTACGCTTATCGTTGCGGGTCATGCGGCTTCGGGAAGGACGTGCTACAGAAGATGAGCGACCCCCAGTTGACGCAGTGTCCCGAGTGCGGAAAAGACACCTTTAGCAAACAACTCACCGCCGCCGGCTTCCAGTTGAAAGGCTCTGGCTGGTACGTGACCGATTTCCGCGGCGGCACGAGCGCGCCGGCCGCGTCGGAAGCGAAGTCCGAGCCGGCGGCAGCCGCTGCGCAAGCAGCGCCGGCTGCCCCGGCCGCGCCTGCGGCCCCTGCCGCTGCGCCTGCCGCCACGAGCCCGAGCGGTTCCCGCAGCGCCTAGTGGGACTGCCGCCCCGCGCGGGCGGCGTATCTACCGCGCATGGGCCTCGCCCCGCGCAGCTTTCTGGCGGTACAGATGACGACGAAGAAATTCACGCTCAAATCGGTGTTTCTAACTGGCCTGCTGGTGCTGGTGCCTCTGGCCATCACGTTGTGGGTGCTCGGCCTGGTCATCGGCACGATGGACCAGACACTGTTGCTGCTGCCCACCTCATGGCAGCCGGAACGGACGATCGGCTATCGTCTGCCAGGCCTCGGCGCGGTGCTCACGCTCGCGTTCATCTTCGTCGTCGGGCTGTTGACGCAGAACTTCGTAGGGCAGAAGCTCGTGAAGTGGTGGGAACTGCTGGTCGCGCATATTCCGGTGGTCGGTCCGCTTTACACCAGCGTCAAGCAGGTGTCAGACACGCTGCTGTCGAGCAGCGGCAATGCATTCCGAAAGGCTCTGCTGATCGAGTACCCGCGCCGTGGTTCCTATACGATCGCGTTTCTGACCGGCATGCCCGGCGGTGACGTGGTCAACCATCTGAAGGAAGACTACGTCAGCGTCTACGTGCCGACCACGCCGAACCCGACCTCCGGCTTCTTCCTGATGGTGCCGAAAAGCGAAGTGATCGAACTCGACATGACGGTCGACGCTGCGCTCAAGTACATCGTGTCGATGGGCGTCGTGGCGCCGTCCGCGCCGCCGGCGGCGCCGGTGCGCCGCACCGCCGTCGAGCCTCCGCTGTAATGCCTGCGCGCAACGCTTCATTTGGGATCGTCTGCGGCGCGCCGTTCAACTAATGCAAAACGAAAGACAAACATCATGTCCATGAGATCTGAATACTGCGGTCTGGTTACCGAAGAACTGCTGGGCCAATCCGTCTCGCTGTGCGGCTGGGTAAGCCGCCGCCGCGACCACGGCGGCGTCATCTTCATCGACCTGCGCGATCGCGAAGGACTCGTTCAGGTCGTCTGCGATCCGGATCGCGCGGACATGTTCAAGGTCGCCGAAGGCGTGCGCAACGAGTTCTGCGTGCAAGTCAAGGGCGTCGTGCGCGGGCGTCCCGAAGGCACGACCAATGCCTCGCTGAAGAGCGGCAAGATCGAAGTCCTGTGCCACGAGCTGATCGTGCTGAACGCGTCGGTCACGCCGCCGTTCCAGCTCGACGACGACAACCTGTCGGAAACCACGCGCCTCACGCATCGCGTGCTCGACCTGCGCCGTCCGCAGATGCAGCACAACCTGCGGCTGCGCTACCGCGTCGCGATCGAAGTGCGCAAGTACCTCGACGAGCAGGGTTTCATCGACATCGAAACGCCGATGCTCACGAAGAGCACGCCGGAAGGCGCGCGCGACTACCTCGTGCCGTCGCGCACGAACCCGGGTCAGTTCTTCGCGCTGCCGCAGTCGCCGCAGTTGTTCAAGCAGCTGCTGATGGTCGCGAACTTCGACCGTTACTACCAGATCACCAAGTGCTTCCGCGACGAAGACCTGCGCGCCGACCGTCAGCCGGAATTCACGCAGATCGACTGCGAAACCTCGTTCCTGTCGGAACAGGAAATCCGCGATCTGTTCGAGGCGATGATCCGTCACGTGTTCAAGACGACGATCGGCGTCGAACTCGACGAGACATTCCCGGTCATGGAATACGCGGAAGCGATGCGCCGCTTCGGTTCGGACAAGCCGGACCTGCGCGTGAAGCTCGAATTTACCGAGCTCACCGACGCAATGCGCGACGTCGACTTCAAGGTGTTCAGCACCCCGGCCAACACGAAGGACGGCCGCGTCGCGGCGCTGCGCGTGCCGAAGGGCAGCGAGCTGTCGCGTGGCGACATCGACAGCTACACCGAATTCGTGCGCATCTACGGCGCGAAGGGTCTCGCATGGATTAAGGTCAACGAAGCGGCGAAGGGCCGTGACGGCCTGCAAAGCCCGATCGTCAAGAACCTGCACGACGAAGCGCTGAAGGCGATCATCGAGCGCACCGGCGCACAAGACGGCGACATCATCTTTTTCGCGGCGGATCGCGCGAAGGTCGTCAACGACAGCCTCGGCGCGCTGCGTCTGAAGATCGGTCATTCGGAATTCGGCAAGGCCAACGGTCTCGTCGAGTCCGGCTGGAAGCCGCTGTGGGTCGTCGACTTCCCGATGTTCGAATACGACGAGGAAGACAACCGCTACGTCGCCGCGCACCACCCGTTCACGAGCCCGAAGGACGAGCATCTCGAGTATCTTGAATCGGACCCGGCACGCTGCCTCGCGAAGGCCTACGACATGGTGCTGAACGGCTGGGAAATCGGCGGCGGCTCGGTGCGTATCCATCGTGAGGAAGTACAGAGCAAGGTGTTCCGCGCGCTGAAGATCAACGCGGAAGAAGCGCAGGCCAAGTTCGGCTTCCTGCTCGACGCGCTGCAATACGGCGCGCCGCCGCACGGTGGCATCGCGTTCGGTCTGGACCGCATCGTCACGATGATGGCCGGCGCCGACTCGATCCGCGACGTGATCGCGTTCCCGAAGACCCAACGTGCGCAGGATCTGCTCACGCAGGCGCCGAGTGAAGTCGACGAGCGTCAGCTGCGCGAGCTGCATATCCGTCTGCGTACGCCGGAACCGAAGGCGTAAAACCGCGAACGCTTCGCACGGCCGGCAAGCGCTCTCGCGCCTGTGCCGGCCATCGGCGGGCGGCGGCAAAAATGCCACACGAGCGCAACGAAAAGGCGTTGAGGTGATCTCCACCTCAGCGCCTTTTTCATTTTTTGCGTTACAGTGAAGCCACCGCTTTGCAGAGCCTTTCGACCGTCATCCGACATGTACCGCGCGTATCGTCGCGCCCAGTTCTGAGCCATGCCGAAACCGCCGAAAATTCCGCAGTCCGTCCTCGTCATCATTCATACGCCCGCGCTCGACGTGCTGCTGCTCGAGCGCGCCGATCATGCGCAGTTCTGGCAGTCGGTGACGGGTTCGAAGGACCGGCTCGACGAACCGCTCGCCGACACGGCGGTGCGCGAAGTCGGCGAGGAAACCGGCATCATGATCGGCGGCGCGCTGGTGCCGCGTAGTGCATTGTTCGACTGGCAGTACTCGATCGACTACGAGATCTACCCGGAATTTCGTTACCGCTACGAAGCGGGCGTGCTCTACAACACCGAGCACTGGTTCAGCCTGCGAGTGCCCGAGCGCATCGACGTGACGCTCGCGCCGCGCGAACACACCGCCTATATGTGGCTGCCGTATGAAGAGGCCGCATCGCGCTGCTTTTCGGCGTCGAATGCCGATGCGATCCTGCAATTGCCACGCCGGCTCGCCGCGCGCCCCTACGATCTCGAATCCGGCCCGCTGGCCGGGGAGCGTGGCCAGTGAGCGCAGGCGGCTCGGGCCGCTTCGCGCGTCTGCGGCACACGTTGCTCGGCCGTCGCTACTGGCAGCGCTACCGCTTCACCAGTAACAACGAGGTCGAGCTGCTGCGCTCCGGCGACGATTTCTTCGACGCACTGATCGAGCGCATCGACGCCGCCGAGCACGATGTCGCGCTCGAAACCTACATCTTCTGCGACGACGAAGCCGGCCACGCGGTCAGCGAGGCGTTGTTGCGCGCTGCCGCGCGCGGCGTCAGGGTGCGCGTGATCACCGACGGCGTCGGCACCGCGCGTCTCAAGATGTTCGAGCAATGGCCGGCTGGCGGCATCGAGCATCGCATCTATAACCCGCACCTATTCGGCCGTTTCGGCTTTTCGCGCACGCATCGCAAGCTCGCGGTGATCGACGATCAGATCGCGTATTGCGGCGGCATCAATATCGTCGACGATTACGAGAACAACGGCGAAAAGCTGCCGTACCGGCGCTGGGACTTCGCGGTCGAGCTGCGCGGGCCAGTAGTCGCCGACGTGCGCGACGCCATCGAGGTGCAATGGCGGCGGATTCGCCTGGGCCATCGGCCGCTCGATTCGATGAAGCCCGACTTGTCGCCGCAGGACGCCAACTCGCTCGGCAGCCTGCGCAGGCGCCGGCGGCGCCGCAACGAAGAGCTGTGGGCCGGTGGCGAGCCGTGCGTCGCGTTCGTCGCGCGCGATAACCTGATCAACCGCCGCGCGATCGAAAAAGCCTATCTGGCCGCGATTGGCCGGGCGCGCCACGAGGTCCTGCTTGCCAATCCGTACTTCATGCCGGGGCGCAAGCTGCGTCGCGCGTTGGTGTTCGCGGCGCGGCGCGGCGTGGTCGTGAAGCTGATCATCGGGCGCAAGGAGTTCAAGGCGCTCGATTACGCGGTACCGTTCCTGTATCACGCGCTGCTGCGCGCGGGCGTGCAGATCGCCGAATACGAGAAGACGTTGCTGCACGGCAAGGTCGCGGTGGTCGATTCGAGCTGGGGCACGGTCGGTTCGTCGAATCTCGATGCGCTCAGCCTGATGCTCAACAACGAAGCGAACGTCTTACTCGTGAACGATCCATCGATCGCCGAACTCCGCGACGCGATTCTCGGCGCGTTCACGGACGCGCGCCCGATCGATGAAGCGCACTACGAATCGCGACCGGCGCGCGTGCGCGCGCTCAGCTGGATCGCATACACAAGCTACCGGGTCGCGATGAAGCTGCTGACGGTCGGCGGCTACGACTAACACGACTCGCACGCGAGCCCGCGCTTCGGCCACCCTCGATTCAAGGCAAACGCCTCTAAAAATCTGATTGATCCGATGGTCGAAAGCCGCAAAATTAGGAACCGGTTAGAAACCGGTTTCTAATAAAGTCCTTGTTTCGCGGACGGCACGCACTCAATAATAGTACGGCCGTTCGATTTTGATTCGGTCACATTAGAACGGTAAACCAGCTATGCGAAAAGGCGAGCAAACCCGCGCCGCGATTCTCGACGCAGCACTCGATCTGGCAGGCCGAGATGGACTGGAAGGTCTGACCATTGGCCTGCTGGCCGAGCGCATGCAGATGAGCAAGAGCGGTGTGTTCGCGCATTTCGGGTCGCGCGAGGATCTGCAGGTCGAGGCCGTGCGCGAATATCACCGCCGTTTCGAGCAGGAGGTGTTTTTCCCGAGCTTGCGTGAGCCGCGCGGTCTGCCACGCTTGCGCGCGATGATTTCCCGCTGGATCGACAAGCGCATTCAGGAAGTCACGACCGGATGCATCTATATCAGCGGTGCCGTCGAATACGACGATCGCCCGGACAGCCAGGTGCGCGAGCAACTGGTGTCGAGCGTGACGATCTGGCGGGCGGCGCTCACGCGCGCGATTTCGCAGGCAATGGATGAAGGGCACCTGCGTGCCGATACCGATCCGCAGCTGATGCTGTTCGAGCTGTACAGCGTCACGCTCGGCCTGCATCACGACGCGCGCTTCCTGCATCTGCCGGATGCCGTGCGTCTCACGTGGGCCGCGCTGGAGAAACTGATTAATTCGTATCAGAGCGAAAGCCGTTAGCGGCGTCGCCGGAACCTACCGGAAGCGCGCGGCGCAGAAGGTCCGACCACGGACACGGGCAACGGCCTGGCTTTTCGTCAAACTAGGGAGAGAGAGTCATGGGACAGTACGCCGCGCCGCTGCGCGACATGCAATTCGTGTTGCACGAACTGCTCAACGTCGAGGCCGAACTTCGGCACATGCCGAAGCACGCCGAACTCGACGCCGACACGATCAACGCGGTGCTCGAGGAAGCCGGCAAGTTCTGCTCCGAAGTGCTGTTCCCGCTCAATCACAGCGGCGACCAGCAAGGCTGCACGTATGCCGGCGATGGCGTCGTGACCACGCCGAAAGGCTTCAAGGAGGCCTATCGGCAATACGTCGAAGCCGGCTGGCCGGCGCTCGGCTGCGACCCGGAATACGGCGGCCAGGGACTGCCCGCGTTCGTCAACAACGCGCTCTACGAAATGCTGAACTCGGCGAATCAGGCGTGGACGATGTATCCGGGCCTGTCGCACGGCGCGTATGAGTGCCTGCGCGCGCACGGCACCCCGGAGCTGCAGCAGCGCTATCTGCCGAAGCTCGTCGCGGGCGTCTGGACCGGCACGATGTGTCTGACCGAGCCGCATTGCGGCACCGACCTGGGCATTCTGCGTACCAAGGCCGAGCCGAACGGCGACGGCTCGTACTCGATCAGCGGCACGAAGATCTTCATCTCGAGCGGCGAGCACGATCTGGCGGAGAACATCATTCACCTCGTGCTCGCGCGTCTGCCGGATGCGCCGAAGGGCACCAAGGGCATTTCGCTGTTCATCGTGCCGAAGTTCGTTCCGAACGAAGCGGGCGAGCCCGGCGAGCGCAACGGCGTGAAGTGCGGCTCGATCGAGCACAAGATGGGCATCCACGGCAACGCGACCTGCGTGATCAATCTCGACAACGCGAAGGGCTGGATGGTCGGCGAGCCGAACAAAGGCCTGAACGCGATGTTCGTGATGATGAACGCCGCGCGTCTCGGCGTCGGCATGCAGAGCCTCGGTCTCACCGAAGTCGCGTATCAGAACTCGCTCACGTACGCGAAAGAGCGTCTGCAGATGCGTTCGCTGACCGGTCCGAAGGCGCCGGAGAAGGCCGCCGATCCGATCATCGTGCATCCGGACGTGCGCCGCATGCTGCTCACGCAGAAGGCCTACGCCGAGGCCGGCCGCGCATTCTCGTACTGGGCGGCGCTCCATATCGACAAGGAGCTGTCGCACGCCGACGAAGCCGAGCGCAAGGAAGCCGCCGACCTGGTCGCGCTGCTCACGCCGATCCTGAAGGCGTTCCTGTCGGACAACGCGTTCGAAGGCACGAATCACGCGATGCAGATTTATGGCGGTCACGGCTTCATCGCGGAATGGGGCATGGAACAGTACGTGCGCGACGCGCGCATCAACATGATCTACGAAGGCACCAACGGCATCCAGTCGCTCGACCTGCTCGGCCGCAAGGTGCTCGGCGACATGGGCGCGAAGATGAAGAAGTTCGGCAAGCTCGTCGCCGAATTCGTCGAAGCCGAAGGGATTAAGCCGGAGATGCAGGAGTTCGTGAACCCGCTCGCCGACATCGGCGAAAAGGTCCAGAAGCTGACGATGGAAATCGGCATGAAGGCAATGCAGAACCCGGACGAAGTCGGCGCTGCGGCCGTGCCGTATCTGCGCACGGTGGGCCATCTGGTGTTCTCGTACTTCTGGGCGCGCATGGCGCGTATCGCGCTCGACAAACAGGCATCAGGCGATCCGTTCTACAAGGCGAAGCTCGCGACCGCGCGTTTCTATTTTGCGAAGCTGTTGCCCGAAACGGCGATGACGATCCGCCAGGCGCGCGCCGGTTCGAAGCCGATGATGGACGTCGAAGAAGCGTTGTTCTGACGCTCAC
The DNA here is from genome assembly GCF_001865575.2 of Paraburkholderia sprentiae WSM5005. Classification (NCBI taxonomy): domain Bacteria; kingdom Pseudomonadati; phylum Pseudomonadota; class Betaproteobacteria; order Burkholderiales; family Burkholderiaceae; genus Paraburkholderia; species Paraburkholderia sprentiae. Next base: position 402,273 of record NZ_CP017561.2, read on the forward strand.
CCATCGAGCGAGGCCACACACATCGCGCGAAGCACGGCTGACGCTTCGCGCCACCGCACAAACTCTCCGGAGAAACGACGTGAGCAATCTGATCATTCGCAAGGTAGCGGTGCTCGGCGCCGGCGTGATGGGCGCGCAGATCGCCGCGCACCTGATCAACGCCAAGGTGCCCGTGCTGCTGTTCGACCTGCCCGCCAAGGAAGGCCCGAAAAACGGAATCGCGCTGAAGGCGATCGAGAATCTGAAAAAGCTGTCGCCGGCGCCATTCGGCGTGAAGGAAGACGCGCAATACATCCAGCCCGCGAACTACGACGACGACATCGCGAAGCTCGCCGAATGCGACCTCGTGATCGAAGCGATCGCCGAACGCATGGACTGGAAGCACGACCTGTACAGGAAGGTCGCACCGCACCTCGGCCCGAATGCGATCTTCGCGACCAACACCTCGGGTCTGTCCATCACGGCACTGTCGGAAGGTTTCGCGGACGACTTGAAGGCGCGTTTCTGCGGCGTGCACTTCTTCAATCCGCCGCGCTACATGCATCTGGTCGAACTAATCCCGACCGCGACGACGCGCCCGGAAATTCTCGATCAGCTCGAAACCTTCCTGACCAGCGTGGTCGGCAAGGGCGTCGTGCGCGCGAAGGACACGCCGAACTTCATCGCGAACCGCGTTGGCATTTTCTCGATCCTCGCGGTCATTGCCGAGGCCGCGAAGCTCGGCCTGCGCTTCGACGAAGTGGACGACCTGACCGGCGCGCGCCTCGGCCGCGCGAAGTCGGCGACGTTCCGCACCGCCGATGTGGTCGGTCTCGACACGATGGCGCACGTGATCAAGACGATGCAGGACACGTTGCCGGACGACCCGTTCTTCCCGGTCTACGAAACGCCGGCCGTGCTCGCCGAGCTGGTCAGGAAGGGCGCGCTCGGCCAGAAGACCGGCGGCGGCTTCTACAGGAAGGAAGGCAAGGCGATCAAGGTGCTCGACCCGCAGACGGGCGAGTACGTTGACGGCGGCGCGAAGGCCGATGAAATCGTCGGCCGCATCCTGAAGCGTCCGGCCGCCGAGCGTCTGAAGCTGTTGCGCGAAACGCAGCATCCGCAGGCACAGTTCCTGTGGGCGATCTTCCGCGACGTCTATCACTACATCGCCGTGCATCTCGAATCGATCGCCGACAATGCGCGCGACGTCGATCTCGCGATCCGCTGGGGCTTCGGCTGGAACGAAGGCCCGTTCGAAGGCTGGCAGACGGCCGGCTGGAAGGAGGTCGCCGAGTGGGTGCAGGAAGACATCGCCGCGGGCAAGGCGCTCGCCAACGTGCCGCTGCCGTCGTGGGTGTTCGAAGGCGCGGTCGGCGAGAAGGGCGGCGTGCACACGGCCGAAGGCTCGTGGTCGCCGGCCGCCAGGACCTTCGTGCCGCGCTCGTCGCTCGACGTGTACGACAAGCAGGTGTTCCGCGCGCCGCTCGTCGGCGAAACCGGCGCCGATCCGAAGACCTACGGCAAGACGCTGTTCGAGACCGAGGCGGTGCGCGCATGGGTCGACGATCGCGCGGGCGAGAACGACGTGTTGATCGTGTCGTTCAAGAGCAAGATGAACACGATCGGACCGGCGGTGATCGACGGTCTGACGCAGGCGATCGAACTGGCCGAAAAGGACTACAAGGGCCTCGTCGTATGGCAGCCGACGTCGCTGAAGCTCGGCACGCCGGGCGGGCCGTTCTCGGCGGGCGCGAACCTCGAAGAAGCGATGCCCGCGTTCATGATGGGCGGCGCGAAGGGCATCGAGCCGTTCGTGAAGAAATTCCAGCAGGGCATGCTGCGCGTGAAGTACGCGAACGTGCCGGTGATTTCGGCGATCTCGGGCATTGCGCTCGGCGGTGGCTGCGAGCTGGCGTTGCATAGCGCGAAGCGCGTCGCGCACATCGAGAGCTACCTCGGTCTCGTCGAAGTCGGCGTGGGTCTGGTGCCGGCGGGCGGCGGCCTGAAGGAAGCGGCGCTGCGCGCGGCCGAAACTGCAAGCCAGGTCGGCGCGACGAGCGATCTGCTGAAGTTCCTGCAGAAGTCGTTCGAGAACGCGGCGATGGCCAAGGTGTCGGCCTCCGCGCTCGACGCCCGCGCGATGGGCTACCTGAAGCCGTCCGACACGATCGTCTTCAACGTGTTCGAACTGCTCGACGTCGCGAAGAAGGAAGCGCGCGCGCTCGCCGCCGCGGGCTACCGTGCGCCGCTGCGCGCGACGCAGGTGCCGGTCGCGGGCCGCTCGGCGATCTCGACGATCAAGGCGTCGCTCGTCAACATGCGCGACGGCCGTTTCATCAGCGATCACGATTTCCTGATCGCGAGCCGCATCGCGGAAGCGGTGTGCGGCGGTGACGTCGAAGCGGGCAGTCTCGTCGACGAAGAGTGGCTGCTGCAACTCGAGCGTCGTGCGTTCGTCGAGTTGCTCGGCACGCAGAAGACGCAGGAACGGATCATGGGCATGCTGCAGACCGGCAAGCCGGTGCGCAACTAAGCGGCGAGAGAGAGGAACTCGAAATGACAAAGCAATTGCAAGACGCATATATCGTCGCCGCGAGCCGTACGCCGATCGGCAAGGCGCCGCGCGGCGTGTTCAGGAACACGCGTCCGGATGAGCTGCTGGTTCACGCGATCAGGTCGGCCGTCGCTCAGGTGCCCGGCCTCGACACCGGCGTGATCGAAGACGCGATCGTCGGTTGCGCGATTCCGGAAGCGGAGCAGGGTCTGAACGTCGCGCGGATCGGCGCGCTGCTCGCCGGTCTGCCGAACACGGTCGGCGGTGTCACGGTGAACCGCTTCTGCGCGTCGGGACTGACCGCGCTCGCGATGGCCGCGGACCGCATCCGCGTCGGCGAAGCGGACGCGATGATCGCGGGTGGTTGCGAATCGATGAGCATGGTGCCGATGATGGGCAACAAGCCGTCGCTGTCGCCGCATATCTTCGATCGCAACGAAGACGTCGGCATTGCGTACGGCATGGGCCTGACCGCGGAGAAGGTCGCCGAGCGCTGGAAGATCAGCCGCGACGCGCAGGACGCGTTCTCGGTCGAATCGCACCGCCGCGCGATCGCCGCGCAGCAAGCCGGCGAATTCAACGACGAAATCGCCGCCTACACGGTCACCGAGCGTTTCCCCGATCTCGCGACCGGTGAAGTCAGCGTGAAGGCGCGCGAGGTGAGGCTCGACGAAGGTCCGCGCGCGGACACGTCGATGGAAGGCCTCGCGAAGCTGCGTACGGTGTTCGCGAACAAAGGCTCGGTCACGGCCGGCAACAGCTCGCAGACCTCGGACGGCGCGGGCGCGTTGATCGTCGTATCGGAAAAAATCCTCAAGCAGTTCAACCTGACGCCGCTCGCGCGCTTCGTCAGCTTCGCGGTGCGCGGCGTGCCGCCGGAAATCATGGGCATCGGCCCGAAGGAAGCGATCCCGGCCGCGCTGAAAGCCGCCGGCCTGAAGCAGGACGACCTCGACTGGATCGAACTGAACGAGGCGTTCGCCGCGCAGTCGCTCGCGGTGATCCAGGACCTCGGCCTCCATGCGTCGAAGATCAACCCGCTCGGCGGCGCGATCGCGCTGGGCCATCCGCTCGGCGCGACGGGCGCGATTCGTGCGGCGACCGTGGTGCACGGCCTGCGCCGCCGCAACTACAAGTACGGCATGGTGACGATGTGCGTCGGTACGGGCATGGGTGCGGCGGGCATTATCGAACGCCTGTGAGCCGGTGATCGACCCGGGGATCCTTCCGTGATCCACTAAGGACCGCGCAACGGTTCGCAGGCCGCCCCGCTTGCGAACCGTTTCTTCATTCAGCAGGAGCACAAGGAGATGAACGGGATGACGACGGATATTCTGGTCGAGCGCGCCGACGCGGTGCTGACCATCGGTTTCAACCGACCCGGCAGGAAAAACGCGATCACGGCCGCGATGTATCAGACGATGGCCGACGCGCTCGTCGAGGCCCAGAGCGATGCGTCGGTGCGCGCGATCCTGATTCGCGGCAGCGCGGGCATTTTCAGCGCGGGCAACGATCTCGAAGACTTCATGAAGTCGCCGCCGGTCGGCGAAACGCCGCCGGTGTTCCAGTTCCTGCGGGCGCTCAGCTCGGCGGAAAAACCGGTGGTGGCGGCGGTCGCGGGGCCGGCGGTCGGCATCGGCACGACCCTGCTGCTGCATTGCGACCTCGTCTACGCGGCCGATACCGCGAGCTTTTCGCTGCCGTTCACGCAGCTCGGGCTGTGCCCCGAGGCAGCGTCGAGCCTGCTGCTGCAGCGCGCGGGCGGCTATCAGGCGGCGGCGGAAAAACTGCTGCTCGGCGAGGCGTTCGACGCGGCGGAAGCGCACCGCATGGGCTTCGTGAATCGCGTGCTGCCGGCGAGCGAAGTCGACGCGTTCGCGGCGGCGCAGGCTGCGAAGCTGGCGGCGCTGCCGGCGTCGTCGTTGCGCGTGACGAAGAGCCTGATGAAGCGCGCGAGCCAGCAGGAACTGCAGACGCAGATGACCGAGGAAGCGGTGCACTTCGGCAAGATGCTGCTTGCGCCCGAAGCGCGCGAGGCGTTCAAGGCATTCTTCGAGAAGCGCAAGCCGGATTTCCGGCAGTTCGATTGAGGGGCGCGCGGCGCCAGGCGGGCTTCGGATGCGTTGGCCGCGCATCGTCGCCGCGCTGCTTCAAGCGCTCAGGCCTCGCGCTGCCAGGTGTCGTAGTCGACGTAGCTGCCTTCGCGGCAGAAGCTCACCAGCCGCACGCCCGCCTCGCGCGCGATCGCAATCGCGAGAGACGACGGCGCCGAGATCGTCGCGACCATCGGCACGTCGACACGCGCGGCCTTGCGCACCAGCTCGTAGCTCGCGCGGCTCGAGAGAAACACGAAACCGTCGCGCGTATCGGCACGGTCGAGCACGAGTTGGCCGATCAGCTTGTCGAGCGCGTTATGGCGGCCGACGTCCTCGAACGCGTAGCGGATCACGCCTTGCGCATCACACCACGCGGCCGCATGCAGGCCGCCTGTCAAACGCGTGAGCGCCTGGTGCTCGGGCAGCGCGCGCGCCGCGTGCGCGATCGCATCCGGCGCGAGCCGCTGCAAGAAGCCGGTGTCCGGCACACGCTGCGGTTTCAGATCGAGCAGATCGATGCTTTCGATGCCGCACACGCCGCAGCCGGTGCGCCCGGCGAGCGCCCGGCGCCTTTCCTTCAAACCGGCGAACGCCTGCTGCACGACCTGCAACTGCACCTCGGCATGCGGCAGCGCGCCGTGGTCGTGCAGTTCGACCTCGATATCCTGGATGTCGCTGCCGCGCTCGACGATCCCCTCCGAAATCGCAAAGCCGACCGCGAACGCTTCGAGATCGCGTGGCGTGCACATCATCACCGCGTGCGAGATGCCGTTGAACACGAGCGCGACCGGCCACTCCTGGCCGACGTGGTCGGTGGCGGTTTCGACCGCCGCGCCGCGATGGCGGCGTACTTCGAATTGCACCGCTCCGGGTTGTTCGTCGGTGTCGAGGGCATGGGGCCGGCCGTTTGCCGGCCCGGTTTCCCGCCCGTTTTCCTGTCCGTTCAAGCTGCTTCACTCCTGTACCATGCCGCGCGTTCATCGGTCCGCTGGGCTCGCCGGTTGCTTCGCGCCGGCCGCCGCGCGGGCCGCCGGCGCGCGAATAAGGTTCTAAAATACCTCAAGCGACGCCCGCACGCTGCCCGCCACCGACAAGGAGCACTGACATGGGACTCAACGAAGCACCGCTTCTGTTCGACTTCGAAGTCGCGTCTTCGGAGAATTTCACTTACATGCCGATGTCGGTGCGCTTCAATCTCGACCGTTTCGGGCTGCGCATCACGCTCGCGCAGTGGCAGCAGCTGCCGCTCGAAGACCGCAAGCTGCTCGCGCGTTTCCCGGTCGAAGAAGACACGCAGATCGAACCGAATTTCGATCACGCGCTGTTCGAGATGCTGCGCACGCACGCGAACGTCGAACCCGAGTGGTTCACGCCGGAGGAGTCGCCGGTTTGGCGTCGAACCGACAGCGTGCCCGACGCTGTCGCGCATCAGGCGGGGCTGGCCGGTCTCGCCGCGCCGAGCGTCGCGCGCTGGGCCGAGCTCGATCCATTCAAGCGCTACGTGCTCGCGAAGCTGTCGCGCAAGGCCGACGCGAATCACGATTTCGTGCCGGCGATGAAGGAGTTTGGAGCGGCCGGCTAGGTGCGGCCGGCTAGGCGCGGCCGGCTGGGCGCCCCCGGCTAGGCGCCCCCGGCTGGGCGCCCCCGGCTGGGCGCCCCCGGCTAGGCGCCCCCATCCAAACCCAGCTTTTCCCCGATCCGCAGATTTTTTTCTCGCCGACCCTCAACCCGCTTCCGATTGCTGCCGATATCCAAAGGTTGGCACGTAAAGGACTTGCATCGATGCGGCCCGACGCACCGATAGCGAGCGCGCGCTCCCGCCCTCGGAACGATTGACGTTCGGAACCCATGATTCCTTATTTATCGAAGCGGCTGCTGATCAATATCGCGGTCGTGGTCGTCGCGGTCGGTGCGAACGCGTTCGTCGCGTACACGCAGATTGGCGGGCAGCGCGACGCTGATGCGCGCCTGCAGCGCTCGACCAGCGTGCGCCAGAACCTCGATGCGTATCGCGCCGCGCTCGATAGCGCGCTCGCCGCGCTGCACGGCCTGAAAGGATCGGGCAAGCCGGTGCCGCCCGAGCTGGCCGCTTCGATGACGAAAACACTCACGAGCCGCGAGCACGCACTGCACGACGAGCTCGCGAGCGAGCCGGACATGTCCGGGGCGCTAGACAACCTGAGCGCGGCTCGGCACGCGTTGCAGGACGACGTCGAGGACACGCTGCGCAACGACGCGAGCGACCCGCGCGGCGCTGGCAGCGCGGCCCCTCTGGACGCACCATTCGACCCATCCCTCGAACGCTCCGCTGACACCGCGCCGTCAAACTCGCATCTTGTTCTCGCGCTCGAGCGTGTCGAAGCCGCGCTCGCCACCTTGCGCCGCGAGGAAAGCCGTTCGTTGCAGACTTCGCTCGCGGCATCGGCGAACGACAGCGAGCGCGCGATGTTCGTGCTGCTCGTGACGATGCTCACCGGCAGCGCGCTGCTGATGCTCACGTTCGGCGCGCGCGAGAACAGCGCGCGCGAAAAGCTGCACAGCGCCCGCGCGCGGGTGCGCAACGACGAGCGCTTTCGCAGCCTGTTCGACGATCACACGGTGCCGATGTACATCTTCGATCGCGACTCGCTGTGCTTTCTCGCCGTCAACGCGGCCGCGATCCAGCAATACGGCTACACGGAAAGCGAGTTTCTGGGGATGACGATTCGCGCGATCCGCCCGAACTCCGAAATCAGCCGCCTGGAGAAGCATCTGCAACGGAGCGCCGACCTGCGCCAGAACCACACGATGGCGGGTATCTGGCGGCATCGGCGTAAGGACGGCTCGATCATCAGCGTGAACGTGTCGTGTCACGCGCTGAACTTCATGGGCCGCGACGCCGCCTTCGTGCTGGCGGACGACGTGACCGACCAGATCAACGCCGAAGCCGAAGCGCAGCGCTCGAACCAGATGCTCGAAGCGGTGATCGACAACATACCGCAGCGCATCTTCTGGAAGGATCTGAACTCGCGCTATCTCGGCTGCAACATGGCGTTCGCGCGCGACGCGGGGCTCGCGTATCCCGAACAGGTGGTCGGCAAGAGCGACACCGACCTGGCGTGGCGCGCGTTCGCCGATCTGCTCAACGAGCAGGATCGCCAAGTCGTGAGCACCGGCGTGCCGAAGATGAATGTCGAGGTCGACTTCGTGATCGACGGCGTGCATCGCACGACGGTCACGAGCAAGCTGCCGTTCACCGACGGCAACGGCCAGGTGATCGGCGTGCTCGGCTCGTACACCGACATCACCGAGCGCAAGCGCGCCGATCTCGCGCTGCGTCTGCAAAGCCGTGCGCTCGACGCGAGCGTCAACGCCATCTTGATCACCGCGCCGTCGCCGTCGGGCAATCTGATCGAATACGTGAATCCGGCGTTCATGCGCATCACCGGCTACGATCCCGCCGAAGTGATCGGCCAAGACTGCCGCGTGCTGCAACGTGACGACCGCGACCAGGAGGGCGTCGCGTTGATCCGCGAAGCGCTCGCGGCGAACCGCGAGGTCAGCGCGGTGGTGCGCAACTATCGCAAGGACGGCGCGCTGTTCTGGAATCAGCTGTTCATCGCGCCGGTGCCGAACGCGGAAGGCGTGATCACGCATCATATCGGCGTCATCAACGACGTGACTGAGCTGATTCGCTATCAGGAGCAGCTCGAATACCAGGCCAACTACGACGGCCTCACGCGGTTGCCGAATCGCAACCTGCTGCGCGACCGGCTCGAACATGCGCTCGTCGTCGCGCAGCGGCACCATACGGGCGTCGCGGTGGTGTTCCTCGATCTCGACGGCTTCAAGAACGTCAACGACAGCCTCGGCCATAGCGTCGGCGACCGCCTGCTGAGTGTGGTCGCCGAACGGCTCGCGCGCTGCTCGCGCACGAGCGACACGGTTGCGCGCCACGGCGGCGACGAGTTCGTGATCGTGATGACCGACACCGTCGACGAGCAATCGCTGATCACGTGGATGGAGCGCGTGCGGGCGTCGATCGCCGAGCCGGTGTGGCTCGACGGCACCGAACTGTACGTCGGCTGCAGTATGGGCGCGAGCCTGTTCCCGCAGGACGGCGAGGATGCCGAAACGCTGATGAAGAAGGCCGACGTCGCGATGTACCGCGCGAAGGACCTGGGGCGCAACACGTTCCAGTTCTACCAGCCGGAGATGAACGCGAGCGCCGGCGCGCGCCTGAATCTCGAACGACGCCTGCGCCGCGCACTGCGCGACAAGGAGTTCCTGCTGCACTACCAGCCGCAGGTCGAGATCGGCAGCGGACAGATCGTCGGTATCGAGGCGCTGGTGCGCTGGCACGATCCCGAGGTCGGGCTGGTGCCGCCGTCGTCGTTCATTCCGCTGGCCGAGGAAAGCGGGCTGATCGGGCCGCTGTCGGAGTGGGTGCTGCGCGAGGCGTGTCGCCAGAACAAGGCGTGGCAGGATCAGGGCTTGCCGCCGGCACGCGTGTCGGTGAATCTGTCCGCGCGCGTGTTCCAGCAGCGTGACATCGCCAAGCTCGTCACCCAGGTGCTCGACGAGACCGGGCTCGAACCGAAGTATCTCGAACTCGAGCTGACCGAAAGCACGATCATGCGCAACGCGGAAGAAGCGGTGTCGATGCTCAACGAACTGCACGCACTCGGCATCGGTCTCGCGATCGACGACTTCGGCACCGGCTATTCGAGCCTCAGCTACCTGAAGCGCTTTCCGGTGGACCGCTTGAAGATCGATCGCTCGTTCGTGTCGGATATCGGCATGTCGGGTGACGACGAGACGATCACGTCGGCGATCATCGCGCTCGCGCATTCGCTGAAGCTGCAGGTGATCGCCGAGGGCGTGGAAACGTCCGCGCAACTCGACTTCCTGAAGGAACGCGCGTGCGACGAAATGCAGGGCTTCTATTTCGCCAGGCCGCTAACGACGGAAGCGATTTCCGAGTTGCTGCACGGCGGTTTGGAGCGGGAGCTGGAGCCAGCGTGAGGGAGTGCGAGCAGCCTGACACGCGGCGCCCGGTGTCGCCGCGTGTCGCGTCAACAAACGCCGCTCACTCCGCCGGCGTGTCCTTGAACACGGGCAGGTTTTCCGCGAATGCGGAAAACTCCTCGAGCCGCGGATGATCGGCCTTGCTGACGGCCTGCGGCAGCATCATGTGCGTGAATTGCCATGCGACGGCGACGGCGACGTCCGCCGCGCTGAATTGCTCCTGCGTATCGGGCAGCGGCCCTTCACCCAACTCGTGTTCGAGTCCTGCATAGGCGGCGAGCAGTTGCGCGCGCACGCGCTCGACCCACGGTTCGTGCTGCTTCTCCTGAGGCCGCAGATTGCGCTCGTAGACGATCTGCACGCTCTTTTCGCACGCGGCGAGCGCGAGACCCGTCAGACCCGCGGCGCGCAACGCCGCATCGGCTTGCGTCGGGAACAGCGGGGTGGGACCCGCTAGCGTCGCCAGATACTGCAGGATCACCGTCGAATCCATCAGGATCGTGCCATTGTCGGCGACGAGCGTCGGCGCCTTCACGACCGGGTTGATCTTCGCGAACTGGTCGTAGGTGCGGAATACCGAAATCGACTCGTGTCCGAAGTCGAGTGCGAGGAGCTTCATGCAGATGGCGACGCGCCGCACGTAGGGCGAGTCGAGCATTCCGATCAGTTTCATCTCGTTTCCATTAGAAGAGCGGCTATGGAGCGCCCGGGCCTCATGCGCTGATCCGCGCTGATCCGCGCTGGCTCAGTCCAGCACGGGCAGCGCGCGCGGACGGCGGTCGCTGTCGGTGGCGACGTAGGTGAGAATCGCTTCGGTGACCTTGACGACTTCCTGCGCGAGCCTCATGCGCTGCGCGTAGACTTCGACCGACACCGTCACCGAGGTATTGCCGGTCTTCACGATATCCGCGTAAAAGCTGAGCAGATCGCCGACGAACACCGGCTGCTTAAACAGGAAAGAATTGACCGCGATCGTCGCGACCCGCCCATTCGCGCGACGGCTTGCCGGAATCGAGCCGGCGATGTCGACCTGCGCCATGATCCAGCCGCCGAACACGTCGCCGTGAATGTTCGCATCCGATGGCTGCGGCATCACGCGCAGCGCGCACGGCTTGGACGGAAGTTGAAGAAGATCGGTCATCGGGACATCCTTGGGAAACGTATTCACGCGTATTGACGCGCATGATGTATTGGCTGGACCGGCGCGCGAGTCGCGGACCATGAAAAGCGGCGCCAGCCGGCTTCTGCGACAATACGAAGATCAGGAATTGTACGGGAAAGCGCCCAGTGAAGCGCGCAAGCTGCGCGCCGCTGCGAACTCCGGCAGGTCCACACTCTCCCCACGATTTATGCGCCGCACGCCTTCCTCCGAACCCTCGCCGATTTCCACCCAACCTCGCAACGATTGGCAGACTATCCTGTCGCTGCTGCCGTACCTCGCGACCTACAAATGGCGGGTCGGCTTCGCGCTCAGCTGCCTGATCGGCGCGAAGGTCGCGAACCTCGGCGTGCCGATCGTGATGAAGCGCATCGTCGATAGCCTCGCGTCGGTCCGGCATCTGACCGCGCTCGGCCGCGCGCAGGATGCGCCCGGCATCGTGCTGCTCGGCGGGGTCGGCTTGCTGGTGGTCGCGTATGCGGTGGTGCGGCTATCGACGTCGCTCTTCACCGAATTGCGCGAAATGCTGTTTTCGAAAGTGACGGAAAGCGCGGTGCGCCAACTCGCGCTGAAGGTGTTCCGCCATCTGCACGGGCTGTCGCTGCGCTTTCATCTGGAGCGGCAGACGGGCGGCATGTCGCGCGATATCGAACGCGGCACGCGCGGCATCACGCAACTGATTTCCTATTCGCTGTACAGCATCCTGCCGACGCTCGTCGAAGTCGGTCTCGTGCTGGGCTTTTTCGTCGTCAAATACGAGGCCTATTACGCGATCGTCACGTTCGTCGCGCTCGCGGTGTACATCGTGTTCACGGTGAAGGTCACCGAGTGGCGCACGCACTTTCGCCGCACGATGAACGAACTCGATTCGAAAGCGAATTCGCGCGCGATCGACTCGCTGCTCAACTACGAGACCGTCAAGTACTTCGGCAACGAGGAGTGGGAGGCGAGCCGTTACGACGAAAATCTGAAGCGCTACCGCGCGGCGGCGATCAAGTCGCAGCGCTCGTTGTCGGCGCTGAACTTCGGGCAGCAGGCGATCATCGGCACCGGGCTCGTGTTCATCCTGTGGCGCGCGACCCAGGGCGTGATGGCCGGACGCTTGACGCTGGGCGACCTGGTGCTGATCAACACGTTCATGCTACAGCTGTATATTCCGCTGAATTTTCTCGGTGTGGTCTATCGCGAGCTGAAGCAGAGCTTGACCGACATGGACCGCATGTTCTCGCTGCTCGGCGCGCCGCAGGAAGTGCCCGACGCGCCCGATGCGGTGGCCCTGCAGGTAAGCGGCGCGCAGGTGCGCTTCGACAACGTGAGATTCGCGTACGAGCCTGCGCGGCAGATTCTGCACGACGTCAGCTTCACGATCGCGGCCGGCACGACGACGGCGGTGGTCGGCCACAGCGGCTCGGGCAAGTCGACGCTCGCGCGGCTGCTATTTCGTTTCTACGATCTGGACCGCGCGGCGGGCGGCGCGATCCGGATCGACGGGCAGGACATCCGCGACGTCGCGCAGGATTCGCTGCGCGCGTCGATCGGCATCGTGCCGCAGGACACGGTATTGTTCAACGACTCGATCTACTACAACATCGCGTACGGGCGGCCGTCGGCCACGCGCGACGAAGTGATCGCGGCGGCGCGCGCCGCACATATCCACGAGTTCATCGAAAGTCTGCCGAAGGGCTACGACACGCCGGTCGGCGAGCGCGGGCTCAAGCTCTCCGGCGGTGAAAAACAGCGCGTCGCGATTGCGCGAACCATCCTGAAGAATCCGCCGATCCTGCTGTTCGACGAAGCGACGTCCGCGCTCGATTCGCGCTCCGAGCGCGCGATCCAGCACGAGCTCGACCTGATCGCGCGCGAACGTACGACGCTGATCATCGCGCACCGGCTGTCGACGGTCGTGCACGCGCAGCAGATCATCGTGATGGACAAGGGGCGCATCGTCGAGCGCGGCACGCACGCTGAGCTATTGCGCGCGAACGGTCTGTTCGCGCAGATGTGGGCGTTGCAGCAGCGCGCCGCGCAGACACCGGAGGCGGTGGAAGGGGCGGAAACCGTCGGCGCGAGCGAGAGCCCGGCGAAGTAAAGCTCAGCGCGAGCGCAACAGCCGATCGAGCGCTTCCAGCTGCGCCTGCGTGCCGACGTTCTCCCACACGCCCTCATACAGCTCGCCGCTCGCCAGCCCACGCGCGATCGTGTCACGGTAATACGGGCGCAGCGCGCGCCGCGTGCCGCGCGGCAGATCGCGGAACATGCGCGTGTCGTAGAGCCCGAAACTGCCGAACGTGACGCGCGGCTGCGCCTCGAGCGACAGCAGGCCGTCGACGAGACCGAAGTCGCCGTTCGGATGAAACGTTGGATTCGGCACCATCACCAGATGCATGCCGGCCTCGGGCAGCGCCTTCAGCTCGCCGGCGCGTGCATGCAGCGCGGCGTAGTCGTATTCGGTATATACATCGCCGGCCACCGCGACGAACACGTGGTCCGCGCCGTCATCGGTCAGTAGCGGCAGCGCCTGGGCGATGCCGCCCGCGGTCTCGAGCGCCTCATGCTCGGGCGAGTAGCGTAGCTCCACCTGCCAGCGCGAACCGTCGCCGAGCGCGGCTTCGAGCTGCGCGCCGAGCCACGCATGATTGATCACGATGCTGCGGATGCCGGCGCGTGCGAGCCGTTCGATCTGCCACACGATCAGCGGCTTGCCGCCCACTTCGAGTAAGGGCTTCGGGCATGCGTCCGTCAACGGACGCATGCGCTCGCCGCGGCCCGCGGCGAAAATCATCGCTTTCTTCACGGACATCGTCATCGGTCAGAAGGTGTAGCCGATTTCCTGCGCGCGGCCTTCCAGGTCGTCGAGCAGTTTCGCGAACCCGCGCAGCGGCGCATAGCGCTCCGCCACCTTGCGTGCATAGCCGATGAAGCGCGGCAGGTCGTTCATGTAGTGCGCCTTGCCGTCGCGGTAGTTGATGCGGCAGAACAACCCGAGCACCTTGATGTGCCGCTGCAGCCCCATCCATTCGAGCTGGCGGTAGAACTCGCCGAAATCGGCATCGACCGGCAGGCCGGCTTTTTTCGCGCGCTCCCAGTAGTACGCGAAGCAGTCGAGCTCGAACGCCTCGTCCCAGCTGAGGAACGCGTCGCGCAGCAGCGACACGACGTCGTACGTGATCGGTCCGTACACCGCGTCCTGGAAGTCGAGCACGCCGGGGTTCACCGGGTTGGGCGCCGAGGCGATCATCAGATTACGCGGCATGAAATCGCGCAGCATGAAGCTTTGCGGCTGGGCGCGCGCGCTCGCGATCAGCAGCGCGAACGTGCGATCGAGCAGTGTGCGCGTGGCGGCGTCGAGCTCGCGGCCGAGGTGCCGGCCGATGAACCACTCGGGCATCAGTTCCAGCTCGCGGTGCAGGAACGCTTCGTCGAACGGCGGCAGCACGTCTTCGCGCGAGGCGAGCTGCCAGCGGATCAGCGCGTCGAGCGCGTCGCGCATCAGCGTGCGGGCCGCGCGGGTGTCGCCCGCGGCCTGCGCGTCGGTCAGTGCGCCGAGGTACGACGCGGTGCCGAGATCGGTGACGAGCATGAAGCCCGCGTCGAAGTCGGCTTCGAGCACGCGCGGCACGTGCACGCCGGCAGCCTCGAGCAGTTGCGCGATCTGCGCGAATTCGCGGCATTTTTCAGGCGGCGGCGCGTCGACGGCAATCAGCGTGGCCGCGCCATTGCCTTGCGCAGCCTTACCGGCAAGCCGGAAATAACGGCGGAAACTGGCGTCGGACGATGCCGGAACGAGGGTGTCTGGCTCGAGCGCATGGCGCGCCGCGTGGCCTTGCAGCCAGGCCTTGAGCAGGGAGAGACGGGTGTCGGTGAAGTCTTGGATGGCAGGCAGCGTCATGAAAAGCGGCGGCAAATTCTGGGGGGCAACGTCTTGCCATATAATACCCCACGACTTTTTTGACGCGGCTCACACGCCAGCTTTCGCGTGCTCCGTTTTACCGCCCGCCTTATCATTCGGCAAATTGGCAATCCAGACGTGCAGCCGACTCTCCCGGTCGCGGTGTGCAGGCGGTGGATCGTGACGACGGAAACTTGCGCACGGGTCGACTCGCCAAACGATACATGCCGCCCAGACAGCTTTCCGATACCACTCCTTCCTGTGCAGTAGTGCCGCGCAAAAGGCGGCTCGTTGCGGCGTTGATCGCCGTTCCGGGCCTGATGCCCGCGCTTGCGCACGCCCAGCTGGTGGGGGAAGCTGCGCAACCGCAAGCGGTCTACCCGCCGTGGGGCATGCAGCTTGCCCCGCAGCTCGAAGAGCATCCGTTGCAAACGGGCCAGCGGCCGGCCACCTTCGTGCTCGGCGACCACACGAGCGGCACGATCGACCAGGACCTGGCCGCCAAGGGCTCGGCGGAAGTGCGCCACAACACGGCCGTGATCAAGGCCGACGCGCTGCACTACGACCAGGACACGGACATGGCCGATGCATACGGCAATGTGCACGTGATCAATACCGGCAATACCTTCATCGGACCCGAAGCGCATCTGCGCGTCGATTCGACCGAAGGCTTCATGAACGCGCCGAAGTACCACTTCACGCTGACGGGCGGCTCGGGCAGCGCGCAGCGCGTCGACCTGCTCGACGCCGAGCGCTCGGTGTTCACGCAGGGCACCTACACGGCGTGCGCGTGCACGGACAATCCGGCCTGGTACATCAAGGGCAGCGAGTTCGATTTCGACACCGGCGCGGACGAAGGCGTCGCCTACAACAGCGTGCTGTTCTTCCAGGGCGTGCCGGTGTTCGCGTCGCCATGGCTGTCGTTCCCGCTATCGGGCGATCGGCGCAGCGGCCTGTTGCCGCCCACGTTCTCGCTGAGCTCGACGAACGGTTTCGAGCTCTCGGTACCGTATTACTTCAATATCGCGCCGAATCGCGATCTGACGGTCACGCCGCGTCTGATCTCGAAGCGCGGTGTGCAGTTGCAAAGCACGTTTCGCTATTTGTCGCCGACGTATTCCGGATCGATCACCGGTGAATTTCTGCCCGACGATCGTCTGACGAAGACCAACCGCTACGCGGTGTACATCCAGCACAACCAGAATTTCGGTAACGGCTTCGGCGGCTACATTTATTACAACCGGGTGTCGGACAACACGTACCCGGAAGACCTGTCGTCGTCGGTCAACCAGTTCATGAACGGCACCCAGCTTCTGTATCAGCAGGAAGCCGGGCTGACCTACAACAACGGACCGTGGTCCGTGCTCGCGCGTGAGCAGCACTGGCAGACGCTGCAGCCGTCGGTCGCGCCGTACGGCCGCGAGCCGCAGTTGAACGTCAAGTACGCGAAGTACAACATCGGCGGCTTCGATTTCGGCGCCGAGGCCGACTACACGAACTTCCGTATCACCACCGCGGATCTGAGCGAAGGCCAGCGGGTGGTGTTCAACCCGTACCTGTCGTACTCGGTGGTGGGGCCGGGCTACTTCGTCACGCCAAAGGTGCAGTGGCACTTTGCGTCGTACAACCTGAACAACATCGGCACCGATCTGGCGAACGTGCCGGGGGCGCAGAAGAATTTCACCGAGTCGATTCCGACCTTCACGTTCGACACGGGACTGACGTTCGAGCGCTCGGTGCGCATTTTCGGCGCGGACTATATCCAGACGCTGGAACCGCGCCTGTACTACGTGTACACGCCGTACCGCAACCAGAACAACGCGCCGCTGTTCGATACCGCTGAATCCGACTTCGGTCTCGCGGAAATCTTCACGCCGAATACCTTCGTCGGTAACGACCGCATCGCCGACGCGAACCGCGTGACTGTCGGTCTCACCACGCGCTTCATCAACGCGTCCACCGGCGACGAACGCGCGCGCTTCGTGATCGCGCAGCAGTACTACTTCCGGGATCAGCGCGTTACGCTGACGCCGACCCAGACCAGTACCCAGGCCACGCACTCGGACCTGATCGCGGGTGCGTCGATCAAGCTGGGCGCCGGTTTCGCTTCGGAAACGGCGTTCCAATATAATGCGGACAATAACCAGCTCACGAAGACGAGTGTCGGCTTCGGGTTCAGTCCGGAGAGCGGCAAGGTCATCAACGTCGCCTACCGCTATACGCGTGCCAACACCACGCTCGACAACCAGCCGATCAATCAGGTGCTGATTTCGGGCCAATGGCCGCTGTCGCATCGGATGTACGGGGTCGGCCGGTTCAATTACGACGTGGGTGGCCACCGCATCGTCGACGGCCTGGTCGGCCTGCAATACGACGCGGACTGCTGGACGCTCGGCGCCGGCATCCAGCGCTATGCGAACGGCCTGAACACGTCGGGACAGAACCAGTCGAGCACGCGGTTCCTGGCGCAGTTGACGTTCAAGGGCTTGTCGAGCGTCGACAATGGGCTGATGACCGCGTTCCGCAGCAGCGTGGCCGGCTATACGCCGTTGCCGCCGCCGCCGCCGCCGGAGTCGCGGTTCACCAACTACGAATGACGGTCGCCCGGTCATTCACGGCTTGCGAAAAGACGGGCGAAGCGCCCGACATCATTGGAGTATCTGTGGCAATCATGAAACAGCTTCGCTTGGCAGTACTCGCGGCGGGTCTCGTCGCCGCGGCGTCCTTCGTTCCAGTTGCGTCGGTACAGGCGCAGGCATTGGGCGGCAATAGCGGCCAGACGGTCGACACGATCGCCGCGGTGGTCAACAACGGTGTCATCACGCAGCGCGAACTCGACGAGCGGGCCGGCCTGATCGCGCACCGGCTGAACCAGCAGAACGCTCCGGTCCCGCCGATGGACCAGCTGCGCCAGCAGGTGCTCACGCAGATGGTGCTCGAGCGCATCCAGCTGCAAAAGGCCAAGGAAGACGGCATCACCATCGACGACGCAGCCGTGCAGCGCACGCTCGAGCGTCTCGCGCAAGCGAACAACATGTCGCTCGAAATGTACCGCGCACGCATCGAGGCGCAAGGCGTGCCCTGGACCACTTTCTCGAACGACGCGCGCACGGAACTGACGCTGTCGCGTCTGCGCGAGAAGGAAGTGGACAGCAAGATCACGGTGACGGACGCCGAGGTCGCCAACTACATCGCCAGCCAGCGCGGCCCGGGCGCCGGCCAGACGAACGACCTGCACATCCAGCACATTTTCGTCAAGGCGCCGTTGAACGCGTCGGAGACCGACATCGAAGCAGCGCAAAAGAAGGCCGAGGGATTGCTCGCCGAAGCGAAGGGCGGCGCGGATTTCGAAAAGCTCGCGAAAGCCAATTCGCAGGCGCCGGATGCGTCGAAAAACGGCGGCGATCTCGGCTTCCTCGCGCCGTCGAAGTTGCCGCCCGAGTTCGTGAAGGCCGCGTCGGCGCTGCGTCCGGGCGAGGTCAATCCGGATCTGGTCCGCACCAACGACGGCTTCGAGATCGTGCGTCTGGTCGAGCGCCGCGCCGGCCAGGGCACCAGCTCGGACGCGCCGAAGCTCGTACAGACGCACGTGCGCCACATTCTGCTGCGCGTCGGCGATGGTCTGTCCGAACCGCAGGCACGTCAGAAGCTGCTCGATATCCGCAACCAGATCGCCGCAGGCGGCGACTTCGCGAAGTTCGCGCGCACCTACTCGCAGGACGGCTCCGCATCGCAAGGCGGCGATCTCGGCTGGATCAGCCCGGGCGAGACGGTGCCCGAATTCGAGCGCGCGATGAACTCGCTGCAGGACAATCAGATTAGCGAGCCGGTGCGCAGCGAATACGGCTACCACCTGATCCAGGTGCTCGGCCGCCGCGATGCGGAAGGCTCGGTTGCTCAGCAGATGGATCTCGCACGCCAGGCCATCGGCCAGCGCAAGGCGGAACAGGCCTACGCCGACTGGCTGCGCGAGTTGCGCGACACCGCGTACGTCGAAATCAAGCCGACTACGGCGAGCGTGCAGTAATAGAGCCAAGGCCATGACAAGCGCTGCCCAGTCCGCCCACCGCCCGCTGCAGATCGCGATCACGACCGGCGAGCCTGCCGGCGTCGGTCCCGAACTGACCGCGCAGGCGCTGGCCGGCGCGGCGGCGCACTGGCCTCACGCGCAATTCACTGTGCTGAGCGACGCGCAGCTGATCGCCGAGCGGGCCCGCGCGGTCGGCGTCGATTGGGCCGCGCTGCTCGCTCAGGGCCCGCGCGTGCGGCTCGAGCATCACGTGCTTGGCGCACCGGCGCAGGCGGGCAAGCTCGACGCCTCGAACGGCCGCTATGTGCTCGATCTGCTCGATGCGGCGATCGACGGCGCGGTGGCCGGCACGTTCGACGCGATCGTCACCGCGCCGCTGCAAAAAAGCACGATCAACGACGCAGGCGTGCCGTTCACCGGCCACACCGAATATCTGGCCGAGCGCACCCATACGCCGCGCGTCGTGATGATGCTCGCGGGCACCGGCAAACGCCCGCTGCGGGTGGCGCTCGCGACCACGCATCTGCCGTTGAAGGACGTGCCGGCCGCTTTGACGATCGACAGCCTCGTCGCGACCCTGCGCATCATCGATCACGACCTGCGCCACCACTTCGGCTTACCCGCGCCGCGCATCCTCGTGACGGGGCTCAATCCGCACGCGGGCGAAAACGGCTATCTGGGCCGCGAGGAAATCGACGTGATCACGCCGGCGTTGCGGCAAGCGAACGGCGAGGGTATCGACGCGCCCGGTCCCTATCCGGCCGACACGCTGTTTCAGCCGCGCTATCTCGACGAAGCCGATTGCGTGCTCGCGATGTTCCACGACCAGGGCCTGCCGGTGCTGAAATTCGCGACGTTCGGCGAAGGGATCAACGTGACGCTCGGCCTGCCGATCATCCGCACGTCGGTCGATCATGGCACCGCGCTCGATCTGGCCGGCACCGGCCGCGCCGACGCGGGCAGCCTGATGGCCGCGATCGACACCGCGGTGTCGATGGCGCAGCATCGTCGCGCGGGCTGACCCGCGCGTGACGTGAGCGGTTGCGGTGCGCGTGACGCGCCGCGCGGCGACGTATTTCCACCGCGACGCCTTTCATTCTCAAGCAGTTTCTTTTCTAGCGTTTCTCCGATGTCCACCAGCAGACAGCAAGGCCGGCACCAGGGCCATTTCGCGCGCAAGCGTTTCGGTCAGAACTTTCTGGTCGATATGGGCGTGATCGATTCGATCGTCGACGTGATCCGGCCGCAGCGCGGCGAGCGCATGGTCGAAATCGGTCCAGGCCTCGGCGCGCTGACCGAGCCGCTGATCGAGCGGCTCGCAACCCCCGAGGCGCCGCTGCACGCGGTAGAACTCGACCGCGATCTGATCGGTCGTCTCAAAACGAAATTCGGCGACCTGCTCGAACTGCACGCGGGCGACGCGCTCGAGTTCGACTTCGGCTCGCTTGCGGCACCTGGCGAGAAGGCGTCGCTGCGCATCGTCGGCAATCTGCCGTACAACATTTCGAGCCCGCTGCTGTTTCATCTCGCGACATTCGCGGAGCGCGTGATCGATCAGCACTTCATGCTGCAGAACGAGGTGGTCGAGCGGATGGTCGCGGAGCCGGGCACGAAGGCGTTCGGTCGACTGTCGGTGATGCTGCAATACCGCTACGTGATCGACAAGCAGCTCGATGTGCCGCCCGAGTCATTCCAACCGCCGCCGAAGGTCGATTCAGCGATCGTGCGGATGATCCCGTACGAGCGGCACGAATTGCCGGCGGTCGACGAAAGCGTGCTCGGCGAGGTGGTCACGGCGGCGTTCTCGCAGCGTCGCAAGATGCTGCGCAACACGCTTGCCGCGCTGCGCGATACCGTCGATTTCGACGCGCTCAGCTTCGATTTGCAACGCCGCGCGGAGGACGTACCGGTTGCCGAATACGTGAGCGTTGCGCAGGCGGTGGCGGCCCGCTCCGCGGCTGCGCCGGAATGATCGCAGCGCAAGCGGCGAGGTGCCGTCGCAAAGTGGCATGGCGCTTCGACAGCGGCCAGCCGCCGCTGTCAAACCGCTTGCCGCTTTGCCGGCGCGTTGACGAGCGCGATGCCGATCAGCACCAGCAGCGCGGCGATCAGAAAGCCCGCGCTGAACGATTCGCGTAGAAGCAGCACGCCGAAGCTCACGCCAAAGAGCGGCGTCAGAAACGAAAACACCGACAGACGCGACGCGATATAACGCGTGAGCAGCCAGAACCACAGCAGATAGCTGACGAACGCGACGATCACTGCCTGATACGCGAGACTCGCGAGCGCTAGCGGCGTCACGTTTTCCACGCGCGCCTGGCCGAGTCCGAGCGCCAGTGCGAGCAATACCACGGCCGACACCATCAGCTGATAGAGCAGAGTCTTGCTCGCGCTCGTATGCGCGAGCCGCGAACCGCGCACTACCACGGTAGTCGCGGCCCATGTGATGCCGGCGAGCACACCGAGCGCATCCCCGGCGGCGCCCGCGAGCGTCGAGCCCTGAGCCCCGCTCGCGCCCGGACCGGCATGCACGAAGCCGTCCGCGAACGCGAGCGCCATCCCGGCGAACGCGACGATAATGCCGAGCCACTGAATGCGGCGCATCCGTTCGCCGTCGACGAACCAGTGCAGGCCGAGCGCCGTGAAACACGGCGCTGTGTACAGAAAGACCGCCATGCGCGACGCGCTCGTCAGCGTCAGGCCGAGAAAGATGCAGATGAATTCGGCTGCGAACAGCACGCCCGCAAGCAGGCCGGCGCCAAGCGTGCCGTCATCGCGAAAGAGCGGCGTACCGCGCGAGCGCGCCCAAGCCCACACGAGCACCGATGCGATCGCCGAGCGCAGCCCCGCCTGAAAGACCGGCGGCACCGCCGCGTTGGTGCTCTTGATCGCCACCTGCTGAAGTCCCCAGATCGCGCAGAGACCGACCATCAGCAGGATCGCGAAACGATCCGGCGCGCGGCGCGTGGGCAGGGCGGTGGTGCTCATGGACGATGGCGTGGCGTTGCGGCGAGGTTGAGAGCGCGCGGCGAGCCGGCGGCTTCGCTGCGCGACGAAGGCCATGCGGTGGCAAACCTGGCTGGGCGATCCGACGCCCGGTGCCGCGCGCCACCGTGCATCAGTCGACGCGTCCCTTCTTCTGGATCAGCTCGATCTTGTAGCCGTCCGGATCGGCGACGAACGCGATGACCGTCGTGCCGTGTTTCATGGGTCCCGCCTCGCGAGTTACCACACCCCCGCGTTTTTTCACTTCATCACACGCTGCGTAGGCGTCGTCGACCTCGAGGGCGATGTGGCCGTACCCGGTTCCGAGGTCGTACTGGCTCGTGTCCCAGTTATGGGTCAGTTCGATGGCCGCGCCTTCGGATTCGTCCTCGTAACCAACGAATGCGAGCGTGAACTTGCCGTCCGGGTAGTCGCTCCTACGAAGCAGGCGCATGCCGAGAACTTCCGTGTAGAAACGGATCGACGCGTCCAGATCACCGACGCGAAGCATGGTATGCAAGATGCGCATGAATAGTCCTTTGGTGGTTTGTCGATAAATGCGTTGAGTTGTGGCAATTGTAAATGATTGCCTCATACCTCGAGCGCCATGCTCGCCACGCCTCATCGATCCGGCGTATTCGGCCAAAAAAGAGACCGCAATAGGGGTTGTGTCCAGTTGCCCGATCGATATTAGCGCCCAACACTCTTCCTCAATCCGATTCGTCAGATCGTCGTCTGATATATCGGACAGACATGCGCGACCGGCGAGTTTCGAGCGTGCCGAAAGGCGCTGAAGCCGATTCGTCCGCTCCGGAATACTCCTCCCCGCTTAGGACCCCTGCACATGAAACTTGCCCAACGAGGCGCCAAAGCCGCCTTTCTATTCGCGGTCGCTGGTTTGCTGGCCATCACAGGCTGCACCAAGGTCGCCACGCCCGCTCAGAGCGCAGCAGCATCGCCGTCGACGCTTCAGGCCGTGTTGCAGCGGGGCACGCTGCGCGTCGGCGACTGCCTGACGTTCGCACCCTTCGGCTTCTATAACAAGGACGGCCAACCGGACGGCTATGACGTCGACCTCGCGAAGGAACTCGCGAAGCAGATGGGCGTGAAGCTCGAGGTCGTGAATACGACGAGCGCGAACCGGATTCCGAATTTGCAGACCAGCAAAGTGGATGTCGTGTTCTGCAATTTCACCCGCAATCTGGAGCGCGCGAAGGTGATCGAATTCACGGCCCCGTACGTGGTGGCCAGCGAAGCGCTGCTGGTCAGAAAAAATAGCGGCATTCAGTCGGTCAAGGACATGGGCGGTCGCACGATCGCGACGGTCAAGGGCTCGACCAATGGCGACGAAGTTCGCTCGCTGAATATCCCGATCAAGATCCAGGAATACGACAGCTCGCAGGCCGCGATTCTCGCGGTCAAGCAGGGGCAGGCCGACGCGATGATCGAGGACAACAACTTCCTTGCGTATCAGGCCAAGCTCGACCCGGAACTCGCGGTCACCAACGAAGCGCTGGTGCCGCTCGAATACAACGGCTTCGGCGTCAAGGCCGGTGATCAGGAATGGCTCAATTACCTGAATCTGTTCCTCTTCAACATCAATGCATCGAAGCTCAACGCGCAGCTCTACAACAAGTGGTTCGGCACCGATCCGCGTTACCCGCTCAATCCGCAATTTTGACGAGCGGCAGATGCCGGTATCTGACGAAGCCCGAACGGTGGGGAGTACGCGATGAGTTACGAATGGCTGACTTTATGGGGCTACGTGCCCGAGTTCCTGAGCGCGAGCTGGCTGACGTTGCAGGTGACCGTGCTGGCGTTCGTGCTGGCGGTACTGCTTGGTTTGCTGACCGCGCTCGCCAGTGCTTCTCCGCTCGCGCTGATTCGGTGGATTGCTCGTGGCTACGTCGAGATCATCCGCAATACGCCCGTGCTCCTGCAGATCTTCATCGTTTTCTTCGGTTTGCCATCGGCGGGCATTTCGCTCGACGCGTATTGGGCGGGCGTCATTGCACTCGGCGTGAACGTGGGTGCTTACCTGTCGGAAGTGTTCCGCGCCGGCATACAGTCGGTGCCGCGCGGCCAACTCGAGGCGGCCGGCCTGCTCGGACTCGAGCCCGCGCAGATCTTCGCCGAGGTCGTGCTGCCGCAGGCAACCCGCGCGGTCTATCCAGCCATCGTCAACTACCTGATCCAGCTGCTGCTCGGTACGTCGCTGCTGTCCGCCATTGCGTTGCCGGAGTTGACCGGCACCGCGACCGTGATCAACTCGCGCACGCTTTTGTACCTTCAGACGTTCAGCGTGACGCTCGTCGCGTATCTCGTGCTCAGTAACGCGCTGTCCTGGCTTGCCGGCCAGCTCGGAGCGCGGATTTTTCATCCTCCCCTCGCGATGCCGGCGCGCACCGGTTTCGGCAGAGGTTTCATGCGCCGGACGAAGCGGGCCTGATTCCCGGATTGGAGTTGGATCATGTCAGTCGAATTGCTGAAAACCAGTTTCTCCATCCTGCTGCAAGGTCTGGTGACGACGCTGCTGCTCTCGGTTGCGGCCATCGTGGGCAGCACGCTGATCGGTCTTTTCGCCGCAGTGTTGCGCACGTTCGGGCCGTGGGGCACGTCCCGCATCGCCAGACTCTATACGGAGCTGTTTCGCGGCACGCCGGTACTGATCACGCTGATGTTCATCTATTTCGGCGTGTCGTATTTCGGTTATGCGATCGACGTGTTCGCCGCCGGCGCGATCGGTTTGAGCGTGTACCAGGGGGCCTACATCGCCGAAATCTTCCGCTCGGGCATCGAGTCGGTACCCAAAGGGCAATGGGAGGTATCCCAGATCCTTGGCCTCACGCGGGCTCAGGCGTTCTCGTTCGTCGTGCTGCCGCAGACCGGCAAGATCGTGCTGCCGCCGCTCGTCGGTCAGTATCTGTCGCTCATCAAGGACACGTCGATCGTCAGCATGATCGGCATGTCCGAGTTGATGCACGGTGGTCAGGCCATCGTCGACCGGATCGGAAAGCCCGTCGAAATCTACGGACTCGTCGCGCTCATTTACTTCGTCGTGTGCTTCCCGCTCTCGCAATGGGTACGCCACCATGACCGCAGGAGATTGTCGTGAGTAACGAAAGTCAACCCAGGCCCATCATTTCACTGACGGGCGTCAGTAAAGCATTCGGTTCGACCCGCGTGTTGAACGAAATCAATCTCGAGGTCCGCTCGGGTGAAGTGCTGGTACTGATCGGCGCGTCCGGCTCGGGCAAGAGCACCGTCCTGCGCATCATGGCGGGACTGGAGACGACCGATTCCGGCGAGGTCTGGGTCAACGAGGTGCCGTTGCATGATCCGCGGCGGGCACGAGAGATTCGTGGCCACGTCGGCATGGTCTTCCAGCAGTTCAATCTGTTTCCGCACAAGACCGCGCTCGGCAATGTCACGCTCGCGCTGATCAAGGCGCGCCGCATGAGTCCGGCCGACGCGCGTAAGCGCGCGATGGACGCGCTCGACCGTGTCGGGCTCGCGGACCGCGCGGAACATTATCCGAGCCAGCTGTCGGGCGGTCAGCAGCAGCGCGTGGCGATTGCGCGGGCGCTCGCGGTCGAGCCCGGCATCATGTTCTTCGACGAGGCGACGTCCGCGCTGGACCCGGAACTGGTCGGCGAGGTCACCGAGGTGATGCGTGGACTCGCGCGCGACGGCATGACGATGGTCGTCGTCACGCATGAAATGGGCTTTGCCCGCAAGACCGCCGACCGTGTCGTGTTCATGGACAAAGGCGTCATCGCCGAGCAGGGCGATCCGGAGCAAATCTTCGTCGATCCGGCGAACGAACGCACCCGGCAGTTTCTGCATAGAGTTCTCGACCATTGACCAGCGCGGTGTGCAAGTCGCTGTCGGGTCTGCCGCGCGACGATCTCGCGCCGCTTGAAAGACAACCGCTCGGATGAACGCTTGACGGAGTGAATGCATGGCTGATACAGAATCGTCACGGGCGAGAGGCGTGGACCGCGTCATCGCGATGTTCAGGCAATTGCATATTGCCCAACGCCCACTGACGATGCGCGAGTTAATCGAGGCAACCGGCGCACCGCGTTCGAGCATTTACGAGCTGGTTGCGATTCTCGCGGAGGTGGGCTGGCTCGAAACGGCTGCGGATGGGAGCGTGTTCTTCGGACGCGAGATGCACTACTACGGGTCCGACTATGCAACGCACAACGATCTGATCAGCCGCGCGCATCAATCCATTCTCGCATTGGTGAGGAAGTACGACGAGACCACGCAGCTGTGCATGCTGGAAGGCAACAAGTACACGGTCGTGTTGTCCGAGAACAGTGCCCGGCCATTCAACATCAGTTCGGACATCGGCGTGAGAGTGCCGATTCCATGGACCGCCACCGGACGTCTGCTGCTAGGTCACCTGAACGCCGACGAGATTCGCGCGCTCATTCCGGCCGAAGATTTCATCCTCGACAACGGCGTGAAGATCGAATTCGACGACTTCCTGAAGGATGTGCAGGGCGCCAAAGAACAGGGCTATTGCTGCACCGAAGGACTCTCGAATGCGTTCAGGCTTTGCATGGCCGCGCCGATTCGCGATCGCGCCGGCCTGCCGATCGCAGCGCTGTGTTTCATGACCGGCCGCGACACGAGTCCGGACAGACGCGGCGCGATGCTCGACGATCTTTTGCAGTCCGCGAAGGCACTCTCGCAGAGATAGCGCCCGGCTTCAAAGCGTCGGCAACAACTCCGGCGGATGCGACTTCAGTGTCTGCCGCGCCTCGCGGAATTCCGGAAAAATCGATTCGACCGTCTGCCAGAAACGCGGACTGTGATTCATCTCGCGCAGATGTGACAGTTCGTGCGCGACGACGTAATCGATGATCGACAGCGGAAAGTGAATCAGCCGCCAGTTCAGGCGGATCTTGCCGTCGCTGGAACAACTGCCCCAGCGCGTCGCCGCCGAAGACAACCCATACGCGCGATAGTTGACGCCGAGCTTTTGCGCGTAAATCGCGAGACGCTCGCCGAACAGCCGCTTCGCTTCGCCTTGCAGCCAGCCCTGTACACGATCCTTGATCTGCTGCGGGTCGGCTTGCGACGGCAGCGGCAATTGCAGCGCGCCATGTTCGGCGCTGAACGCCAACATGCCTTGCGGCGCGCCGAGCGTCACGCGCACCGGCTGACCGAGGTAAGGCACTTCAGCGCCGTCTTTCCAGTCGATCTTCGGCAGCGCGCGCTGCTCGACGCGCGTTTGCCATTCGATCAGCTTCGTAAAGATCCAGCGCTGTTTTTCGGTGATCGCGGTTTCGATATCGGCGAGCGTGACCCAGCGCGGCGCGGTGATCGTGAGACCGCTGCTGTCGATCGCAAAGCCGATCGAGCGGCGGGCGGAACGCTTGAGCGCGTAATGCAGCGTGCGTGAACCGATGGTGAGACTGCGCAGCTTGCTGCCGTCCGGCGCGAGCCGCGCGGTGGGCGGCAGGGCCGGCGCGGAGCCCGGTGAACCCGGCGCGGAAGGCGAAGGAGACGACGACGTCGACCCCGGCTCGGCGAAGAGCGGGAGATCGAGCTGCCGGTTTTCGAGCGCCGCGGCGGGGTGCGGCGTGGGAGACTTCTGCATCGGCTTCGCTTCGCGCAATACGCCTTCGGGCTTCGAGGGCGTGGCGCGTCAGATGGGAGCAGCGGCGGAACCGTTGGCCGCCGCGCTGTAGGCAGTCGGATCGATGCGGCGCATTTCGGCTTCGATCCACTGTTCGACGCGCGTGTTCACTTCGTCGGGCGTGAGCCCCGTCGTGTCGATCGGCTTGCCAATCGACACCGTGACTATACCCGGATATTTAAGAAACGAGTTGCGCGGCCACACGCGACCCGCGTTGTGCGCGATCGGCACGACGGGCGCACCGGTCGCGATCGCGAAGCGCGCGCCGCCGGTCTTGTACTTGCCCTGCTTGCCGGTCGGCGTGCGCGTGCCTTCCGGAAACATGATGACCCATGCGCCTTCGGCCATGCGGGCCTTGCCCTGGTTCGTGACCGATACGAACGCGTATTTGCCTGCCTTGCGGTTGATGTGAACCATCTTCAGCATGCCGAGCGCCCAGCCGAAGAACGGCACATACAAAAGCTCGCGCTTGAACACGTAGCACAGCGGGCGCGGCATGATCGCCGGAAACGCGAGCGTTTCCCACGCCGACTGATGCTTCGACAGCAGCACGGCCGGCCCGTTGGGCAGGTTCTCGAAACCTTCGATACGGTAGCGGATGCCATTGAGGTAGCGCACGGCCCACAGCGTGAGGCGACACCAGCCGGCCGCCATCCAGTAGCGGTTTTCCGCGCGCAGGAACGGGAATGCGATGAAGCACGCGGTCGCGTACGGCACCGTGACCACAACGAAATAGATCAGCAGCAGCAGGGAGCGGATAAAGCGCATCGGCGTGGTCGGTGAGGGTTGGGAGCGCGCGGTGCGCGCGTTTATTCCTGAACGTCGGCGAGAAAGTCGAGCGCGAACGCGCGCAGGTCGTCGTGAACGATCGTGCCTTCGGGCAGGCCGCCCGCGGCGAGGGTCTTGCGGCCCTTGCCGGTCAACACCAGATGCACCGGGTGACCGAGCGCGGCGCCCGCTTGCAGATCGCGCAGCGAATCGCCGACCGTCGGCGTATGCGCCGGATCGATCTCGAAACGCTCGGTGATCATCTTCAGCATGCCGGGTTTCGGTTTACGGCATTCGCAGTGATCTTCCGCCGTATGCGGGCAGAAGAACACCGCTTCGATGCGCGCGCCGACCGCTGCCGCCATCCGGTGCATCTTGAGATGCATCGCGTTCAACGCGTCCATGTCGAATAGGCCGCGACCGATGCCTGACTGGTTCGTCGCGATCGCGACGCGATAGCCCGCCTGGTTCAGGCGCGCGATCGCTTCCAGCGCGCCTGGCAGCGCGACCCATTCGTCGGGCGACTTGATGAACGCGTCGGAGTCGGCGTTGATCACGCCGTCGCGGTCGAGGATCACCACTTTCTTGATCGGCATGGCGCGGTGCTCAGGCGGCGAGTCGGGAAATATCGGCGACGCAGTTCATCTGCTGATGCAGAGCGCCGAGCAGAGCCAGGCGGTTCGCGCGCAACGCCGGGTCTTCGGCGTTGACCATCACGTCATTGAAGAACTTATCGACCGGCTCGCGCAGCGCGGCCAGTGCCGTCAGCGCGCCGGTGTAGTCGCGCACGGCCAGTTGCGATTGCACGCGCGGCGTCACCTGTTCGAGCTGCGCGTTGAGCGCCTGCTCCGCTGCTTCGGTGAGCAATCCGGGCTGCACGCCGCCGTTCGTCACGCCTTCCGACTTCTTCAGGATGTTCGAGATACGCTTATTGGCCGCCGCTAGCGATGCGGCTTCCGCGAGCGACGCGAATTCGCGCACCGCATCGAGGCGCGCGACGATGTCGTCGAGCCGCGTCGGGTTCAGCGCGAGCACCGCGTCGATTTCGCCGGCTGCATAGCCGCGTTCACGCAGCAGGCCGCGCAGGCGATCCATGCTGAACACGTAGATCGCGTCGGTCGAATCGGCCACGTTCGGCACGCTGGCGAATTGCGCATAAGCGGCGCGCAGCAGCTCGACGAAGTCGACGTTCAACTGCTTCTCGACCAGAATGCGCAGCACGCCGAGCGCATGACGGCGCAGCGCGAACGGGTCTTTCTCGCCGGTGGGCTGCAGGCCGATGCCCCAGATGCCGACCAGCGTTTCGAGCTTGTCCGCGAGCGCGACGACGGTGCCGGTCGCGGTGGTGGGCAAAGCGTCGCCGGAGAAGCGCGGCAGGTAGTGTTCCGAACACGCCAGCGCCACTTCTTCCGGCTCGCCGTCGTGGCGCGCGTAGTACGTGCCCATCGTGCCTTGCAGCTCGGGGAATTCGCCGACCATGTCGGTGATCAGGTCGGCCTTCGCGAGGCGCGCGGCGCGCTTGGCCAGCGCGACGTCGGCGCCGGTCAGTGTCGCGATCGCGCCGGCCAGTCCTTCGAGCCGCTCCACGCGTTGCAGCGCCGAGCCGAGCTTGTTGTGATAGACCACGTTCGCGAGCAGCGGCACGCGAGCCGCGAGCGGCTTCTTCTTGTCCTGCGTGAAGAAGAACTTCGCGTCGGCGAGGCGCGGGCGCACCACGCGCTCATTGCCTTCGACGATCTCGACCGGCGTCGCCGTCTCGATGTTCGAGACGATCAGAAAGCGCGAGCGCAGCTTGCCGTTCGCATCGGTCAGCGCGAAGTACTTCTGATTCGTCTGCATCGTCAGGATCAGGCATTCCTGCGGCACTTGCAGGAATTCGTCCTCAAAGCGGCACGCATAGACGACCGGCCATTCGACCAGCGATGTGACCTCGTCGAGCAGCGCTTCGGGCATCACGACCTCGTCTTCACCGGCCTGCTCGAGCAGTTGCGAGCGGATCGCTTGCTTGCGCTTCGCGAAGCTCGCGATCACGCGGCCCTTGTGTTCGAGCGTTTCGGCATACGACTGCGCGTGCTGGATCTGCACGAAGCCTTCGGACAGGAAGCGGTGGCCGAGCGTGGTGTCGTCGGCGTCGATGCCGAGCGCGCTCACCGGCACGATCTCTTCGCCGTGCAACGCGGTCAGCCGATGCGCCGGGCGCACGAACTGCACGCTCGAACCGTCCGGACGCTGATAGGTCATCGGCTTTGCGATCGGCAGCTTCGCGAGCGTCTCGTCGAGCGCGCCTTGCAGGCCATCGGCGAGCGTCGCGCCCGGGGCCGCGTAGCGCAGGAAGAACGCTTCGGCCTTGCCGTCCGGCGCGCGTTCGAGCTCGCTCACGGTGAAGTCGGGGAAGCCGAGCGCGGCGAGCTTCTTCGCGAGCGGCGCGGTGGGCTGGCCGTCTTTGTCGAGCGCGACGGACACGGGCAACACTTTTTCGCGCACGTGTTTTTCCGGCGCGAGCGCGCGCACGTTGTGAATCGTCACCGCGAGGCGACGCGGCGTCGCAAATCGTTCGAACGACGGCTCGCCGTCGATCAGGTCGCGCGCCGCGAGGCGCTGCGCAATGCCTTCGGCAAAGGCGTCGCCGAGACGCGCGAGCGCCTTCGGCGGCAGTTCTTCGGTCAGCAGCTCGACGAGCAGGGTTGCGGGTTGAGATTGAGTCATTGGTTGAAGTTCTCGTCAGTCCTGATCGATCTTGCGTTCGACTTTCAGCGGCGGCGCCCACGCGGGCATCGCGGCTTCCTGCGCGTCGGTCGTGAGGCCGGGCACGCCGTGCACCGGATTGCCGAGCATCGGGAAGCCGAGCTTTTCGCGCGAGTCGTAATAGGCCTGCGCGACCAGACGCGACAGCGCGCGAATCCGGCCGATGTACGCCGCGCGTTCGGTGACCGAAATCGCGCCGCGCGCGTCGAGCAGGTTGAACGTGTGGCCGGCCTTCAGCACGAGTTCATAGGCGGGCAGCGCGATCTGCGCATCGATCATGCGCTTCGCTTCCGCTTCGTAGCTGTTGAAGAAGGTGAACAACAGATCGACGTTCGCGTGCTCGAAGTTATACGTGGACTGCTCGACCTCGTTCTGGTGATACACGTCGCCGTAGGTCAGGCGGCGCAGTTCGGGGCCGTTCGGGCCTTGTTCTTCCCACTCGGTCCAGACGAGGTCGTAGACGTTCTCGACCTTCTGCAGATACATCGCGAGGCGCTCGAGACCGTAGGTGATTTCGCCGAGCACCGGCTTGCAGTCGAGACCGCCGACCTGCTGGAAGTACGTGAACTGCGTCACTTCCATGCCGTTGAGCCACACTTCCCAGCCGAGACCCCACGCACCGAGCGTCGGATTTTCCCAGTCGTCCTCGACGAAACGCACGTCGTTCTGCTTCAGGTCGAAGCCGAGCGCTTCGAGCGAGCCGAGGTACAGGTCGAGAATGTTTTCCGGTGCGGGCTTGAGCACCACCTGGTACTGGTAGTAGTGCTGCAGACGGTTCGGGTTCTCGCCGTAGCGGCCGTCCTTCGGGCGGCGCGACGGCTGCACGTAGGCGGCGCGCCACGGCTCGGGGCCGATTGCGCGCAGGAACGTGTGGACGTGGGAGGTGCCCGCGCCGACTTCCATGTCGATCGGCTGGAGCAACGCGCAGCCCTGCTTGTCCCAGTAGGACTGCAAGGTCAGGATGATTTGCTGAAACGTGAGCATGAAGTGCCTTTCGGGCATGGGGCCGTGCCGCGTGCGCCTAAGCGCGCGAGGGGGCCGTGGAGCGAAGTGCTAAACCCGAGATTTTAACGGAAAGGAAGGTGCGCGGCCCGTTTTGCGGGCCAGACGGGCCGCGCTGCGGCTTTTTTGGCGACGGGCGGCGCAGCAAGGCTCCGCGCGCGCTCAGCTCGCCGCCAACTCCGCCTTCGGCGAGAACGAATCGCTTTGCGCGATCGGCCAGTAGGTCTCGAACAACGTATAGCGATAGTTACCGTTGAGCAGATCGTTCGGTTCGAGATACTTGAGCAGATCGGACATCAGCCGCACCTCATGCGACGAGACGCGCCGCACGATGTGATGCGCGCGCAGTTCCGCCGGATGCCGGAGCCCGGCGGCCTGGATGATTTCCTGTAGCGCGTGCAGCGTGTTGTGGTGGAAGTTGAACACGCGATCGGCCTTGTCGGGCACGACGAGCGCGCGCTGGCGCACCGGATCCTGGGTCGCGACGCCGGTCGGGCAACGGCCGGTGTGGCAGGTCTGCGCCTGGATGCAGCCGACCGCGAACATGAAGCCGCGCGCTGCGTTGACCCAATCCGCGCCGATCGCGAGCGTCTTCGCGATATCGAACGCGGTGATCATCTTGCCGCTCGCGCCGATGCGGATGCGCTGGCGCAGACCGATGCCGACCAGCGTGTTGTGCACGAGCAGCAGCCCTTCCTGCAACGGCACGCCGACGTGATCGGTGAATTCGAGCGGCGCCGCGCCGGTGCCGCCTTCCGCGCCGTCGACGACGATGAAGTCCGGCAGGATGCCCGTTTCCAGCATCGCCTTCGCGATCCCGAAAAATTCCCATGGATGCCCGATGCACAGCTTGAAGCCAGTCGGTTTGCCGCCCGACAGCGTGCGCAGCCGCTCGACGAATTCGAGCAGCTCGCGCGGCGTCGAGAACTCGGAGTGCGTCGCCGGAGAAATGCAGTCGCGGCCCATCGGCACGCCGCGCGTCTCGGCGATTTCGGGCGTGATCTTCGCGGCCGGCAGCACGCCGCCGTGGCCGGGCTTCGCGCCTTGCGACAGCTTCACCTCGATCATCTTCACCTGCGGTTCGGCGGCCTGCCTGGCGAATTTTTGGGCGTTGAAGGTGCCGTCGTCGTTACGGCATCCGAAGTAGCCGGAGGCGATCTCCCAGATGATGTCGCCGCCATGTTCGCGGTGATATGTCGACATCGAGCCTTCGCCGGTGTCGTGCGCGAAGTTGCCTTTCTTCGCGCCGAGATTCAGCGCCATGATCGCGTTGGCCGACAACGAGCCGAAGCTCATCGCCGATACGTTGAAGATCGACATCGAATAGGGCTGCGCGCGATCCGCTCCGACGACGATGCGAAAGTCGTGACCGTCGAGCGTGGTCGGCGCGAGCGAGTGGCTGATCCATTCGTGCGCGACCGCCTTCACGTCGATCCGCGTGCCGTACGGCCGGCTGTCGACGTCGTTCTTCGCGCGCTGATAGACGATGCTGCGTTGCGCACGCGAGAACGGCTTCTCGTCGGTATCGTCTTCGACGAAATACTGACGGATCTCGGGGCGGATGAATTCGAAAACGAAACGCAGGTGGCCCCACAGCGGGTAGTTGCGCAGGATCGCGTGGCGTTGCTGGGTCAGGTCGAACACGCCGAGTGCGACGAGCGCGGCCGGCACGATGATCCAGAACCACGACAGGCGATGCGTCGCGGCGAGCGCGGCACATCCCGCGGTGAGCGCGATTGCGCACCAGATGGCCAGATAGCGTCGAGAAAACATGGGGACTCCAGGGCGGTGAAGATCATTGCGGCGGGAGCGTTTGCGCGGGGGCGCGGGCGGTATCCGTCGCGAAGGAAAACTGGCTGTGGGTCACGGCGCGGCGCGGACCGGGGAAGCCCGAAGATAAGGCCTGCGAATGGAGGCCAAGCGTCGCACGCGAAGGTGAAGCGTATGTGACTGCGTCGAGTGGGTGTGAGGTGAATGGCGTGCAGCGCGCGGGTCGGCGTGGTGCGACCCGCCGCGCTCGCCGTGGTGCACCGATCAACGCGCGCCGAGCAGCGCCGCTTTCTGCCGCGGGGCTTGCGGTTCGTCGTGCGATGGAGCTGGCGGCTGCTTTGGCTGATGCGCCTGCTTGCGGCGCTGCGCGCGTGTCTGTTTCGGCGCCTGATCCGGCGGCAGCTCGGCCGGCTGCCCCGTCATCGCGCGTTCGATGATGCCGCCGCCGAGGCACACGTCGCCGTCGTACAGCACCGCCGATTGCCCCGGCGTGACGGCCCATTGCGCGGCGTCGAAGGTCAGCTCGAACAGGCCTTCGCCGGAGCCGCCTGTCGTCGCCGCGTTGAACGTGCACCGCGCGTCGGCCTGCCGGTAGCGCGTCTTTGCACCGCACGCGAAGCCGTCGGCCGGCGGCTCGCCCGCGACCCAGCTCGTGTTGCCCGCCGACAGCGTATGGCACAGCAGCCACGGATGATCGTGCCCCTGCGCGACGTACAGCGTATTGGTCGGAATGTCCTTGCCCGCGGCGAACCACGGCTCGCCGCTGCCGTCCTTGCTGCCGCCGAGGCCGATGCCCTTGCGCTGGCCGAACGTGTAGAACGCGAGGCCGATGTGCTCGCCGACGGTTTTGCCGTCGGTGGTCTTCATCGGGCCGGGTCGGGTCGGCAGATAGCGGTTCAGGAAGTCGCGGAACGGTCGCTCGCCGATGAAGCAGATGCCGGTCGAATCCTTCTTCTTCGCGTTCGGCAAACCGATCTGCGCGGCGATCTCGCGCACTTTCGTCTTGGGAATTTCGCCGAGCGGGAACAGCGTTTTCGACAGCTGCGCCTGGTTCAGCCGATGCAGGAAGTACGACTGATCTTTCGTATGGTCGAGCGCCTTGAGCAGCTCGAAGCGGCCGTCATTCTCGCGCACGCGCGCATAGTGGCCGGTCGCAATGGTTTGCGCGCCGAGCGACATCGCGTGATCGAGGAACGCCTTGAACTTGATTTCGGCGTTGCACAGCACGTCCGGGTTCGGCGTGCGGCCGGCCGAATACTCGCGCAGGAATTCGGCGAACACGCGGTCCTTATACTCGGCCGCGAAGTTGACCGCCTCCACGTCGATGCCGATCAGGTCCGCCACCGACACCACGTCGATCCAGTCCTGGCGGGTCGAGCAGTATTCGCTGTCGTCGTCGTCTTCCCAGTTCTTCATGAACAGGCCGACCACGTCGTAGCCCTGTTCCTTCAGGAGCCACGCGGTGACCGACGAATCGACGCCGCCCGACATGCCTACTACGACTTTGCGCTTGCTCATAAGGTGCTCACTGGGTGCTGCATGACTGCATGGATCTTGGGTGCCGCTCGTGACGGCCTTATCGCTTCGGTCCGACCGAATGCGTGTGAACGAAGTCGAGCGGGAAACGTCGGCCGGCCAGGTAGTCGTCGATGCACCGCATCACGAGGGGCGTGCGATGCCGCTCGGGGCATGCGCGCAACTCTTCGGCGCTCATCCACAGCGTGCGGACGATGTCGGGGTCGAGCGAACTCGCCGGGTCGGGCTCGCCGCCCGCGCCGCAATAGGTGAAGCGCAGGTAGGTGATGCCCGCGCGGTCCGGCCGCTCGAAGTGGGCCATGTACATACCGACGAGCGCCTCGGGCGCGAACGGATGGCCGGTTTCCTCGAGCGTTTCGCGGATCACCGCTTCCAGCAGCGTTTCGCCCGCCTCGAGGTGGCCGGCAGGCTGGTTCAGGCGCAGGCCGGCGGCGGTGTGTTCCTCGACCAGCAGGAAACGCCCGTCACGCTCGACGATCGCCGCGACGCTTACGTGCGGCAGCCAG
The DNA here is from genome assembly GCF_001865575.2 of Paraburkholderia sprentiae WSM5005. Lineage (NCBI taxonomy): Bacteria > Pseudomonadati > Pseudomonadota > Betaproteobacteria > Burkholderiales > Burkholderiaceae > Paraburkholderia > Paraburkholderia sprentiae. Next base: position 437,955 of record NZ_CP017561.2, read on the forward strand.
GTTTCCGGTTTCATGGGTGCGCATTTTACCGGTTATGCGCGCCGGCTGCCGGGCGGCGGGCGGCACTCGACCGCGGCGGATCAGCGACCGATTGAGCAGTTTGGTCATCCGCCGCGCATTCGCATCGGCCCCGATATTTGCGATGTGGCGGTTTCGGTTACAGTGGGGCCTGCGTTAGCCGTTGCATGTGCAAGCCGGCGAGCCTCGTCGGCAGCTCTGTCGTCCAACAGGAAGTCGAGGAGGAACAACGATGCACATCGGAGTGCCAGCCGAGACGCGCGCGCATGAAACCCGCGTTGCCGCGACGCCCGAAACGGTCAGGAAGTACGTGGCGCAAGGCCACCGGGTCACGCTGCAGAGCGGCGCGGGCGCCGGCGCGAGCTTTCCCGATCACGCCTATGCGGACGTGGGCGCGGACATCGTCGATGCCGCCACCGCGTTCGGCGCCGAGCTCGTCCTCAAGGTCCAATCCCCCACCGATGCCGAACTGCCGCTGCTCAGGCGCGGCGCGACGCTCGTCGGCATGCTCGATCCGTTCGACACCGCCAATGCGGGCAAGCTCGCCGCGGCCGGCGTCACCGCGTTCGCGCTCGAAGCCGCGCCGCGCACGACGCGCGCGCAGAGCCTCGACGTGCTGTCGTCGCAGGCGAATATCGCCGGTTACAAGGCGGTGCTGCTCGCGGCGACGCTGTATCCCCGCTTCATGCCAATGCTGATGACCGCGGCCGGCACCGTGAAGGCCGCGCGCGTGCTGATTCTGGGCGCGGGCGTGGCCGGCCTGCAGGCGATCGCGACCGCGAAGCGCCTGGGCGCGGTGCTGGAGGCGTCCGACGTGCGCCCGGCCGTCAAGGAGCAGATCGAATCGCTCGGCGCGAAGTTTCTCGACGTGCCCTACGAAACCGACGAGGAGCGCGAGGCCGCGCAGGGCGTCGGCGGCTACGCGCGGCCGATGCCGCCGTCGTGGCTCGCGCGCCAGTCGGCGCTCGTGCACGAGCGCGCGAAGCAGGCCGACGTGGTGATCTCGACCGCGCTGATTCCGGGCCGCGCGGCGCCGACGCTGCTGTCGGTCGACACCGTGCAGGCAATGAAACCGGGCTCCGTAATCGTCGACCTCGCGGCCGGCCGCGGCGCCGAGGTCGATGGCCGGCGCGGTGGCAACTGTCCGCTGACCGAGGCGGATCAGGTGGTGGTGCGCCATGGCGTGCAGATCGTCGGCTATACGAATCTCGCCGCGATGGTGCCGGCCGACGCGTCGTCGCTGTACGCGCGCAACCTGCTCGACTTCCTGAAGCTGATCGTCACGAAGGAAGGCACGCTGCATATCGATCTCGCGGACGATATCGTCGCGGCCACGCTGCTGGCCCGCGACGGCCAGCTCACGCGCAACGCCTAGGAGGCAACGGCGATGGAAGTCATCAATCACACGGTGATCAATCTGATCATCTTCGTGCTGGCGATCTACGTCGGCTATCACGTGGTCTGGAACGTCACGCCCGCGCTGCATACGCCGCTGATGGCCGTGACCAACGCGATCTCGGCGATCGTGATCGTCGGGGCGATGCTCGCGGCGGGGCTGACGGTCGGCGGCGCGGGCAAGATCTTCGGCACGGTCGCGGTCGCGCTCGCGGCGGTCAACGTGTTCGGCGGCTTTCTCGTCACCCGGCGCATGCTGGAGATGTTCAGGAAGAAGGAACCGAAGAAGCTGGAATCCAAACCCCTGGCGGGCGGCAAGGAGGGTACCTAAATGAGCCTGAACGTCGTCACGCTGCTGTATCTGGTCGCGTCGGTCTGCTTCATCCAGGCGCTCAAGGGGCTATCGAATCCGAAGACCGCGCGCGTCGGCAATACCTTCGGCATGGTCGGCATGGCGATCGCGATTCTGACCACCCTCGCGCTGATCTCGCGCCAGGCCGAGGTGCTCGGCTCCAATCTCGGCCTCGGTCTCGGCCTGCTGCTGTTCGGGCTCGTGATCGGCGGCGCGATCGGCGCGTTCGTCGCCGCGCGCGTCGAGATGACCAGGATGCCCGAACTGGTCGCGGCCATGCACTCGCTGATCGGTCTCGCGGCGGTGTGCATCGCCTATGCGGTGGTGTCGGAGCCGGCCGCGTTCGGCCTCGTCGATCCCGACGTGCCGATCGAGGGCTTCCTGCCGTACGGCAACCGCATCGAGCTGTTCATCGGCACGTTCGTCGGCGCGATCACGTTCTCGGGCTCGGTGATCGCGTTCGGCAAGCTGTCGGGCAAGTACCGGTTCCGCCTGTTTCAGGGCGCGCCGGTCGTCTACGGCGGCCAGCATCTGATCAACCTGATGCTCGCGCTCGCGATGTTCGGCTTCGGCATCCTGTTCTTCCTCACGCAGTCATGGCTGCCGTTCATCATCATGACGATCATCGCGTTCGTGCTCGGCGTGCTGATCATCATTCCGATCGGCGGCGCGGACATGCCGGTCGTCGTGTCGATGCTGAACTCGTACTCGGGCTGGGCGGCGGCGGGCATCGGCTTCTCGCTGAACAATCCGATGCTGATCATCGCCGGCTCACTGGTTGGGTCATCCGGTGCGATCCTCTCGTACATCATGTGCCGCGCGATGAACCGCTCGTTCTTCAACGTGCTTCTCGGCGGCTTCGGCAACGAGCCGGGCGCGGCGGCCGCAGGTGGCGCGGCGGAGCAGCGTCCGGTGAAATCGGGTTCGGCCGACGACGCGTCGTTCATGCTCGGCAACGCCGAATCGGTGGTGATCGTGCCGGGCTACGGGCTGGCGGTGGCGCGCGCGCAGCATGCGCTCAAGGAGCTGACCGACAAGCTGGTCGAGAAGGGCATCGAGGTGAAGTACGCGATTCACCCGGTGGCCGGGCGCATGCCGGGGCACATGAACGTGCTGCTTGCCGAGGCCGAAGTGCCGTACGACATGGTGTTCGAAATGGACGACATCAACGGCGAGTTCGGCCAGGTCGACGTGGTGCTGGTGCTCGGTGCGAACGACGTGGTGAATCCGGCCGCGAAGAACGATCCGAAGTCGCCGATCGCCGGCATGCCGATCATCGAGGCGTACAAGGCGCGCACGGTGATCGTCAACAAGCGCTCGATGGCGGCGGGCTACGCTGGGCTCGACAACGACCTGTTCTACATGGACAAGACGATGATGGTGTTCGGCGATGCGAAGAAGGTGATCGAGGAGATGGTGAAGGCGGTCGACTAGATCGTTAGCGCTGAACCGGCCCGAGGATCGCGGTGCGTCGCCGCCGCGATCCTTCTCATCTTTTCGGCCTCGCGTCTACATGCCGCAGTAAATCCGCGAGCCGCCTGCCTTCCTGATCCGGATAAGTCTCGAGCACTTCGAGATCGCGCATCTTCTCCAGCCCGAAGTTGCGGAAATCGCCGCGCAGTTCGCACCATGCGCCGAGCGTCCAGCGCGCGCCCCAGTACGCGAGCGCGAGCGGCCAGACGCGGCGCTCGGTGTCGGCGTCGTTCGCATCGGTGTAGGCGAAGCGCACTACCTGGCGCGTATCGATCGCCCGATGCAGCGTATCGAGCTGCGTCGAAAAATCCCCCTTGATGTGAAACGACGGCGCGAAGACCGCGAGCCGTTCGAGCGCCGCGCGCTTGTCGGCGGGCATTGCCGATGCGATTTTGGCCAGCGCGCCACGCGCGCCGCTCGCGAAGCCCGCGCCGCCCCACGACTCGAGCATGCGCGCGCCGGCGGCGAGCGCGGCGAGTTCGTCGGCGGTGAAAGTGAGCGGCGGCAGACTCGCCGAGCGCGACAGCCGATAACCGATGCCCGCTTCGCCTTCGATCGGCACCCCTGACAATTGCAGATCGCGCACGTCGCGATAGACCGTGCGCGGCGAGATATTCAGCCAGTCGGCCAGTTGCTGCGCGGTGGTCAGGCGCCGGCCACGCAGCAGTTCGGCGATCTGGAACAGGCGGTCGGCGCGGCGCGTCATCGTGGGCGTCGGGTAGAGGAGGAGGGGGACGGTCCCGCGATGATAGCGCCGCATGGCGGCCTTCGGTTGGGGCGCGGCGGCTTCGGGCGGGCTTAGCCGTTGGTGCGCGAATGCAGACCGACGCGGTTGCCTTCGGTATCGGTGAAGAAAGCGATATAGCCGATGTCCTGCGGCAGCTTGATCACCGGGCCGTCGGTCTTGCCGCCCGCACGTTCGATGCGCGCAAGCGCCGCGTCGACGTTGGGCAGCGCGTTCAGGTAGACGGTGACGCCGTTGGCGCCGGGGGGCATCGACGGATTGTGGACGATCGCGCCGCCGGTCGCGGGCTCCTCGTAGCTGAACACGGCGATCGGCTGGCCGCCGATCTCCTGGCGATTCAGCGGGGCGTCGAGCGCGGCTTCGTAAAAGCGCACCGCGCGATCGAAATCGATCGACGGGATCTCGAACCAGGCAACGAGTTGGGGCGATGTGGACATGACATTCTCCTTCGGTTGGCGGTAGGCCGTTCAAGCGCCGGATGGCGTGAGAAGGAGTGTGCGGGGGTGCTGCTGACAGCGTGGTGGCAGTAGGGTGGGAAGCAGCGACCGCTTCGCCGGCGAGCGCCGCTTCGGCGCCCGCTGGAAACAGCCTCAAGCCGCCGGCGTATCGCCCTGCGGACGCTGCCGCACGCTGCCCGCAATCAGATCGAAGCGGAACAGCCGGCATTCGAGCGCGCCGTTGAAGAGCGGCGTCTTCGTCGATTCGCGCAGCCGCAGTTGACCCGGCAGCTTGCGATCCGATGTCAGGATAAACGCATGCCATCCGGTAAAGCGCTGCTTCATCGCATTGCCGAGCAACTGGAAAAATTCGCTGTCCGGCGCTTCTTCCTGAACGCGGCGGAAGCCGTCGTCGTCGCGATTGCCGCGGCCTTCGCGAAGCTCGCCGCGCGCATTGCGGCCGCGCACTTCGATCCGCTCCCCATACGGCGGATTCGCGACGAGAATGCCCGGCGCCGATGTCGGCGGCGTCATGTCACGCGCGTCGAGCTGCTTGAGCGCAATGGCCGGCAAGCCGGCGCGCTCGAGGTTCGCGCGTGCTTTTTCGAGCATGTCGCCGGAGATGTCGCTGCCGAAAATCTGCAGATCCGCGCCGCGCGAGCCGCGTGCCGCGTTTTTCGCTTCGAGCGCGGCGCCCTTCAGCGCTTGCCAGGTCCGCGCGTCGAACTGTTTGAGCTTTTCGAAGCCGAAGCGCCGCTCGACGCCCGGCGCGATCTTCAGTGCGACCTGCGCTGCTTCCGCGAGAAACGTGCCGCTGCCGCACATCGGATCATAAAGCGGCGTGCCGGCCTGCCAGCCGGTCAGTCGCAGGATGCCCGCCGCGAGATTTTCGCGCAGCGGTGCCGCGCCCTTGTCCAGACGCCAGCCGCGCTTGAACAGCGGATCGCCCGAGGTATCGAGGTATAGCGTGCAGTCGGTTGCGGTCAGGAACGCGAACACGCGCACGTCGGGCATGGCGGTGTCGATGTTCGGCCGCGCGCCGCTCTTCTCGCGCAGCCGATCGCAGATCGCGTCCTTCACGCGCAGCGTCGCGAACTCGAGGCTGCGCAGCGGCGACTTGATCGCGGTGACGTCGACGCGCAGCGTCTCGTGTGCGGAGAACCACTGTTCCCAGCGCTGTTCGAGCGCCAGCGCGTAGATGTCCTGCTCGCCACGATAGGGCCGCTGCGCGATTTTCAGCAGCACGCGGCTCGCGAGACGCGAGTGCAGATTGGCCGCCATGCCGGCGGCCCAGCCGCCGCTGAAATGCACGCCGCCCGGCACCTGGGCGCCGGCGGTGAACGCGGCGCCGTTCAGATGTTCGGCGGCAATTTCGGCGAGTTCGGCCGCGAGCGGAGCTTCGAGCCCGCGCGGGCAAGGAAGGAAGAAATCGAAGGACATTGAGGTTGCCGCAAGGCGTTGGATAACGCGCTATTGTACGCGGTCGGGTCGGCGGGCCGGCGCGATTGGCGCGCTCGGCCCACGACGCGCGACCCGTATGGACACCTCGGTGCACGCGCGCACCGGATTCGCGCCAGCCAGGCCTGTCAGGCGCCCGCGCCCGCGGCCGTTTGCCCGCCAGGGCAGGGCGGCACGACCACGGCGGCGGCCGCTCTGGCCGAAGACGAAGTCCGCCCCGTCGTGGCCGTGGTAGCGACGGCCGCTGCCGCCATTGCGCGCACCCCTATCGCGATCTGCGTCGACACTGCCGCGAGCGCGCGCCGATGTCCGTCGACGAGCGCGTCGTAGCCGCCGCCGACCGTCTCGCTGACCACACTGCGACAGGTCATCACCGCATTGCTGCGCAGGGCCCGCACGCTCCATACCGCATCGATCAACGCATGCGAGCCGGGCCACGACTCGAAGCGCTGCACGTTCATCGCGATCCGGTAGACGGCCACGTCGTCGGGGCGCGCGGTGCCGAACGCATCGATGGTGCCGAGCTGCTGCGTGAGATTCGTCGACAGCGCGCGGCGGATTTCATCGCCGGGCAGCGACGCCCAGCGTTCCTGTTCGAGCAGCTGCACCTGAGTCGGCCCGCTCTGCACGACCAGCTGATTTCTCGCCACCTGCGGCGGCACGTTGACCGGCGCGACTTCGATCAGCCAGGCGGGCGCGGCGCCCGTGCGCGCGACGGCCGGCGCGGTGCCGTTCGCGCCGGCCGCTGCGCTGTCGGCGCCGCCCAGCGTATAGAAACGGCTCGACGGCGACGAGCACGCCGCGATGGCGAGCGCCGCAGCGAGCGCGGTGCCGTACACGACACCGCGCACGGCACCGCGCACGAGCGCGCGCGGCGGACGGGAGAACCGGACAAGCATCATGGTTTATCTCCTGCTTTACCGCGCAACAGCGATTCGGGATGACGCTCCAGGTAGTCCGACAGCGCGTTCAGCGACTGCAAGGTGCGCGTCAGTTCCTGCAACGCCTGATGAACGTCGGACTGCATCGGCGAATCCTGCTGCAAGGTGGCCTGGGCCGAACTGAAGGTCTGCTTCGCTGCCGTCAGCGTGTCGCGGGCCTGCGGCACGACTTCCTTGTCGAGACGCGAGAACAGCTGGTCGGCGTTCTTCAGCGCGGTGTTCAGATTCGCGCCGATCTGGTCGAACGGCACCTTGTCGAGCTTCTTCGCGATATCGGCGACTTGCAGCTGCAATTCGTCGAGCGTGTTCGGAATGGTCGGCAGCTCGAGCGGATCGCTCGTCACATCGACCTTGGCCGGCGCCGCTTTCGGGAAGATATCGAGTGCCACGTACAGCTGGCTCGTAATCAGGTTGCCGGTGCGTAGCTGACCGCGCAGGCCGTGCTTGACGAGCTCCTGCATCATGTTCTGGCCGGCGAGCGTGCCCGGCTGCGGCGCGGTCTCGCGGAAGCGCTTGCCGAGGCGATCCGGATACAGGTTCATCGTGACCGGCATCGTGAAGCTCTGCGTCTTGGGGTCGTAGTCGATGCCGATATTGGTCACCTGGCCGAGCACGATGCCGCGGAAGTCGACCGGCGCGCCGATCGACAGCCCGCGCAGCGACTGGTTGAAGTTCATCACGACGCGCAAGGGGACGCCGTCCGGTTCGCGCATCGCGTCCCCTTCGTCCGAGCCGAGGCGAAACGTCTGGTTGTTCGGCGCCTGCGGGCCCATGTTTTGGCCCGGCGGCGACTGGAACGACAGGCCGCCGACGATCACCGTCGCGAGCGACTGCGTATTCAGCTTGAAGCCGCTCGAATCGAGCCGCAGATCGACGCCGCTCGCATGCCACCAGCGTGTGTTGGTGCCGACGTACTGGTCGAACGGCGCGGACACGAACACCTGCATCGTCACGCCGGTGCCGTCCTTGTCGAGCGAGAAGCCGACCACCTGACCGACCTGCACACGCCGATAGAAGATCGGCGAGCCGATGTCGATCGAGCCGAGCGAATCGCCGTGCAGCGTGTACTGACGGCCTTTCTGGTCGCCGGTAATGGGCGGCGGCGTTTCGAGGCCGACGAAATCGCTCTCGCTGTCGGTCGAGCGGCCCGCGTCGGCGCCGATGTACGAGCCCGACAGCAGCGTGGTCAGACCCGACACGCCGCTCGCGCCGATGCGCGGACGCACCACCCAGAAGCGCGAGTCCTTGACCGCGAACTTTCCGCCTTCCTTGGTGAGCTGGACCTGCACGAGCACGTGCGACAGATCTTGCGACAGCGTGATCGTCTTCACCGCGCCGACATCGACGTCCTTGTACTTGACCTTGGTCTTGCCCGGCTCGAGCCCTTCCGCGCTGATAAAGCTGATCGTGATCACCGGCCCGCGCTCGGTCACCGACTTGATCACGAGCGCGATACCGATCAGCGCGGCGATCAGCGGAATCACCCAGACGAGCGACGGCAGCCAGCGGCTGCGCGGTTCGATGTCGGGGTCGGGCAGTTGGGGCGGCAGTCTGGGTCCGTTCGAATCGTTGCGCGGCGCGTCATCGGAAGCGGGCGTCGGTCCTTGCGGGCTAGTCATGGTCGAGATCCTGAGGTGTTGAGGTACTGCTTTGCACGGGGTCCCAGATGAGTCGTGGATCGAATTGCATGGACGCCAGCATTGTCAGGATCACGACCGAGCCGAACGCGATCGCGCCCGGCCCGGCCGTGATCACGGCCAGCGATTTGAAACGCACGAGCGCCACGGTGAGCGTGACGACGAAGATGTCGAGCATCGACCAGCGGCCGATCCGCTCGACCATCCGGTACAGCGTCGTGCGCTGTTGCGGACGCCAGCGCGAGCGGCGCTGCGCGGTGACAGTGAGCAGCACGAGCACCGAGAGCTTCAGCATCGGCACCATGATGCTGGCGATGAACACGATCATCGCGAGCGGCCAGTCGCCGGAGGTCCAGAAATAGACGACGCCGCTCATGATGGTGTCGTCCTCGGAGCCGAGCAGCGAGGACGTGTGCATCACCGGCAGCAGGTTCGCCGGAATATACAGCAGTGCCGCGGCGATCAGCAGCGCCCACGTGCGCATCACGCTGTCGGGGTTGCGCGAGTGCAGACGCGCGCCGCAGCGGCTGCAGTGCTGCGGCGTGACCGAGCGGATGCGCGGTTCGACGCGCCCGCACGAATGGCAGGACAGCAGGCCCGCGCGTTTCGCGGTGACGTATTTCATCGCGGGCTCATCCTTCGCGCGGAGCGGGCGGCAAGCCGGGCGCGGCGCCGCCCGCTGGGCTGCGGGTTATGCCAGCAGCGGTGTCGCCAGCGGTGTGGCCGTTCGAGCCCGCGACGCTAGCGGACGGCGCCGGCGGGCCGGCGAGCGAGCCGACCGCAACCGCCGCGCTGTCGGCCGACGTGCGCGGCAAAGGCCGATCGCCGCGCGTGTCCATCTCGTCGGCGAGATCCCACAGCACACGTGGATCGAACGTGACGACGACCGCGAACATCAGCGTCAGCGCGCCGAACGCGAACAGCGCCGCCTCGGGAATCACGCGCGCGAGGCTCACCATCTTCACGATCGTGATCAGCACGCCGAGCATGAACACTTCGATCATGCCCCACGGCCGCACGAACTGGATCGCGCGCAGCACGCGATTGAAGTGCGCGGGCACGTAGCCGGCGCGCAGCGGCACCAGCACGTACAGCAGCGCGACGAGTTCGGTGAGCGGAAAGAGGATGGTCGAACAGAACACCATCACGGCGACGATCTCCATGTCCTCGCCCCACAGCGCGACGAGCGCGCCGAATAGCGTGGTCTGCGACGTGATGCCGTTGGTTTCGAGTTCGACGATTGGAAAACCCTGGGCGATCAGGAACGTGATCAGCGCGGCGAGCGTCAGCGCGCAGATCGCGTCGAGCTTGCGCGAGACGCCGCGATAGAGCGTCGCGCCGCAGCGCGGACAGCGCGCGGCGACGCGTCCGACAAGCCGTGGCTTGCGGAACAGCGTATCGCATTCATGGCACGCGATCAGGTTGTCATGTTCCATGAGGCAGATGGGCTAACGACGTAGTGGGACGTGCAGGGCTTGCTCTGTACGACGGGTCGGGCGGAGGTGAGCAGCAATAGTACCAAACGCAGCCTCGCGACCGAGTCGAACCCCGCGCTTGGTCTGGCCTGGCATGGCGCCGCTCCGAAAGCTTTCCGTCGCCGCTTTGATCAACGCAACGGCGCCCGCCCGGCGCCCGCGGGCTGTTGCGGTGCAAAATTCGGGCCCATGGCGCCGATGCGCTACAGCCAGCTTCTCGCGCTTGGGGTAGCATGGCGGCCTTGGCACGTCCGGCGGCCTGTTCCGGCGATGATCTCCGGCTATCGGCCGCGTGCGCCGTGCCGATGCGCGGCGGTTGTCGCGGAATAGCTGGCCGCGGCGCGCCGTTAACTTCCAACAGCCTGCGCAGACCTGTCATGACACTCAATCCATCGTTCGGTACCCGGGAGTCGTATACGCGGACCGCCATCGCTTTTCACTGGCTGATCGCACTGCTGATCGTCTGCGGCTTTGCGCTCGGCTGGGTGATGACCGACATCCCGGGCTTCACGCCCACCAAGCTGCGCTACTTCTCATGGCACAAATGGATCGGCGTGACCGTGTTCGCGCTCGCGATCCTGCGCATCCTGTGGCGCGCTGCGCACGGCGCGCCGCCGATGCCGCGCCGCATGCCCAGCTGGCAGCGCGGCGCCGCGCATCTGACGCATCTGTTGCTGTACGCGCTGATGATCCTGATTCCCGCGTCCGGCTATCTGTATAGCTCGGCGGCGAACGTGCCGGTCGTCTACCTCGGCCTGATTCCGCTGCCGCGTCTCATCGCGCCCGATCCGCAGTTAAAGGAAGTACTGAAGAACGTGCACATCGCGTTGAATTACACGATGCTCGCGCTGGTCGCGCTGCATGTCGCGGCGGCGCTCAAGCATCAATGGCTCGATCGCGACGGCCTGCTGTCGCGCATGCTTCCTTTCCTCAAATAAGGACAACCATGAAGGTTTCGTTTTATCGCTACATGCTCGCCGCGTTCGCGGCGGCGTCGCTCAGCGCGGCGGGCGCGGCGCTCGCGCAGGTCGACGTCGCGAAGAGCTCGGTGACGGCCACCTCCAAGCAGATGAACGTGCCGGTCGAAGGCAAATTCAACAAGTTCACCGCGCAGGTCAGCTTCGATCCGGCCAAGCCGGCAGCCGGCAGCGCGCAGCTCAACATCGACGTCGCGAGCTACGATCTCGGCGACGAGAGCTATAACGAGCAGGTGCGCGGCAAGGAATGGTTCGACGCGAAGGCCTGGCCGAGCGCGACGTTCGTGTCGAGCGCGATCGCGCCGGCCGGCGGCAACCAGTTCAAGGTGACCGGCAAGCTGACCATCAAGGGCAAGTCGGAGACGGTCGTGGTGCCGGTCACGGTGAGCCAGCAGGGCGCGACGCAGACCTTCGACGGCGCGTTGCCGATCAAGCGCTCGCAGTTCGACATCGGCACCGGCGAATGGAAGGACACGTCGGTCGTTGCCGACGAGGTCGTGATCAAGTTTCATATCGTCGCCGCGCGCAAGTAACGCGCGCGGCATTCCCGAGGTCCGCCGCGCCACGTGGGGCGCGGCCGTTTTCCCACCGCAGGTTGCACCGCGATTTTCAACGCAAAACAGGAGCACGAATTGAAAACGTCCATGTTGATCGCCGTTGGCGCGCTGGCTTCGTCGCTGTCGCTCGGCGCCTTCGCCGCCGATACCTATACGCTCGATCCGATGCACACGTTTCCGAGCTTCGAGGCCGACCACTTCGGCGGTCTGTCGATCTGGCGCGGCAAGTTCACGAAGACCACGGGAACGGTGACGCTCGATCGCGCGGCGAAAACCGGCACCGTCGAGGTCACCGTCGATCCGGCCTCGGTGCAGACCGGCAACCCGAAGCTCGACGATCATCTGAAGGCCGCCGAGTTCTTCGACACCGACAAGTATCCGGCCGTGACTTACAAGGGCACTCAGATCAGGTTCGACGGTGACAAGCCGGTCGAAGTGATCGGCACCTTGACGATTCGCGGCATCACGAAGCCGGTGAATCTGAAGATCGATTCGTTCAAGTGCATGCAGCATCCGGTGCTCAAGCGCGAAGTGTGCGGCGTCGAGGCGAGCACCGAATTCAATCGCGCCGATTACGGCATGGATTTCGGCGCGAAGTACGGCTTCAGCATGCAGACGCGCCTGCATATTCAGTCGGAAGGTATCAAGCAGCAGTAAGCGCGCTCGCGCCTTCGCACCCGGTGGCGCGCGGGAGCCGCTTTTGCGATTCGATTCGCGCCGCGCCGCAACCCGAAAACCGCTTCGCCCGTTCACCGACGAAGCGGTTTTTTGTCGCTGTACGATCAATATTTCGCGCGGGACAGGAGGTCTGGATGAATGCAACGACAGCAGCAAGCGTCGCGGGAAGCCGGCAGAATGCGTGGCGCGCGGTGGCGGCCGCCTCGATCGGCAACGCGCTCGAATGGTTCGACTTGGTGGTGTACGGCTTCTTCGCCGTGACCATCTCGAAGCTGTTTTTTCCGGCGGGCAACGAGACGGTGTCGCTGCTGCTCACGCTCGGCACGTTCGGCGTGTCGTTTTTCATGCGCCCGCTCGGTGCGATCGTGATCGGTGCGTATGCGGATCGCGCCGGGCGCAAGGCGGCGCTCACGCTTTCCATCTTGCTGATGATGAGCGGCACGCTGATCATCGCGATTTTGCCGACCTATCAGAGCATCGGCCTAGCCGCGCCGCTGATCCTCGTGCTCGCCCGGCTGATGCAGGGCTTCTCGGCGGGCGGCGAGTTCGGCAGCGCGACTGCGTTTCTCGCCGAGCACGTGCCGGGGCGGCGCGGCTTCTACGCGAGCTGGCAGATGGCGAGCCAAGGTCTGACGACGCTGCTCGCGGCCGGCTTCGGCGCGTTGCTGACTGGCCAACTGTCGCCACAGCAAATGGCGTCGTGGGGCTGGCGCGTGCCGTTCTTCTTCGGTCTGCTGATCGGGCCGGTCGCGTTCTATATCCGCACCAAGCTCGACGAGACGCCCGAATTTCTCGCCGCGGAAACGACGCAGACGCCGCTGCGCGACACGTTTGCGACGCAGAAGCTGCGGCTCGTGATCGCGATCGGCGTGGTGATCCTCGGGACCGTGTCCGCTTATCTGATGCTGTTCATGCCGACCTATGGCGTGCGGCAACTGGGGCTGGCGCCGTCGGTCGCGTTCTCGGCGATCGCCGTGACGGGTCTGATCCAGATGGTGTTCTCGCCGGTGGTCGGGCATCTGTCGGATCTGCATGGACGCACCCGCATCATGCTGAGCGCGGCGGTACTGCTGTTCGTGCTGGTCTATCCGGCGTTCGCGTTCCTGATCGCGCATCCGAGCTTCGGCACGCTGATCGTGTGGCAGATCGTATTCGGCTTTCTGGTCAGCGGGTATTTCGGCGCGACGCCGGGCCTGCTGTCGGAGATTTTCCCGGTGCAAACGCGCACGACCGGCATGTCGCTCGCGTATAACATCGCGGTGACGATCTTCGGCGGCTTCGGGCCGTTCATCATCGCGTGGCTGATCAGCGCGACCGGTTCGAAGGCCGCGCCGAGCTATTACGTGATGTTTGCCGCGTTGCTGAGCATCGCGGCCCTGATTGGCGCGCGGCGCAAGCTGGGGTTCCGCTAGTAATCAGGCGGTAACGACGGTGTACGCAAACGCAAAGGCCGGTTCCTGGGAACCGGCCTTTCTTATTTGCGCAATCCTCCGACTACGCGCGCATCAAACCTGCGCACCCGCGTTCGGATCGTCCGGGTCGAGGCGTTCCTTCTTGTCCTTCAGCAGGTCTTCGCGCTTGACGCCGAACCACATCGCGAGCGCCGCGGCGACGAACACCGACGAGTAGATGCCGAACAGAATACCGACCGTCAGCGCGAGCGCGAAGTAGTGCAGCGTCGGGCCGCCGAACAGGAACATCGACAGCACCATCATCTGCGTACAGCCGTGCGTGATGACGGTTCGCGACATCGTGCTGGTGATCGCGTGATTGATCACTTCGATCACGCTCATCTTGCGTTCGCGGCGGAAGGTTTCGCGAATCCGGTCGAAGATAACGACCGACTCGTTGACCGAATAGCCGAGCACCGCGAGCACCGCGGCCAGCACCGACAGCGAGAACTCCCATTGGAAGAACGCGAAGAAGCCGAGAATGATCACGACGTCGTGCAGGTTGGCGATCACGCCGGCCACCGCGTACTTCCATTCGAAGCGGAACGACAGGTAGATCACGATACCGGCCACCACGCACGCGAGCGCGAGCAGACCGTCGGTGGCGAGTTCCTTGCCGACCTGCGGACCGACGAACTCGACGCGCTGCAACTGCACTTGCGGCGTGTCGGCTTTCAGCGCGCCCATCACCTGCTCGCTCTGCTGCGCGGACGTGTAGCCCGACTTCAGCGGCAGACGGATCAGCACGTCGCGCGAGGAGCCGAAGTTCTGCACCTGCGCGTCGGCATAGCCGAGCTTGCCGAGCGTGTTACGCACCGGGTCGAGCGGAACCACGCCCGGATACTGAACCTCGATCACGGTACCGCCGGTGAATTCCACCGACAGGTGCAGCCCGCGATGCACGAGGAAGAACACGGCGGCGAGGAAGGTAATCAGCGAGATCGCGTTGAAGATCAACGCGCGCTGCATGAACGGAATGTCTTTACGGAAACGGAAAAATTCCATGGTCTTCTTCTCCGGGACTCAGCGGGACGAACCCGGTTTCTGCGGCGTCGAGTCGTTCGACGTCGGCGTACCCGGCGTATTGCGGCGGCGCACGGTCGGCTTCGCGCGACCCTGCGCGCCGGCCGCGGCCGGTGCCTTCGCGCTTGCCTTGGCGCTCGCCTTCGCAGTGGCGATGGCCTGCGCGGTGTCGGTCGCGGCGTCGCTGCTGGCGAGGCTATTGCCAACGCTGTTGCCAACATAGGCGGCCGAGCCTGCCGCCGCCGCTTGCGGACGCCACACCTGGCCGATGGACAGCGACTTCAGCTTCTTCTTGCCGCCGTACCAGAAGTTGACCAGGCCGCGCGAGAAGAACACCGCCGAGAACATCGACGTCAGTATGCCGATACAGTGGACGATCGCGAAGCCGCGCACCGGACCGGAGCCGAAAGCGAGCAGCGCGAGGCCGGCGATCAGCGTGGTCACGTTCGAGTCGAGAATCGTCGCCCATGCATGCGCGTAGCCGTTCTGGATGGCCAGTTGCGGCGGCGCGCCGTGGCGCAGTTCCTCGCGCACGCGCTCGTTGATCAGCACGTTCGAGTCGATCGCCATACCGAGCGCGAGCGCGATAGCGGCGATACCCGGCAGCGTGAGCGTGGCCTGCAGCATCGACAGCACCGCGACCAGCAGCAACAGGTTCACGGACAGGCCGATCGTCGAGATCACGCCGAACAGCATGTAGTACGCGATCATGAACACGGCGATCGCCGCGAAGCCCCACACGACCGAGTGGAAGCCCTTCTTGATGTTGTCGGCGCCGAGGCTCGGGCCGATCGTGCGTTCCTCGATGATTTCCATCGGCGCGGCGAGCGAACCGGCGCGCAGCAGCAGCGCGAGGTCGGCGGCCGCTTGCGGGGTCGGCTGGCCGGTGATCTGGAAGCGGTCGCCCAGTTCCGACTGAATGGTCGCGACCGTCAGCACTTCGCCCTTGCCGCGTTCGAACAGCACCATCGCCATCGGCTTGCCGATGTTGTCGCGCGACACTGCGCGCACCGCGCGGCCGCCTGCCGAATCGAGACGGATGTTGACCGACGGACGCTGATGCTCGTCGAAGCCCGCTGATGCGTCGATGATGCGGTCGCCGGTGAAGATCACCTGCTTGCGCAGCAGCACCGGCGCCTGGTTGCCTTGCGTGAAGAGTTCATCGCCCGGCGGCACCGGGTCGTTCGGGTTCGGATGCGTGTTGACCGGGTCGGCGAGGCGCGCTTCGAGCGTCGCCGTGCGGCCGATGATGTCCTTCGCCTTCGCGGTGTCCTGCACGCCCGGCAGTTCGACCACGATACGGTCCGAGCCCTGTTGCTGGATCACCGGCTCGGCCACGCCGAGTTCGTTCACACGGTTATGCAGCGTCGTGATGTTCTGCTTGAGCGCGGCGTCCTGCACGGTGCGTTGCACGGCCGGCGTGAAGGTGCCGACGAGTTGCACGCCGCCGTCCGCACCGGGGTTCGGCTGCGACACCCACTGCAGTTCGCTGACGCTGCGACCGAGCAGCTTGAGCGCCGCGTCCGCCGTGGCCTGGTCGGCCAGATTCACCACCACCGACTGGTTCACGCGATTCACGCCGCCGTCGCGGACGTTGTTGTCGCGCAGCAGCGTGCGCACGTCCGAGGCGTCCGAATCGAGTTTCTTGTTCAGGGCGCCGGCCATGTCGACCTGCAGCAGGAAATGCACGCCGCCGCGCAGGTCCAGACCCAGGTACATCGGCAGTGCGCGCAGCGCGGTCATCCAGGTCGGCGACGCGCTTTGCAGGTTCAGTGCGACGATGTACTGCGGATCGTTCGGGTCGCTGTTGAGCGACTTCTGCAGCAGATCTTTGACGCGCAGCTGCGTGTCCGTGTCCGTCAGGCGCACGCGGATGTTCGCGTTGTTCTGCGAGTTGTCGAACGTAATCGCGGTCGGCTTGATCTGATTGCCGGCGAGCGCCGCTTCGACTGACGCAAGCGTGGTGGCGTCGAGCTTGACCGTTGCCTTGCCGCTCGACACTTGCACCGCCGGCGCTTCGCCGTACAGATTGGGCAGCGTGTACACGAGGCCGATGACCAGAGCCACCAGCATCACGGCGTATTTCCAGAGGGGGTAGCGATTCATGAGTGGTCCAACGGGAAGGTTGGCTTGGATGCGATGCGTCCGGCGATGAGCGCGGGCTGTTCAGCGAAGTGCATGAACTGCCGGCGAGGCCGCACCGGACGCGAGGAGTGCAGGCCTTACAGCGACTTGATCGTGCCCTTCGGAAGAATTGTCGTGACCGACGCCTTTTGCACGGTGATTTCCGTGCCTTCCGAAATTTCGATGCCGACGTAGGCTTCGCCCACCTTCGTGACCTTGCCGACGATGCCGCCGTTCGTCACGACTTCGTCGCCCCTGGCCATCGCTGCGAGCATGCTGCGATGTTCCTTCTGGCGCTTCATTTGCGGGCGAATCATGATGAAGTACAGCACGCCGAACATCAGGATCAGCGGCAGGAAGCTCATCAGGTTGGATTCGATACCGCCTGCTGCAGCGCCTTGCGCGAAGGCATTTGAAATGAACGACACGTTGGTCTCTCCGTTATCAGTCAAACGAACAAAAAAATCAGCCGATTATTCTACCACCGGCCCTATGCGCGCCGGCGCGGCGAATCGGCTTTGCGATCAACCGTTTAAAGCTCCGACTCCGGCGAATTCAGCGACCGGCGAAAGTAAATTGTAAGTTATCCGCGTGCGACACGCGAATCCGCATGCCGGGTCTTCAGGACGACGGTTCGACGCCGCGCGCGCGGTTTTCGTGGAAGCGCTTGCGGAATGCGTCGAACAGCTTCGCCTCGATCGCATCGCGCATTTCCTGCATCAGTTCCAGGTAGTAATGCAGGTTGTGGATCGTGTTCAGCTGCGCGCCGAGGATTTCGCCGACGCGATGCAGATGGTGCAGATAGCCGCGCGTGAAGTTGCGGCAGGTGTAGCAGCCGCATTGCTCGTCGAGTGGGCGCAGCGAGTTCTTGTGCGTCGCGTTGCGGATCTTGACGTCGCCAAAGCGCGTGAAGAGCCAGCCGTTGCGCGCGTTGCGCGTCGGCATCACGCAGTCGAACATGTCGACGCCGGCCGCGACCCCGGCCACCAGATCTTCCGGCGTGCCGACGCCCATCAGGTAGTGCGGCTTGTCGGCGGGCAGCTTGGGGCCGATGTGGTTCAGGACCCGCATCATGTCTTCCTTCGGTTCGCCGACCGACAGACCGCCGATCGCGAGGCCGTGGAAGTTTTTTTCCGCGAGCCCGGCGAGCGACTCGTCGCGCAGGTCCTCGAACATCCCACCCTGCACGATGCCGAACAGCGCATTCGGATTGCCCAGGCGCTGGAACTCGTCGATCGAGCGTTGCGCCCAGCGCATCGACATGCGCATCGATTCTGCCGCTTCCTTGTGCGAGGTCGGGATGTTGTTGGTCGCGTACGGCGTGCATTCGTCGAACTGCATCACGATGTCCGAGTTCAGCACCTTCTGGATCTGCATCGACACTTCCGGCGACAGGAACAGCCGGTCGCCGTTGATCGGCGACGCGAACGTAACGCCGTCCTCGGTGATCTTGCGCAGATCGCCGAGCGAGAACACCTGGAAGCCGCCCGAGTCGGTCAGGATCGGCTTTTTCCAGCCCATGAAGCCGTGCAGGCCGCCGTGGGCGTCGATCGTTTCGAGGCCGGGGCGCAGCCACAGGTGAAACGTGTTGCCGAGGATGATCTGCGCATGCATTTCATCGAGCTCGCGCGGCTGCACAGCTTTCACGGTGCCGTACGTGCCGACCGGCATGAAGATCGGCGTTTCGACCACGCCGTGATTGAGCGTGACGCGGCCGCGGCGCGCGAGGCCGTCGGTGCCGAGCAGTTCGAATTTGAGGCCATTCTCCGGGCGCTCGTGGGCAGGACGTTGCGACGATGGATGACCAAGGGTCATGGGGATCACTCCTGTGCTACCGGAAGACAGTCCGGCGCAATCGATGAAAACCGCCACGACGAAGCGCGGCGGCTAGGAAAACTGCCGATACGTTGAAACGGTGTCCGCGCCGGCTTATGCATCGCGCCGCGTGAGCAGCATCGCGTCACCGTAACTGAAAAAGCGATAGCGCTCGTCGATCGCATGACGATACGCGGCGCGAATCGTCTCGACGCCCGCGAATGCCGACACCAACATCAGCAGCGTCGACTTCGGCAAATGGAAGTTCGTGACCAGGCGGTCGACCACCCGAAAGCGGTAACCCGGCGTGATGAAGATATCGGTTTCCGCGCTCGCCGCGGCGAGCGGATGGCCGGCGGCTTCGGCGTCGCGCGCGGCGGCTTCGAGCGCGCGCATCGAGGTCGTACCGACCGCGATCACGCGATTGCCGCGCGCTTTCGTCGCGGCGATCTTGTCCGCGAGCGCTTGCGGCAGGTGATACCACTCGCTGTGCATCTTGTGCTCGGCGATGTTCTCGACCCGCACCGGCTGGAACGTGCCCGCGCCGACGTGCAGCGTCAGCGTTGCGCGTTCGACACCGTTTGCGTCAAGCCTGGCGAGCAGCGCGTCGTCGAAGTGCAGGCCGGCGGTCGGCGCGGCGACCGCGCCCGGGTTTTGCGCGAACACGGTCTGATAGCGGGTTTCGTCGGTCGCGTCGGGGTCGTGCTCGATGTAGGGCGGCAGCGGCAGACGGCCGTACTGCTCGATCAGCGTCAGACAGTCGTCGGGGAAATGCAGCGTGTAGAACTGATCGACGCGCTCGCCGACGGTGACGTCGAACGCATCGGCGAGACGGATCGTCGTTCCCGCCTGCGGGCTCTTGCTCGCGCGGACCTGCGCGAGCGCGCTGCGCTCGCCGATCAGGCGCTCGACCAGCACTTCGATCTTGCCGCCGCTCGCTTTCTGGCCGAAGAAA
Source organism: Paraburkholderia sprentiae WSM5005 (assembly GCF_001865575.2). Lineage (NCBI taxonomy): Bacteria > Pseudomonadati > Pseudomonadota > Betaproteobacteria > Burkholderiales > Burkholderiaceae > Paraburkholderia > Paraburkholderia sprentiae. Next base: position 457,466 of record NZ_CP017561.2, read on the forward strand.
CGCGCCTTCAGCACTTTGGTATCGTTGAAGACCAGCAGATCGCCCGGCGCGACGCACTCGGGCAGCTCGGTGAAGCGGCGGTCGATCAGGCGCGCGGCGCCGTCGGCGACGCCTGCGGCGTCCACGTCGAGCAGACGGCTTGCGCTGCGCTCGGGCAACGCGACTTGCGCGATCAGCTCGGGCGGCAGATCGAAATCGAAATCGGAAAGCGTAAACATGCGAACGACTGGAAGCGGGTTGGGACTGATTTGGGACTGAATTGAGCCGAAGCCGGAGCCGGGCGGCTATGATGGCGGGACGCCGAAGCAGCCCGCGCGCGCCGTGAGCCGCGTCCTGCCCACGCTCGATGTGTGAAGCGCGGCACGACTTTTTTCGACAGAAGCCGATATTGTACTTGCGAAGCAGCCCATGCCTTTGTCCGACCGCCGATCGTCCGTTGCCACCCTCGAAGCGGGCGCCGAACCGCGGCGCCGTGGCGCGCGAGCGGAGGCGGGGCAACGGGATCAGGCGCAAGGGGGCGCGCGTCGCGACATGACGGCGGCTGGCCACGATGCCGGTCGCGACGGCGAGCCCACCGGCGCCGCCGCGGGCGACCCGCCGGATGAATTCGCGGCCGACCACGCAAGCGACGATAAACCCGCCGCCAAAGTCAAAGCCACGGCGAAGACCGCCGCCAAACCCGCAGCCAAAACCCCCGTCAAAACCGCCGACAAGCTCGCCAAGCTCGGGCTCACGCGCGACATCGACCTCGTGCTGCATCTGCCGATGCGCTACGAAGACGAAACCTCGCTGACGCCGATCGCTCACCTGCTGCCCGGTGGCATCGCGCAAACCGAGGGCGTGGTGTTCGACAACGAGATCGCCTATCGCCCGCGTCGGCAGCTGCTCGTGAAGCTGCGCGACGCAGACGCCGACGGCGACGAGCTCGTGCTGCGCTTTCTGAATTTCTACGGTTCGCAGGTCAAGCAGATGGCGCCCGGCGCGCGCCTGCGCGTGCGCGGCGACGTGCGCGGCGGCTTTTTCGGCATGGAGATGGTGCACCCGACCGTGCGCGTCGTCGATGAGGACACGCCGCTGCCGCAGGCGCTGACGCCGGTCTACCCGAGCACCGCGGGCGTATCGCAGGCGTATCTGCGCAAGGCGATCGACAACGCGCTCGCGCGCACGTCGCTGCCGGAGCTGCTGCCCGTGCCGGTCGCGCGCGCGTTTCTCGAGCCGCTTGGCGTGCCCGCGCTGATGGACGCGGTGCGCACGCTGCATCATCCGGGCGCGCAGTCGGACGAAACGGCGCTGATCGACGGCACCCATCCGGCCTGGGTGCGCATCAAGTTCGAGGAACTGCTCGCGCAGCAGATGTCGCTCAAGCGCGCGCACGACGAGCGTCGCGCGCGCGCCGCGCCGGCCATGCCGCGCCGCAAGCTCGGCGACGAGTCGGCGCTGGTCGCGCGTCTGCTGAAGGCGCTGCCGTTTTCGCTGACGGCCGCGCAGCAGCGCGTCGGCGGCGAGATCGCGCTCGATCTGACGCAGCCGCATCCGATGCAGCGGCTGTTGCAGGGCGACGTCGGCAGCGGCAAGACGATCGTCGCGGCGCTTGCTGCCGCGCAGGCGATCGACGCCGGCTACCAGGCCGCGCTGATGGCGCCGACCGAAATCCTCGCCGAGCAGCACGCGCGTAAATTGCGCGGCTGGCTGGAGCCGCTCGGCGTGAACGTCGCGTGGCTCGCGGGTAGTCTGAAGACCAGGGAGAAGCGCGCGGCAATCGAAGCGGCCGCGCTCGGCACCGCGCAGCTCGTGATCGGCACGCACGCGATCATCCAGGACGCGGTCGAGTTCGCGCGCCTGGGGCTCGTGATCGTCGACGAGCAGCATCGCTTCGGTGTCGCGCAACGGCTCGCACTGCGCGCGAAGGCGCAGGGCGCCGCCGACGGCGCGCCCGACTTCCAGCCGCATCAGCTGATGATGTCCGCGACGCCGATTCCGCGCACGCTCGCAATGACTTACTACGCTGACCTCGACGTCTCGACGATCGACGAATTGCCGCCCGGCCGCACCCCGATCCTCACCAAGCTCGTGTCCGACGCGCGCCGCGAAGAGGTGATCGGCCGCGTGCGCGAGGCGGCGCTGACGGGGCGTCAGGTGTACTGGGTGTGTCCGCTGATCGAAGAAAGCGAGACCCTGCAGCTGCAAACCGCGGTCGAGACCTACGAGACGCTCGTGGCCGCGCTGCCTGAACTGAAGGTCGGGCTCGTGCACGGGCGCCTCGCGCCCGCTGAAAAGGCCGCGGTCATGGACGCGTTTTCGCGCAACGAGATCCAGTTGCTGGTCGCGACCACGGTGATCGAAGTGGGTGTCGACGTGCCGAACGCGTCGTTGATGGTGATCGAGCATGCGGAGCGCTTCGGTCTCGCGCAGCTACATCAGTTGCGCGGACGGGTGGGGCGCGGCAGCGCCGCGTCGGTTTGCGTACTGCTGTACACCGGACCGCTGTCGATGACCGCCCGCGCCCGCCTGCAAACGATGCGCGAAACCACCGACGGCTTCGAGATCGCCCGCCGCGACCTCGACATCCGCGGGCCCGGCGAATTCCTCGGCGCGCGTCAATCGGGCGCGGCGATGCTGCGTTTCGCCGACCTGCAGAACGATCAGCACCTGATTGAGCCGGCGCGCGAGGCCGCCGCGACGCTGCTCGACCAGTATCCGGACATCGTCATCCAGCATCTGGCGCGCTGGCTCGGCGCGCGCGAGCAATACCTGAAAGCCTGAGCGCGAGCCGCCGGCGCAAGCGGACCGGCTAAAAGGTTGGCGAACCGACCCTATAGGTGTATAACTAGAACCTATCGAATCCTTCATACTGATTGATCCCCGAATGACGCTCACCGAATTGAAATACATCGTTGCGGTGGCCCGCGAGCGGCACTTCGGCCGGGCCGCCGAGGCGTGTTTCGTCAGCCAGCCCACGCTGTCCGTGGCCATCAAGAAGCTCGAAGACGAGCTGAACGTGCAGATCTTCGAGCGCGGCACCAGCGAGGTCAGCGTCACGCCGATCGGCGAACAGATCGTCACGCAGGCGCAACGCGTGCTCGAGCAGACGCTTGCGATCAAGGAAATCGCCAAGCAGGGCAAGGACCCGCTGGTCGGTCCGCTGCGCCTTGGCGTGATCTACACGATCGGGCCGTACCTGCTGCCGACGCTCGTCAAGCAGATGATCCGGCGTGTGCCGCAGATGCCGCTGATGCTGCAGGAAAACTACACGCTCAAGCTGATCGAGCTGCTCAAGCAGGGCGAAATCGACGTCGCGATCATGGCGCTGCCATTTCCCGAAACCGGTCTGACGCTGCGCCCGCTTTACGACGAGCCATTCGTCGTCGCGCTGCCGTCTGGTCACGCGTGGGAAAGCCGCCCGAAGATCGACCCCGACGATCTGAAGCAGGAAACCATGCTGCTGCTCGGCAGCGGCCACTGCTTCCGCGATCATGTGCTCGGCGTGTGTCCCGAACTGATGCGTTTTTCGCAGAACGCGGACGGCATCCAGAAGACCTTCGAGGGCTCGTCGCTCGAAACGATTCGTCATATGGTCGCGAGCGGGGTCGGCATTACCGTGCTGCCGCGCATGTCGGTGCACGAGGTCAAGCCGCACGCGGGCGGGATCGACGCGGGCCTGCTCAGCTACGTCGCGTTCGACGAGCCGGTGCCCGATCGCCGCGTCGTGCTGGCATGGCGCAAGAGCTTCACGCGCATGCCCGCGATCGACGCGATCTGCGAGGCAGTCGCTGCGTGCGACCTGCCTGGCGTCAAAAAGCTCGATCTGCCGACCGCCGTCAACTGATTAACCGTCGTCTCTTACAGCCGTCCTTGGAGCGGGGGCGGCCTGTCAAAAAAGGGCCTCAGCCCTATCGAATAGATTAAATTAATCAACTTCAAATATTCGATAGCAATCGCTATAGTTTCCTCCACGGATCGCCCGATCCCCCTTGGAGGACATCACCATGCAAGCGGTTTCACAACTCATCCACGCCTTTTCTGCGCGACCGTCTGCGACGCTCCCCGCGCCGAGTCTCCGTACGGTCGCGATCTCCTTGCTCGCCGACCGGGTGCTGGCGGCCTGACGCGCCTATCCATAACGGCGTGCGTCGCGCATCGATGCCGCCCGTTTTCCCTTTGATTCGATAAAAACCACACAGGAGTGCCTATGTCCGAACGTAAGCTCACCCATGCCGCCGGCGCGCCCGTCGCCGACAACCAGGACTCGATGACCGCGGGCCCGCGCGGCCCGGTCGTGCTGCAGGACGTCTGGTTGCTCGAAAAGCTCGCGCATTTCGATCGCGAAGTGATTCCTGAGCGTCGCGTGCACGCGAAGGGTTCAGGTGCGTTCGGCACGCTGACGGTGACGCACGATATCTCGCGCTACACGAAGGCGAAGGTATTCGCCCAGGTCGGCAAGGAAACGCCGCTGTTCATGCGCTTTTCGACGGTGGCCGGCGAGCGTGGCGCGGCCGACGCCGAGCGCGACGTGCGCGGCTTCTCGATCAAGTTCTACACCGACGAAGGCAACTGGGACGTGGTCGGCAACAACACGCCGGTGTTCTTCATCCGCGATCCGCTGAAGTTTCCGGACTTCATCCATACGCAAAAGCGTGATCCGTACACGAATCTGCGCAGCAATGTCGCCGCTTGGGATTTCTGGTCGCGTCATCCGGAGTCGCTGCATCAGGTGACGATTTTGATGAGCGATCGCGGCATTCCGAAGAACTACCGGCAGATGCATGGCTTCGGTTCGCACACATACTCGTTCATCAACGCGGACAACGAGCGTTTCTGGGTCAAGTTCCACTTCAAGTCGCAGCAGGGCATCGAGAATTTCACCGACGCGGAAGCCGCCCAGGTGGTCGCCAATGACCGCGAAAGCGCGCAGCGCGATCTGGTGAATAGCATCGACGCGGGCAACTTCCCGAAGTGGCGCTTCGCGATCCAGGTGATGCCCGAAGCGGAAGCGGCGAACTATCGTTTCAACCCGTTCGACATCACGAAGGTATGGTCGCAGAAGGACTATCCGTTGATCGACGTCGGCACGATCGAGCTGAACCGCAACGCGGCGAACTATTTCGCGGACGTGGAACAGGCGGCGTTCACGCCGGCAAATGTGGTGCCGGGCATCGGCTTTTCACCGGACCGTCTGTTGCAGGGACGTCTGTTCTCGTACGGCGATACGCAGCGTTACCGGCTGGGCATCAATCATCATCAGATTCCGGTGAATGCGCCGCGCGCTCCGGGCGCGCATGCGTTTCATCGCGACGGCGCGATGCGCACCGACGGCAATCTCGGCGGCAACGTGAATTACGAGCCGAGTCGCTTCGGCGACTTCGCGCAGGACGGGAACGCGTCGGAGCCGCCGCTCGCGGCGGGCGCGATTGCGCGTTACCCGCATCGCGAGGACGACGACTACTACACGCAGCCGCGCATGCTGTTCGCGCTGTTGGACGACGCGCAGCGCGAGCGTCTGTTCGGCAACATCGCGCGACATATCGACGGCGTGCCGCAGGAGATCGTCGCGCGTCAGATCGAGCATTTCCGCCACGCCGATCCGGCTTACGCGCAAGGGGTGATCGCGGCGCTCGCCGCGTTGCAGGAAGGCAGGAATCGTTAGGCGTCACGATACGCACCGGGAGAACGATCATGATTCAGATGGTGATGGCAAGCATCGGCGGTTCGGCCGCGACGCGAAGCATGCAGGCGCAACCGCAGAGGTTCATGCTGCGCAAGGTGGTGGGCTTGGCGATCGTCGCGAGCGGCTTCGCGGTGATGGCCGCGCAGGCCTTGCACGTGCTGGGCGGCTGAGCGCTGCGCCGCCAGAATGGCGGCGCAGCAAAGCTTTCGGGCACGTCTTGCGCGAACCGCGCGACATTTCACGCTACACTGTCGAACGTTTTATTTGCGATTTCGCAGACCCTCATCTGTCGACCGGTTCGTATCACTCTTCGAAGGAGTCATCATGGCCAAGAAAGAAGCCGCCGCAGCGGTACAGCACGTCAACATCGGCATCAGCGACAAGGATCGCAAGAAGATCGCAGAAGGGCTGTCGCGTCTGCTCGCCGACACTTACACGCTGTATCTGAAGACCCACAACTTTCACTGGAATGTCACGGGTCCGATGTTCAACACGCTGCATCTGATGTTCGAAACGCAGTACAACGAACTGGCGCTCGCGGTCGACTCGATCGCCGAACGCATCCGCGCATTGGGCGTGCATGCGCCGGGCAGCTATAAGGATTTCGCGAAGCTGTCGTCGATTCCCGAAGCGGATGGCGTGCCGCCCGCGGAAGACATGATCCGCCAGTTGGTCGAAGGGCAGGAAGCCGTGGTGCGCACCGCGCGCGCAATCTTCCCGTCGACCGAAGCCGCCAACGACGAGCCGACCGCCGACCTGCTCACGCAACGCATGCAGACGCACGAAAAGACCGCGTGGATGCTGCGCTCGCTGCTCGCTTGATTGGCCGCGGCTGAGCGGTCGAGTCACGTCGGATGCCGGCGCGGGCAAGGCCCAGGCCGTGTCTAGAAACGCACAAGCCTCCCCGCACGGGAGGCTTTGTTTTTTGCGCTGACGCCGCGCGATGCGCTTCCCGTAAAATGGGCACACCGTGTTCGCACTTCACCGAATTCGTCCCATGTTCGCCCGACTTCCCCTGTATCTGCGCCTCGTGCGCATGGACAAGCCGATCGGCAGCCTGCTGCTGCTGTGGCCGACGCTCAATGCACTGTGGATCGCATCCGGCGGTCATCCGTCGTGGCAATTGCTGGTGATCTTCACGCTCGGCACCGTGCTGATGCGCTCGGCTGGCTGTGCGATCAACGACTATGCGGACCGCGATTTCGACCGCCACGTGAAGCGCACCGAAAACCGGCCGCTCACGTCCGGCAAGATCAATGCCTGGGAAGCGGTTCTGCTGGCCACGGTCCTGTCGCTGATCGCGTTTCTGCTAATCCAGTCGCTCAATGCGTTGACCAGGGAGTTGTCGGTGCTGGCGCTATTCGTCGCCGGCACGTATCCGTTCATGAAGCGCTTCTTTGCGATTCCGCAGGCGTATCTGGGCATCGCGTTCGGCTTTGGCATTCCGATGGCGTTCGCCGCGGTACTGGATCACGTGCCGCTGCTCGGGTGGGTGATGCTCGTCGCGAACGTCTTCTGGGCTGTTGCGTACGATACCGAGTATGCGATGGTCGATCGCGACGACGACATCAAGATCGGTATCCGCACATCGGCGCTGACGTTCGGCCGCTTCGACGTGACCGCGGTCATGCTGTGCTATGCGGTGACGCTCGGGATCTACGTCGGTATCGGCCTGGTGCTCCGGTTCGGTCTGCTGTACTGGCTGGGCTGGGCGGTCGCTGTGGGTTGCGCGATCTATCACTACACGCTGATCCGCCATCGCGAGCGGATGCCGTGCTTTGCCGCGTTCCGTCACAACAACTGGCTCGGCGGCGCGTTGTTCGCGGGAATCGCCGCGCATTACGCGGCGGCTTCGCTTTAATTCGCGTCAGCGCTTTTCCGGCCTCAGACCGCCGCTGTTTCTTTCCGACGCCGGCTCGCGTTACTGCTTGCCGAGTTCGTCGCCCATCTCGCGCGCCCGCGCGTCGGCGGCCAATGCGCCGCGCACGATGGCATCCTTGATGCCGCTCGCGTCGAACGACGCGAGCGCCGCCGCCGTCGTGCCGCCCTTCGATGTCACGCGCTCGCGCAGCACACTCGGCGGCTCGTTCGAATTGGCCGCGAGTTGCGCGGCGCCCGTGAAGGTCGCGACCGCGAGCGCGCGGCCCTGCGCTTCGTCCATGCCGAGCTGGCGCGCGGCTTCCTGCAGCGCTTCGATGAAATAGAACACGTAGGCCGGCCCGCTGCCCGAGATCGCGGTCACCGCGTCGATCTTCGCTTCGTCGTCGAACCAGACGGTTTCGCCGACCGCGCCGAGTACCTGCGACGCGAGCGCGCGGCCCGCTTCGTCGACGCTGCTGCTTGCGACGAGGCCGGTCACGCCCATGCCGATCAGCGCCGGCGTATTCGGCATCACGCGCACGATGCGGCTATGGCCGTCGAGCCAGCGCGACATGTCGCCGATGCGAATGCCTGCGACGATGCTGACGATGAGTTGCGACGCGCGCAGATGCGGCGCCGCCGTCGCGGCGACGTTCTTCAGGATCTGCGGCTTCACCGCGAGCACGACCGCGTCGTAATCGGCGAGCGCACCGTCGGTGGCCGCGCCGGTGCGGACGCCAAATTGCTGCTCGTTGCGCTTGCGCGCGTCTTCGTTCGGATCGATCGCGTACAGGTCCGCGGGCGCCACACCGCGCTTGATGAGGCCGCCGATCAACGCCGCGGCCATGTTGCCGCCGCCGATAAACGCAATTTTCATGATGGTCCGGATAGGTTCAGGTGAGATGCGGAAATGCGCTCAGGGCTTTGCGCATCGAGGCGCGCGCGACGCTGTTGGAAAAGCTCAGCGCGAGTAATCGCGCGCGCCGAAGATCGCCGTGCCGGCGCGCACAATCGTCGCGCCTTCGAGCACGGCTGCTTCGAGATCGGCCGACATGCCCATCGACAGCGTATCGAGCGCCAGCCCGTCGTTACACAAGCGCTCGAACAGCTCGCGCAATTGGCGATGCGGCGCGCGTTGCGCGTCGAGCTCGGCGGCCGGTTCGGGAATCGACATCAGTCCGCGCAGCTTCAGCTTTGGCAGCGCGGCGATCTGTTGCGCGATAGCGGCGGCTTCGTCGCGCGCGACGCCGCTCTTTGACGCCTCACCGCTGACGTTGACCTGCAGGCACACGTTGAGCGGCGGCAGGCTGTCGGGGCGCTGTTCCGACAGTCGCTGCGCGATCTTCAACCGATCGACCGAATGTACCCAGTCGAAATGCTCGGCGACGGCCCGCGTCTTGTTCGATTGCAGCGGCCCGATGAAATGCCATTCGAGCGACGCACGCAGATCGGCGAGCGTCTGGATCTTGTCCAGCGCTTCCTGCACGTAGTTCTCGCCGAATGCGCGCTGACCGGCCGCATGAGCGGCGCGCACGGCATCGGCGGGAAACGTCTTGGAGACCGCAAGCAGCTTCACGGACTGCGCGTCGCGGCCGGCCGCTTGCGCGGCCTCGGCGATGCGCTGGTGAACGTCGGCGAGATGGCGAGCCAGGCGCTCGGCGAGATGGTGACGCAGATCGGACATGGAACGAACCGGTGTTCAGCGAAGACGATGCACCGATTATACGGACAGCATGTGCTCGACCAATTCGATCCAGTGCGCGACCGGCGTCGACGTGCCGCTTTGCAGATGCGCGATGCAACCGACGTTCGCCGACACGATCACCTGCGGCTCCTGCGCCTGCAAACGCTCGAGCTTCTGGTCGCGCAGCGCGTACGACAGGCGCGGCTGCAACAGCGAGTAAGTGCCGGCCGAGCCGCAGCACAGATGGCTGTCCGCGGGCAGGCGTACTTCGAGGCCGAGCGCGCCGAGCAGTTGCTCCACCTTGCCGCGGATCTGCTGGCCATGCTGCAGCGTGCAGGGCGGATGAAATGCGACCGTGTGCACGGCGCGGCGGCGCGTGATCGCGACGAGCTGCGCTTCGAACTCAGGCAGGATCTCAGCGACGTCGCGCGTCAGTTCGACGATGCGGCGCGCTTTCTCCGCATAGTCAGGGTCGTGGCGCAGCAGGTGCGCGTATTCCTTGACCGTGGCGCCGCAGCCCGACGCGTTCATCACGATCGCTTCGACACCCTGCTCGACGTAGGGCCACCATGCGTCGATGTTCGCACGCAGGTCGTCGAGCGCTTCGTCGTGGTAGCCGAGGTGCAGGCGGATCGCGCCGCAGCAGCCGGCTTCGGGTGCGACCAGCGTTTCGATGCCGAGCGCATCGAATACGCGCGCAGTCGCGATGTTGACGTTCGGCATCATCGACGGCTGCACGCAGCCCGCGAGCATCAGCACCTTGCGTTCGTGTTTCGCGCTCGGCCATTGGAGCGGGCGTTGACGCGCGGGCACCTTGTCGCGCAGCTTCTTCGGCAGCAGGCCGCGCACCTGCTGGCCCAGGCGCATCGCGGGCGTGAAGATCGCGCTGTTCGGCAGCACGCTCGCGAGCAGGCGCCGCATCAGCCGCTGATTGAGCGGACGCGTGACTTTCGCTTCGGTGAGCTTGCGGCCGATTTCGACGAGCCGCCCGTATTGCACGCCGGACGGGCAGGTCGACTCACAATTGCGACAGGTGAGGCAGCGGTCGAGGTGAACCTGCGTGCTGCGCGTGACCGGCGCGCCTTCGACCATCTGCTTGATCAGATAGATGCGCCCGCGCGGACCGTCGAGCTCGTCGCCGAGCAGTTGATAGGTCGGGCAGGTCGCCGTGCAGAAACCGCAATGTACGCAATTGCGCAGGATGGCGTCGGCTTCGTCGCCATCGGGCGTATTGCGAATGAAGTCCGCGAGGTTGGTTTGCATCGCGTCGCTCAGAAGTCGGGATAGAGGCGGCCGCGGTTGAATATCCGGGCCGGGTCGAATGCGTGTTTAAGGCCGCGATGGATTTTCATCAGCGGCGCGGGCAGCGGTGTAAACACGCCGGCGCTGCGGTCGTAGCCGTGCCCGCTGCGGAAGATCGTCGCGTGGCCGCCGGCCTGCTTCGCGCTGATGCGCACGGTTTGCGCGTCGGTGTCGGTGATCCACCAGCGCTGGCCGCCGCCCCATTCCATCAGTTGCGCGCCGGGCAGTTGCAGCGGCTCGGTGATCGACGGCAACGCGAGACGCCACAGCGCGGCCTTGGGCGGAATGCCCGCAAAAAACGAATCGGTCTGTTCGCGCAGGCCGGCCCAGAAGCGTTCGGCTTCGACTGCGTCGACGACTTCGCCGCCAAGCCCGGTGCGCGCGGCCTTGACCGCGGCTTCCGCACCGCCGAGCCGCACCGCGAGCGTGCCGTTGCGCCAAGCGCTGGCAGTGATCGGCAACGGCCGGCCGCCCCATTCGTTGAGCTTGCGTACCGCGTCGGTGCCGTTCATGTCGAACTTCAGCGTGGCTTCGGCCTGCGGTCGCGGCAGCACTTTGACCGACAGCTCGAGGATCAGCCCGAGCGTGCCGAGCGACCCCGCGAGCAGCCGCGACACGTCGTAGCCCGCGACATTTTTCACGACCTGGCCGCCGAAGTGCAGCACCTGGCCTTGGCCGTTCATCACGACGGCGCCGAGCACGAAGTCGCGCGCGGCGCCGACGGCCGGCCGGCGCGGCCCTGAAATACCAGCGGCGATACAGCCGCCGAAGGTGGCCTGCGGACCGAAGTGCGGCGGCTCGAACGGCAGCATCTGGTCATGCTCGGCGAGCGCGGCTTCGATTTCGAGCAACGGTGTCCCCGCGCGCGCGGTGATCACGAGTTCGGCCGGATCGTACGCGATGATGCCGCGATAAGCGCGCGTGTCGAGGATCTCACCTTCCAGCGTCTGGCCATACCAGTCCTTGGTGCCGCCGCCACGGATGCGCAACGCCCGCGCCTCCGCGCTGGCCGAACCCACGCGTTCGGACCATACCGCGACGATGTCGTCCTCTTCCATGGTGTCCTGCTCGTTGTGTTTCGTTTGATTGTACCGGGCGATGGCTCGCTGGCAAGCCGGAGCGCACCCGCATGCCGAGGCGCCGGGCATCGGGCTGGAGGGGACGGCGCAGAGCGCCGCGCAGCCCGCGCCGACGCGGGGATCGGCGCGGGTTCGGCGAACGGTGGGCGCGCAATGCGAACGCCAGCCGCTAGAAGCGCGGCAGCTCGGGATGAGGCAGCAGCCCGCCGCGCACGTGCATCTTGCCGTACTCCGCACAGCGCGCCCGTGTCGGGATGCCCTTGTCGGGATTCAGCAGGCCGGGCGCGTCGAAGGCCCGCTTGACCGCGTGGAACGTGTCGCGCTCCTCGGGCGAGAACTGCACGCACATCGAATTGATTTTCTCGATGCCGACGCCGTGCTCACCCGTCACCGTGCCGCCCAGCTCGACGCAAGCTTCGAGGATGTCGCTACCGAACAACTCGGCGCGGTGCCACTCGTCGCGGTCGTTGCCGTTGAACAGGATCAGCGGATGCATGTTGCCGTCGCCTGCGTGGAACACGTTGATGCAGCGCAACCGGTACGTCTTTTCCATCTCTTCGATGCGCGCGAGCAGCGGCCCGATACTGCGGCGCGGCACGGTGCCGTCCATGCAGTAATAGTCCGGCGAGATGCGGCCGGCGGCCGGGAACGCGTTCTTGCGCCCGGACCAGAAGCGCAGGCGCTCCGCTTCCGTGCGCGAAATCTGGATACGGGTCGCGCCGTGCTCGCGCAGCACCGCGGTCATGCGAACGATCTCGGCCGCGACTTCGTCGGGTGTGCCGTCCGATTCGCACAGCAGGATCGCCGCCGCGTCGAGGTCGTAGCCTGCGTTGACGAATTCCTCGACCGCGCGCGTGGCGGGCTTGTCCATCATCTCGAGGCCGGCCGGAATGATGCCCGCCGCGATGATGCCCGCAACGGCATCGCCGCCTTTGACGACGTCATCGAAGCTGGCCATGATGACCTGCGCCGTTTGCGGCTTCGGGATCAGCTTGACGGTGACCTCGGTGACGATCGCGAACATCCCTTCGCTGCCGATCAGCACCGCGAGCAGATCGAGCCCCGGCGCGTCAGGCGCGAGCGAGCCGAATTCGACGATCTCGCCTTCCATCGTCACCGCTCGCACGCGCAGCACGTTGTGCACGGTAAGGCCGTACTTCAGGCAATGCACGCCGCCCGAATTCTCGGACACGTTGCCGCCGATCGTGCAGGCGATTTGCGACGATGGGTCGGGTGCATAGTAGAGGCCGTACGGTGCCGCGGCCTCCGAGATCGCCAGATTGCGCACGCCGGGCTGTACGGTCGCGATGCGTGCGTACGAGTCGACTTCGACGATCTTGCGAAAGCGTGCGAGCGACACCACCACGCCGTGCCGGATCGGCATCGCGCCGCCGGACAGCCCGGTGCCCGCGCCGCGCGGCACGATGGGCACCTCGAGGCGATGGCAGATCTGCACGATGCGCTGCACCTGCGATTCGGTTTCCGGCAACACGACCGCGAGCGGCAGACGCCGGTACGCGGCGAGGCCGTCGCAGTCGTACGCGACGGTGTCTTCCTCGCGATACAGCAGACAGTGGGTCGGCAACACGGCCATCAGCGCCTGCACGACTTCGCGCTGACGCTGCGCGAGGACTTCGGCCGACAGTTCAGCGGGTGCGTTCATGTGAGTCGTCTCCTGTGGCTTGCCGCGGCCAGCGTTCGCGACGCCGGTCAGGCCGCCGCCCAGGCGAAGATCTTGCCCGGGTTCATCAGATTGCGCGGGTCGAGCGCGTGCTTGATCGAGCGCATCGTGTCGATCGCGACGTCGCCATGCTCCTCGAGTAGAAAGCCCATTTTGTGCAGGCCGATGCCATGCTCGCCGGTGCAGGTGCCGTCCATACGCAGCGCGCGCTGTACGATGCGATGGTTCAGACGCTCGGCTTCCTCGAGCTCTTCGGGCTTGTTCGGGTCGATCAGGATCGCGACGTGGAAGTTGCCGTCGCCGACATGGCCGACGATCGGGCAGGGCAGCGGTGACGCCAACAGATCCCGCTCCGTTTCGACCACGCACTCCGCGAGACGCGAGATCGGTACGCAGACGTCGGTGGTCACCGCGCGCGAGCCGGGCTTCAGTTGCAGCATCGCGAAATAGGCGTTGTGACGCGCGTTCCACAGACGGCTGCGGTCTTCGGGACGCGTCGCCCATTCGAAGCCTTCACCGGCGTTCTGCGCGGCGATTTCCTGCACGAGCTGGGCCTGTTCCTTGACGCCCGCCTCGGTGCCGTGAAATTCGAAGAACAAGGTGGGCGCTTCGCGCAGCGTCAGCTTCGAATGGCGATTGATCGAGCGAATCGCCAGCGAATCGACGAACTCGACGCGCGCGATCGGCACGCCGATCTGGATCGTCTCGATCACCGCGCGCACCGCATCGCCCATCGACGGGAACGTGCAGACCGCGGCCGACACCGCCTCCGGCTGCGGATACAGGCGCACGGTGATTTCGGTAATCACGCCGAGCGTGCCTTCGGAGCCGACGAACAGGCGCGTGAGGTCATACCCCGCCGACGACTTGCGCGCGCGCGAGCCGGTCTTGATCACTCGGCCATCGGCGAGCACGACCGTCAGGCCGAGCACGTTCTCGCGCATCGTGCCGTAGCGCACGGCGTTGGTCCCCGATGCGCGCGTGGCCGACATGCCGCCGATGCTCGCGTCCGCGCCCGGATCGATCGGAAAGAACAGGCCGGTGTCGCGCAGCGCTTCGTTCAGTTGCTTGCGTGAAATGCCGGGCTCGACGGTGACGGTCAGGTCTTCAGCGTTGATCGACAACACCCGGTTCATGTCCGACAGATCGATCGACACGCCGCCGTGCACCGCAAGCAGATGGCCTTCGAGCGACGAGCCATTGCCGTACGGAATGATCGGCACATCGTATTGGCCGCACAGCTTGACGGCGGTTTGCACGTCTTCGGTCGTGCGCGCGAACACGACGGCGTCGGGCAGTTGCGGATCGAATGGCGATTCGTCGCGGCCGTGGTGCGCGCGCACCGCGTCGGCAACGGAGACCCGATCGCCGAAAGCGGCTTTGAGCTGGTTCAGCAATTCGGCGGGAAACGGCCGGCGTAGCGGGGCCGGCGGTACGGGATGGTTCACGCATGTCTCCGGTGTCGACCGGAGTCAGCGCGACAGCGCTTGCTCCGGTCCCATGCTTTAGCTCGATCGGAGTTAGCGCTACTGCGCGTGCTCCGGTCTCGTGAATGTTTCTTTGGCTGCAGCTTGTTTGCAGCAACTGTTTCATTTTACGCCGTTCGCCCGCAAGCCGGCGCTGGACCGGCTTGCGCTCTTATAATGGCGGCGATTTCGCGATGCGTGCAATATGGATAAACGAGGTGGCCGCATCGCCACTGAATGCATGGAGACATCATGGGCAATCGCCTCAGCAAGATCGCCACGCGCACCGGCGACGACGGCACCACCGGTCTCGGCGACGGCCGCCGCGTGCGCAAGGACAGCGCGCGTATCGCCGCGATCGGCGACGTCGACGAACTCAATTCGAATCTCGGCGTGCTGTTGTGCGAGAACCTGCCCGAGAACGTGCGCGCGGCGCTGGTCGCGATCCAGCACGACCTGTTCGATCTTGGCGGCGAGTTGTGCATTCCAGGCCACACGATGATTACCGACCGGCATCTCGCGCAGCTCGACGGCTGGCTCGCCGATTACAACGCCGCGCTGCCGCCGCTGAAGGAATTCATTTTGCCGGGCGGTTCGCGCGCGGCCGCGCTTGCGCACGTGTGCCGTACCGTTTGCCGCCGAGCGGAGCGCGCAATCGTCGCGCTCGGCGAGCACGAGGCGCTGAACGCGGCACCGCGTCAGTACGTGAACCGGCTGTCCGATTTGCTGTTCGTGCTGGCGCGCGTGCTCAATCGCGCGGACGGCGGCACCGACGTGCTGTGGCAGCACGATCGCGGCGTGCCTTGAATGGCGACGCGCATGCGCACATAAAGACGCACGCTGCTTTGCGCGAGCCCACGCTCAACCGACGGCGAGCGTGACCGGCTTGCCGATACGGCTGAGCATCTCCACGAGCGTGTCGATCGTGAACTTGGTGGTTTTCTTGTTGACGACGTCGGACACGCGCGGGCGCGACACCATCAGAATTTCCGCCGCCTCGGCCTGCTTCAGATGATGCTGTTCGATCCACGTGGACAGCTCGGTCATCAGCTGTTCCTTGAGCAGCCGCGTGTCGTTGATCTGCTTTTGCGACGCCGCGTGAAGACGCTTCGCTTCCTCGGCGGAAAAACCGAGTTCGAGAAACACGTTCGCGCCGGCTCGCGTTACGTGACGAATGTTGGTGTCGATCGTCATGGCTGGGTGGTCCTGTAATGGGTGATGGCGCGGTAGCGCGTTTCGGCAATTTTTCTGTCGTGCCGGCCAAGCTTCTGCGTCTTCTTCTGAAAGCAATGCAGCACGTACAGCGCTTCGGCGTATTTGGTCACGTACATCACGCGAAAAATGCCGTCTTCATCTTTGATGCGAATTTCGCGCGTTCCCGCGCCGATCGAGTCAATCGGTTTCCAGTCGTCGGGGTCGAGTCCTGACTGAATCTTGTGAAGCTGAAACCCTGCGAGACGACGTGCTTCGTCGGGAAAAGCGAGCAAATCACGGTAGCTGGAGCCTAACCAGCGGATTTCCTTTTGCTGCTCCATCGCCACCTCATGTACAAAATTATATACACAGCCTCCAACCCGGTCAAGTCGTGCGAACGACCAGGCAACGAGCTATGACGATAGCGAGGCGGCAGGCTCAGGACTATTCGTCCGAATGGCCAAGAAAAAAACCCGGTTCGAAATCGAACCGGGTTTTCTACGAACTGCGGACAAGTCGCCGAAGTGGCGACAGGGCGAGTCTTCAGTTGCCGCTGCCGCGCGCGACGCGGCGCTGCCTGACCGCTTCGGCAAGGCCTTCGAGCACCGCGACGCTTTCATCCCAGCCGATGCACGCATCGGTAATGCTCTGGCCGTACGTGAGCTCGCAGCCTTCCTGCAGATCCTGGCGACCCGCGACGAGGTGCGACTCCACCATCACGCCAACGATCCGCTCGTCACCCACGGCGATCTGACGGCCGATGTCCGCGCACACTGGAATCTGATTCTCGTGCTTCTTCGAACTGTTCGCGTGGCTCGCGTCGATCATCAGACGCGCGGCGAGACCCGCCTTGCCGATGTCGGCGCAGGCCGCGTTGACGCTATCGGCGTCGTAGTTCGGCGTTTTACCGCCACGCAGAATCACGTGGCAATCCTCATTACCCGCGGTCGATACGATCGCCGAGTGACCACCCTTCGTGACCGACAGGAAATGGTGCGGCTGCGAGGCGGCCTTGATCGCGTCGACGGCGATCTTCACGTTGCCGTCCGTGCCGTTTTTGAAGCCGACCGGGCACGACAGTCCCGAAGCCAGTTCGCGGTGCACCTGCGATTCGGTCGTGCGCGCGCCGATGGCGCCCCACGAGATCAGATCCGCGATGTACTGCGGACTGATCATGTCGAGGTACTCGGTGCCGGCCGGCAGGCCGAGTTCGTTGATGCGCAGCAGCAGCTCGCGCGCGGTGCGCAGGCCTTCGTTGATCTTGAAGCTGTTGTCCATGTGCGGGTCGTTGATGAGACCCTTCCAGCCTACCGTCGTGCGCGGTTTTTCGAAGTAGACGCGCATCACGACTTCGAGTTCGCCGGCAAACCGCTTGCGCTGCTCGATCAGCCGCCCCGCATATTCGATCGCGGCCTTCGGATCGTGAATCGAGCACGGGCCGATCACGACGATCAGACGGTCGTCCATGCCGTGCAGAATGCGATGCATCGCGGTGCGCGAGTCGTAGATCACGTTGGACACCGTTTCGTCGCAGGCAAATTCGCGGATCAGGTGAGCGGGCGGCGTGAGTTCTTTCAATTCGCGAATGCGGACATCGTCGGTGTTGTGCGGGGGCATGTTGTTCTCCTGAATCGGTTCGTAGCGTGTTCGGGTGAAAAGCGTGAGACGAAAAAAAAACCGCCAGGCTGGCTGGCGGTTTTTCGTGAATTCCTGGTGTCCTGCGTGCACTAACACCCCTCTCGATCCGCCAGCGGTCTGAGATACCAAAAAAAGTAAAAATAGAACTTGGCGGACATGGCGAAATGAAATGCGTCGCTGGTCAAAAAGAGTGAGTGACTTTATAACCCGGCACAGGCTCGGTCGACAAGCCGGGACCGCGAAAAATGCGGAAAATCCGCACATTTCGCACTTCGCATGCATGAAACGTGCATCAATCGCGAAATCAGGCCGTGCCGCCGACCGTCATCCGCTCGATGCGCAGCGTCGGTTGACCGACGCCCACCGGCACGCTCTGGCCTTCCTTGCCGCACACGCCGACGCCCGAATCGAGCTTCATGTCATTGCCGATCATCGTGACGTATTTCAGCGATTCCGGGCCGCTGCCGATCAGCGTTGCGCCTTTGACCGGATACGTGATCTTGCCGTTCTCGATCATGTACGCCTCCGAGGCCGAGAACACAAACTTTCCGTTCGTGATGTCGACCTGGCCGCCGCCGAAGTTCACCGCATACAGGCCGTTCTTCACGGACGCGAGGATTTCCTGCGGGTCCTTGTCGCCGTTGAGCATGTACGTGTTGGTCATGCGCGGCATCGGCAGCGCCGCATACGATTCGCGCCGTGCGTTACCGGTGACCGGCATTTTCATCAGACGCGCGTTCAGCGTGTCCTGAATATAGCCCTTCAGGATGCCGTCCTCGATCAGCGTCGTGCACTGGGTCGGATTGCCTTCGTCGTCGATATTGAGCGAGCCGCGGCGGTTCGGCAGGGTGCCGTCGTCGACCACGGTGACGCCCTTCGCGGCGACCTGCTCGCCGATGCGTCCCGCGAATGCCGACGATCCCTTGCGGTTGAAGTCGCCCTCGAGCCCGTGACCGATCGCCTCGTGCAGCAACACACCTGGCCAGCCCGGCCCGAGCACGACGGTCATTGCGCCAGCCGGCGCCGGCCGCGCGTCGAGATTGACGAGCGCGGCGTGCACCGCGTCGTCGACGTAGCGCGACAGTACCTCATCGGTGAAATAGCCGTAGTCGAAACGCCCGCCGCCGCCGCCGCTGCCGATTTCGCGACGGCCGTTCTGCTCGGCGATCACCGTCACCGACACTCGCACGAGCGGCCGGATGTCGGCCGCGAAGCCGCCGTCGCTACGCGCGACGAGCACCACGTCGTACTCGCCGGCAAGGCCGGCCATCACCTGCTGGATGCGCGGGTCGCGGCCGCGCGCCATCTGCTCGATGCGCTCGAGCAGCTTGACCTTCGCGGTGGCGTCGAGCGAATGCAGCGGGTCGGACGGCAGGTACAGATCGCGCCCGGCGATGCCGGTCAGCGACGACGCCACCTTGATCTTCTGCTTGCCGCCGCCTGCCTTGGCGATCGCGCGCGTGGCGACGGCCGCCTGGCGGATCGCTTCGGGTGACAGGTCGTCCGAGTAAGCGAACGCGGTGCGCTCGCCCGATACGGCGCGCACGCCGACGCCCTGATCGATGCTGAAGCTGCCCGACTTCACGATGCCTTCCTCGAGACTCCATGCTTCGCTGCGGGTGGTCTGAAAGTACAGGTCCGCGTAGTCGACGCGGTGCGTGAAGATTTCGGCGAGCGTGCGCGTGAGCAGCGACTCGTCGAGACCATAGGGCGTGAGGAGGATGTCCTTGGCGGCGGCGAGATTGCGGATACCGGGTTCGATGATGTTCATGCGAAGTATGTTCTGCTCGATACGAAGGGGTCGGGAAGCGCCTGCGTCGCTATATGCGTGGCAGGCACCGCAGTTTCAATGTGGGTGTCAGGTCAGCACGCGATGACGCCATGCCGGCAGGCTCTGCCGCACTTCGTCGATGCGCGCGCGTTCGAGGTTGCCCGCGACCACGCCGGCGCCCTCGTCGCGCACCGCGACGATCTCGCCCCACGGGTCGATCAGCATGCTGTGGCCCCAGGTGCGGCGGCCGTTCTCATGTTTGCCGCCTTGCGCCGCGGCTAGCACGTAGCACTGATTTTCGATTGCGCGGGTGCGCAGCAGCAGCTCCCAATGCGCGCGGCCGGTGGTGTAGGTAAACGCGGACGGCACCACGATCAGCGCGCAGTCGCCCATGCGCCGGTACAGCTCGGGAAAGCGCAGATCGTAGCAGACCGACAGGCCGACCCGGCCGAATGGCGCCTCGAAAGTTTGCACCGCGGTGCCGGGCCGGATCGTGCGCGCTTCGTCGAACGATTCTTCGCCCTTTTCGAAGTTGAACAGATGGATCTTGTCGTAGCGCGCGGCTTCGTTGCCCAGCGGGTCGAACACGAGCGTCGTGTTCAGCACGCGCGACGCCTCAGGCGCGTTCAGCGGCAAGGTGCCGCCGATCACCCAGAGCTGGTGGCGGCGCGCGGCGTCGGCGAGAAAGCGCTGGATCGGGCCATCCCGATGCGGCTCGCGCACGGCGAGCTTGTCGGTGTCCTTGAAGCCCATGAAGCAGAAATACTCGGGCAGCAGCACGAGTTGCGCGCCGTCGGCGGCAGCTTCGGCAATCAGGCGCTGTGCGTCGGCGAGATTGCGATCGGGATCCGGCGTGCTGACCATCTGCAGCGCGGCGACCCGAAACGCGCTGGCCGCCGGCCCGCCGGATGCATGGACGGATGCAGAAGAAGGGACGTGTGTTTCGCTCATGAGCGTGTCGAAAGGCTCCCGGCGGGGCGGCGGCGCGAAGCGCGGCGCCGCATGCATGATTGTGGGCTGGCTCGGCTGCGTTGGCGCATGAATTGGATCAAGCGACGCGAGCGGCCGCGTGGTTCGACATAGCGGCAGCGGAACAACCAAGGCTCAGTGCGCTTCCACGGTCGAAGCCGGAGCGTCAATCTTACCCCGTTCGGTCGTCACCCGCTGGACGTGCGGTTTCGACCACGAACCGGTGATCGTGTAGTCGCGCGCGAACACGTGCGACACGCCGTGCGTGAGCGCGAGATCGGCAAGCAGCGCGCCGAGGCCAATGAACGGATTGACGATCGCCGCCGCGATCACCGCGGAGCCGGCGCTGACGGTCGGCACCACGTGCAGGTGCAGATCCTGGGTCTTCTGTGCGATGTCGACCGAGCCCACCATCTCGGCGCGCGCCGGCGCGGTGACCATCCTGAAGTCTTCCATGCGGGCGATGCCGTCATGAATCTGCGCGGTCCCGGTCACGCTCGAGAACGGCAGGCCCTCGCCGATCACGTCGCGGAAATTGAGCGTGGCGATGCGCGCGAGGCTTTGCAGGCTCAGCACGCCGAGTAGCGTCGCGACGCCCGGATCCACCTTCAGGATCTGGCCGTGGCGCAGATCGAGCGCGAGATTGCCGTTCAGCGTCGAATAATCGATCGTAGTCGGGCCGCCTTGCCACACGGCCTTGCCGGCGATCGAGCCGCTGCCGCTCCTGAGCGTCTTCGGCAGACCGAAGCGATCGAGCATCGCGCCGGCATCCTTGATGTCGAGCTTGAAATCGAACACGGTGCGACGCGGCGTTGCTTCGTCGGCCGAGGTGGGCAGCTCGGTCGACGTGCGCCAGTTCGCGGTCGCGGTGAGCGTTGCGGTGGGGTTCGTCACGTCGAGCTTGTCGAGCTGCCAGACTGGCACGCCGTTTTCTTCGAAGTTGTGAGCGTCGACCTCGAGCCGGCCCACGTTGCGATCATGCACGATCAGTTCGTTCACGATCAGATCGATCGACGGCATGTTCAGCGCGGGCGCCGACATCGCCGGGCCGAGCAGATCCCTGTCCGCGACCGACGGAATCACGACGCGCGCAAAGCGCGCCTGCAGCTCGCCCGGCGATTCACGGGTCGCGCCCGGCAGCCACGATACGTGGCCGGACACCTGATTCGACGCGATGTTCGCCTGCCACGTGCGGTCGGTGTGTGACGCGCCGACGATCACGTTCTCCCAGTGCCGCTTGAGCAGCGTCAGCGTGTCGACGTGCAGCGCGAAGCGATTCGGCAGGAACTGCGTGAGCATCGGATTGGGCGCGGCGGCGGGGGTGGCCGCGCTGCCCGCGTTGTTGGCGCCGCTGGCGGTATTGCCGCCGTTCGCAGCGCCGTTCACGCTGTTCGCTCCGGCCGCGCCCGCGCGCAGTTGCGCGGCAAGTGCGCGCCAGGCATCGGCATTGAACTCCTTGATGTCGACCGCGGCGACCACGCCCTCGGACGGCAGATCGGCCGGCCGGTTCACGCCGATCGCGCCGCGCACGACGGCCGGTGGCGTATTCGGCTGGAGCTTCGGCTGATAGCGCAGCAGATACGCGGCGGCGACCGGCCCGAACGTCAGATCGGCGCGTTCGAGGCCCGCTTCGCCCGGCGCCGTCGACGGATTGACCGAGAAGCGCAGCGGCATCGGCGTCCCGACCGGCTTGTTGAACGGCGCGGGAAAATCGAGCGCGATGCCGCTCAGATCGGAGTTGGCTCTGACTTCCGGCAGGCGGCCCTTCGCGCCGGTGACGTTCAGCGCATAAGGCGCGTTGCCGCTCACATGCGTGAGCATCTGCGCGGCTGCGCCATGCAGGTGCAGCTCGCGCGCGGCATCGACGGCGAGGTGGCCGTTGAGCGCGAGCGCGTACGTGCCGTTCTGACGCAGGCCGCCGTTCGCATGCACGTCGCCGCCGAGGAATCGCCCGGAGAGCCGGTCGAGCTCCGCCGTGTGCTCGGTGAAGCGCACCCGACCGTTCAGTTGCGACAGCGGCGGCACGTTGCTCATGCTCAGGCGATTGTTCTGGAAGCCGAGCGCGCCTTCCACACCGACGTGCGGCTTCGGCGTGCGCGGGATCGTCAGCTTCAGCGCGAGCGCCGCGGGCCCTTCGGCGCGAATCCTTTCGGTCTGATGCCGCGCCATGATGCCGAGCGAGCTGGCGTTCACGTAGTCGAGCATGTCGGCAAGCGGCCCGCGGCCGTTGCCCTGAATGATCAGGTTCGACGCTTTGGTGCCGAGGTCGTCGATGCGGCCATTGACATCAGTCAGTGCGACGCGCTTGTAACGTCCGCGGTCGATGTCGAAGCGCAGTACGTTCTGTTTCAGCTCGAACACGCCGTCGATGCCGTCGAGCGGCGGCCAAACGTTTGGCGTGCCGTTGCGCATATTGCGCGGCGGAAAGGGCGTGGGATCGAACTTGCCGCCGGTGAACGGCGCGACGATGTGGAAAATGCCGGCCTCGGGATCGCGCGCGTAAGGGAACTTGGTCAGGTCGCCGTGCACTTCGATCGTGCCGCCACGCGACACGCCGGCCTGCAAGCCGTGGCCTAGGTAAATGCGCAGCTTTTCGCTGACCGCCGTCGGCAGATAGCGGGCGATGTGCGGCACCTGCGCGCGCTGGAAGTCGGCTTTCAGGTCGAGCGAGCCGCGGCCATGGCCGGGATTGCTGTAACTTGCTGTCGCGGTCGCCTCGACGTCGGGATTCGATACACCGAAATCGTTGAGCTTGACCGTGAACGGGGGACGAGTCTCGCCCGACGCCTTCGCGCCCAGCGTCCACTCGGCGCGGCCGTGCATATGCGCGAGCGTGAGGCGCGGATCGTCGAACACGCCCGGCAGCGTGATCGCCACGTTGGACGTATCGAGGTTCGCGTGGCCGCCTTTTTCGTCGGCGTCGACCGTGCCCCACAGGTTTTCGATGCCGGGAATGCCGGCTCGCGGATGGCCGCGCGGCGTGAGGCCCGGTCCCGGCTCCTGCGCGGCGAAGCTGATGCCCTGCAGGTCGCCCTTGAAGCGATAACGCTCGATCGGTTCGGCACCCGTCGGCCGGCGGTCGCCGCCGACCTCGCCGGATTCCGGCTTGCCGCGCTCGACTTCGATCACGTAGTTCGCGACGAGCCCGCGCGGATTGATGCGCACCAGTTCGTTCAGAAAGCGCCTCGGCAGCGGCAGCGCACGGCTGAATTCCGCGAGGATGCCGAGATCGACGCGATCACCGCTGACGCTCAATAGCTGACCGTGCTGTTGCGACGCGGTCCGGTAGCGGCTGTCGAGGGTCCGGAAGCGCAGGATGCGCGTGAGCGGCGTGCCGTCTTCGAGTGGCGGCTGGCCGAGTTCGGCGCGCAGGTCCGACAGCTGCAGCCTGTAGTCGTCTTGGTTTGCCTCGACGCGCCACAGAAAGTGGGCGACCGGCACGAGCAGCTTTGGCTGGGTCGGGCGCATGCGCATCGCGACGTCGTTGCCGCTCAACTGGCCGGTCGCCTCGGTCATGCGGCCTTCGCTGAAGTCGATCCAGATTGCATTGCCGATGCGGCCGGCGAATGTCTCGATCGGGAATTTGACGTAGCGCGCGAGGGCCGGCAGATCGACCGGGCCCGTCGACATGTAGACCTGGCCGCTCCAGTTGATCGGCTTGCCGATCGCGGAGAGCGGCGCGTGGCGGAAATGCGTGCGGAAGTCGAGCGGGCCTTTCAGCACCAGGCCGTCGGGCGGCGCCTGCAGCGCCATGCGGTGGTCGCGGCCGTCGTTGAGGATCGCGATGCGGATGTCGCGCAGCGCCAGCTCGGGTTCGCTGCGCGTCGCGTCACGCCAGCGCAGCACGCCGCCGCGCACGACGATCGCCTGCTGGCGCAACAGCCAGGTGGACAGCGCGTCGTTGCCGCTGTGGCGCGTCGGCACCGGCACGCCCGCGACCGACAGCACGCCGTCATCACCACGCGAAACCAGCACGTCCGGCTGATCGACGATCAGGCTCGACAGCGCAGGATGAAATTCCCACAGCGAACGCCAGGATACCGTCGCAGTGGCGTGCGGAATGGTCAGCGCGGGTCGGCCTTCGTGGTCGCGGATGACAAGATTCGTAACATCGAGCCCTGGCTGGAAGCCGCTCCAATGCGGCGCGAGCCGGCCGATCGTGAATGGGGTGCGCAGCTTGTCGGAGACTGCGGCTTCGATGCGCGGGCGGAACAGGTCGGCGCGCGGCAGCACCACGTAGCGCAAACCCAGAAACAGGCCGGTCGCGATGAAATATAGGATGAGCGCGAGCGTGGCAAGCACGCGCAACGTCCGACGCAGCACGATGTGGTCGCTTCCGCTCACATGCCGGGCCTGCGATGGGGCTTGCGGGTCGGCGGATTCGTTTCGCTCGGACATGCTGCGGCGGGTGGGCGTATGGTAGTTTTGCGATTCAACGACGAAATGTAACACACGGGAAAGCGTCGGCGGACCTCCTGCAAACCCTGTCCGACGGCCCGCAACGGGGTTTGGCAAGGCCGTCCGCCACGGCGTTCGGCCCGCTGGTCGCCGTGTGCCGATGGCGCAACGGAACGACAAGACGACGACGCGGGAACGACACCCGGATACCGTCAGATACCGCCGGACAAATTCGATCAAGCAACGCGAGCGAGCCAGATTTTCGATGACTGACGCCACCCTCCTGAGTTCCAGCTATTCGCACTATGCCGCGCGCGCCGCCGCGGCCCGCCCGCAACTCGTCGCGCAGGTCAGCGCGCTGGCCGACGAACCGCTGACGCGCGAGCGCATCGACGCGCGTCTCGATGTGCTGTGCGCCGAGGCGGCGGGCCGAGCCGGTGAGCCGGTCGATGAAGACGCGCTGAAGCGCGCGCTGCGCCAGCTGCGCACCGAAGTATTCTGCGCGGTGATGGAGCGCGACCTGGCCGGAGAGGCCGATATCGCCGAAGTCACCGGCGCGATGACCGATCTCGCGGAAACGACGATTCAGCGGGCGCTGGCGGTGCTGAGCGCTGAGCTCGAAGCGTTGTATGGCGAGCCGCGCGGCCAGCAGGGCGAGCGGCTCACGCTCGGCGTGGTCGGCATGGGCAAGCTCGGCGGGCGCGAGCTGAACGTGTCGTCGGATATCGACCTGATCTTTGTTTACGAGGACGACGGCGAGACCGTCGGCGGCCAGCGTTCGCCGCTCGCGACCCAGGAGTTCTTCACACGTCTCGGCAAGCGGCTGATCGGCGCGCTCGCCGAAATCACCGCCGACGGCTATGTATTTCGCGTCGATATGCGTCTGCGGCCGAACGGCGATTCGGGGCCGCTCGTGTGCAGCCTCGGCATGCTCGAAGAGTATTTCTACGTGCAGGGCCGCGAGTGGGAGCGCTACGCGTGGATCAAGGGCCGGCTCGTGTCCGAGGGCGCGAGCGCCTCGGCGCAGCGGCTGCAGAAGCAGCTGGACGCGATCGTCACGCCGTTCGTCTATCGGCGCTATCTGGATTTCGGCGTGATCAGCGCGATCCGCGCGCTGCATCTGCAGATTCGCCAGGAGGCGCAGCGACGCGCGTCGATGCGTCCCGACAAGGCCGACGACATCAAGCTCGGCCGTGGCGGCATCCGTGAAATCGAATTCAGCGCGCAGGTGTTCCAGCTGATCCGCGGCGGCCAGGACGCCGGCTTTCGCGTGCGGCCGACGCTCGCCGTGCTGCGCCACGCGGCCACGCATGGGCTGATGGACCCGTCGGTGTGCGTGAAGCTGTCGCAGGCTTATCGCTTTCTGCGTGAGCTCGAGCATCGTTTGCAATATCGCAACGACGCGCAGACCCATGCGATGCCCGTCGATGTCGAAGACCGCATGGCGCTCGCGCGCGCGATGGGCTGCGACGACTACCCGCAATTGATGACGAAGCTCGACGCGCATCGCGAGTTCGTCGAACAGCAGTTCGACCAGATTTTCGCGGCCAAGATGAGCGGCCGCGACGGCTGCGGCGCGCCCGAGGACGGCGCCGCCGCGTGGGTATGGAGCAGCGCGCTCGCCGACGACAGCGCCGACGACGCGTTGCGCGCGCGCCTCGTCGAACTGGGTGTGGCTGAGCCCGGCGAGCTGCTCGCGCGGCTGCAGGCGGTGTGGCGCTCGTCGCGCTACATGGGCCTGAACGAACGTAGCCGGCAGCGTTTCGACATCGTCGCGCAGCGCGCGCTCGAAGCGGCGCGCACGCTGGAGCCGGCCGGGCGGCGCGCCGATACGGTCGCGCGATGTTTCGATCTGCTCGAAGCGGTGAGCCGGCGCGGCGCGTATCTCGCACTGCTGACCGAGTATCCGCAGGCGCTGCACCGGGTGCTGTCGGTGCTAGGCGGTTCGCGCTGGGCGGCGGGCTATCTGATCCGCCATCCGCAACTGCTCGACGAGCTGCTCGACGACGAGGCGATCAACAGCCCGTTCGATTGGGCCGAGTTCAAGCGTGCCTTGCGTTCGAGGCTCGCGGCGGCGGACGGCGTCGAGCAGCAGATGGATTTGCTGCGTCATGCGCATCAGGCCGAGGTGTTCCGCATATTGCTGATCGATCTGGCCGGCAAGCTGTCCGTCGAGCACGTCAGCGACCGGCTGTCCGAACTCGCCGACGCGGTGCTCGACGTGACGATCGAAGCCGTGTGGAAGCAATTGGCCAAACGTCACCGCGACGTGCCGCGCTTCGCGGTGATCGCTTACGGCAAGCTCGGCGGCAAGGAGCTCGGCTACGCGTCGGACCTCGACCTGATCTTTCTGTACGACGATCCCGACGATGCCGCTGCCGACGTCTACGCCACCTACACGCGGCGCCTGATCACGTGGCTGACCACCGCGACCGGCGCCGGCACGCTGTTCGACGTCGATCTGCGGCTGCGGCCCAACGGCGAGTCGGGCCTGCTCGTCACCGACCTCGACGCGTTTCGCCGCTACCAGCTGCGCGAGGGCGACGCGGCCAACACCGCGTGGGTGTGGGAGCATCAGGCGCTCACTCGTGCGCGTTACTGCGCGGGCGATCCGGAGATCGGCGCGAAGTTCGAGGCGATCCGCGAACAGGTGCTGACGACCCCGCGCGAAGCGCCACCGCTCGCGAAGGAGATCGTCGAGATGCGCGCGCGTGTCGAGGCGGGACACCCGAACCATACGCCGGCGCTGTTCGATCTGAAGCACGACCGCGGCGGCATGGTCGATATCGAGTTCACGGTGCAGTACTGGGTGCTGCTGCACGCGGCGCGCGATCCCGAGCTGATCCGTAATACCGGCAATATCGCGCTGTTGCGCGAGGTGTCGCGTTTCGGGCTGATGAGCGAGGCGGAAGCGGAGACGGTCGGCGCCGCGTATCGGCGCTATCGCAAGCTGCAGCACACGCTGCGGCTCGATGGGATGGAGAAGGCGCGGGTCGATCCGGCGCTGGTGAAGACCGAACGCGAGGCGGTGCTGGCGTTGTGGAACAGAGTGTTCGGCTGATGGCGCTGACACGCTTCATGCAGCGCATCGGGCGCGGCCGGGATCGTTATGACGTCCCGGCCAACCCGACACACGCCGTATGCGACGGCCTACGCACCGCGCAAATTCATGCGGCCAGCATTTCCTTCGCGTGTTTGCGCGTGGTCGCCGTGATTTCGAGACCGCCGAGCATCCGCGCGACCTCCTCGATGCGGCTCGCCTTGTCGAGCGAGGTCACGCTGCTGAGCGTGCCGCCCTTGCCGTTGCCGGTCTTCGCGACCTGGAAATGATGATCGCCGCGCGCGGCGACCTGCGGCAGATGGGTCACACACAGTACCTGGCGCGCCTCGCCGAGCTGATGCAATAGCCGCCCGACCACCTCTGCCACGCCGCCGCCGATGCCGGTATCCACTTCGTCGAAGATCAGCGTCGGTGTCGGGCTGGCCGCGCTCGCGATCACCGCGAGCGCGAGACTGATACGCGCGAGTTCGCCGCCCGACGCGACCTTCGCGAGCGGCCGCAGCGGCACGCCGGCATGACCGGCGACGCGGAACTCGATCTGCTCTAGCCCGTGCGCGCCCCCTTCAGGCAGCGGCACCAGCGCGACTTCGAAGCTGCCGCCTTTCATCGACAGTTCCTGCATGCCGGTCGTGACCGCCTCGCCGAGCGCCTTGCCTGCCTTGACGCGTGCCTTCGAGAGTTTTTTCGCCTCGGCGACGAACACTTCCTTCGCTTGTGCCTCGGCGGCGCGTAGGCCGTCGAGATCGGCGGCCGCGTCGAGCGCGGCCAATTGCTGGCGCCGCGCCGCGTGTTCTTCCGGCAGCATCGCCGGTTGCAGGCGGAATTTGCGCGCGGCCGAGTGCAGCGCGTCGAGGCGTTTTTCGACCTGCGCGAGCCGCTGCGGATCGAGCTCGAGTTTCTGCGCGTAGTGGCTCAGCGAATACGCGGCTTCCTGCAACTGGATTTCGGCCGGTTCCAGCGCGGCGAGCACGTCGTTCAGCGCCGGGTCGATGTCCGCGAGGTCGCGCACCTTCGACACGATCGAGCCGAGTTGCGTGATCATCGCGTCGTCCGATTCGGACAGCGCGCCGAGCGCGCCCTGCACGCCGTCGATCAGATTCGCGGAATGCGACAGCCGCCGGTGCTCGGTGTTGACCTCTTCCCATTCGCCGGGCTGCGGCGCGAGCTTGTCCAGCTCGGTGAGCTGCCACGCGAGCCGCTCGCGCTCGAGTTGCAGCTCGCGATCGCGCGTCTGCGCGTGCTCGACCGCCTGCGCCTTGTCGCGCCACGAGCGCCACGCGCGCGTGACGGCGGCGGCCATCTCGGACAGGCCCGCGTGCGTGTCGAACAGTTCGCGCTGCGCGTCCGGGCGCATCAGCAACTGGTGCGCGTGCTGGCCGTGAATGTCGACGAGCATTTCACCGAGCTCGCGTAGCTGCGTGAGCGTGGCCGCCGTGCCGTTGATGAACGCGCGCGAGCGGCCGTTCGCGTCGACCACCCGCCGCAGCATCACGGTGCCGCCGTGCAGGCCGTCGTCGGCCGCGCCGAGCGCCTGCGCGTCGAGCCATTGATCGACCTGCGCGTGCGTTTCGAACTCCGCGGTAATGTCGGCGCGACTTTCACCGGTGCGCACGACGCTCGCCTCGGCGCGCGCGCCTAGCGCGAGCGCGAGCGCGTCGATCAGAATCGATTTGCCGGCGCCGGTTTCGCCCGAGAAAACGGTAAAGCCGCTGTCGAATTCGAGGTCGAGCGCGGCGACGATGACGAAGTCGCGTATCGAGAGATGGCGAAGCATGGGAGTCTTCGGGTGAGCTTGGGATTCGGGTGTCGGCCGCGGCGGTGTGCGCAATTCAGAGCGCCGCTTACGGTCTCGGGTCTTCTTCGTGCGACGGGTACTCGTGCCAGTGCAGCTTCTTGCGCAGCGTCGCGTAATAGCTATAGCCGACCGGATGCAGCATCGGCACCGTGTGGCGCGAACGGCGCACCTCGATCGTGTCGCCGAGCTCCAGCGACGTGAACGACTGCATGTCGAAATTGACGTTCACCTCGCGCCCGGAAACGATCTGGATGCTGACCTTCGATTCGTCCGGCAACACGATCGGCCGGTTCGACAGCGCGTGCGGCGCGATCGGCACGAGCACGATGCCTTGCAGTTGCGGATGCAGGATCGGCCCCTGCGACGACAGCGCGTACGCGGTCGAGCCGGTCGGCGTCGCGACGATCAGGCCGTCCGAGCGCTGGTTGTACATGAAGCGGCCGTCGACCGACACGCGCAGCTCCGCCATACCCGAGAAGCCGCTACGGTTGACCACCACGTCGTTGAACGCGAGCGCGTGGTAGATCGCCGTGCCGTCGCGCACGATGCGCGCTTCGAGCAGCACGCGCTCCTCGCGCTCGAAATTGCCGGACAGCATTTGCGGCACGATCTCGCGCATGTCGGAGATCGGGATGTCCGTGATGAAGCCGAGCCGTCCGTGGTTGATGCCGATCAAGGGCGTGCGATACGGCGCCAGCTGGCGGCCGATGCCGAGCATCGTGCCGTCGCCGCCGAGCACCACGGCGACGTCGGCACGCGCGCCGATCTCGGCGGGACGCAGCGCCGGATAGTCGGTCACGCCGATCTCGGCGGCCGTGTCGGCTTCGAACACGACTTCGAGGCCGAGCTTCGCGATGCACGCGGCGAGCGCGGTCAGCGGCTCGGCGATGCCTGGCGTATTGCTGCGCCCGACGAGCGCGACGGTCTTGAACTGGCTGGTCACTTGCATGCCGGCATTACACCATAGGTAGGGCCTGAAAAGAACCGCCGACCAACCCGGCTGTGGTCCTGCGCACGCAGGGTGTCAGCGCATGTCGCGATTGTCGTTAGAATGGTGAAGACCTGATGACATGCGAGCTGGCCGACGGCGGCGCATTCGCTGGGGGCGGACGCCGCGGGCGCTCGCGGCTGCGGTGCCATTGAGCTAAAATTTTTCGTCATGCTAGATCCTCGCGCACAAACCCTCCTCAAAACGCTGATTGAGCGCTACATCGCCGAAGGTCAGCCGGTCGGTTCGCGCACGCTGTCACGTTATTCGGGCCTCGAACTGAGCCCGGCCACGATCCGCAACGTGATGTCGGACCTCGAGGATCTCGGGCTCGTGATCAGTCCGCATACCTCGGCGGGACGCATTCCGACGCCGCGCGGCTATCGTCTGTTCGTCGACACGATGCTGACGGTCGAATCCGCCGCCGACGAAGAGGCGGTGATGCGCACCGTCAAGACCACGCTGCAAGTGGGCGAACCGCAGAAGATCGTCGCCGCGGCGGCGAGCGTGCTGTCCAACCTGTCGCAGTTCGCCGGCGTTGTGCTCACGCCGCGTCGCAGCCATGTGTTCAAGCAGATCGAATTCATGCGCCTGTCGGACCAACGCATTCTGCTGATCATCGTGACGCCCGAAGGCGACGTGCAAAACCGCATCCTCGCCACCCAGCGCGACTTTTCGCCTTCGCAACTGGTTGAAGCCTCCAATTACATCAACGCGCACTTCGCGGGCCTGTCGTTCGACGAAGTGCGCCGGCGCCTGCGCGAGGAAATCGACGAGCTGCGCGGCGACATGACCTCGCTGATGCACGCGGCCGTCACCGCAAGCACCGACGAATCCGACACCGGTGAGACCGTGCTGATTTCTGGCGAGCGCAATCTGCTCGAAGTTGCCGATCTTTCGTCCGACATGGCGCGCCTGCGCAAGCTGTTCGATGTGTTCGACCAGAAGACCAGCCTCCTTCAGTTGCTCGACGTGTCGAGTCATGCGGCGGGCGTGCAGATTTTCATCGGCGGCGAATCGAATCTGGTGCCGATCGAGGAAATGAGCGTCGTTACCGCGCCGTACGAGGTGAACGGCAAGATCGTCGGCACGCTCGGCGTGATCGGGCCGACCCGCATGGCCTACAACCGCGTGATTCCGATCGTCGACATCACCGCGCGGCTGCTGTCCATCACGCTCAGCCAGCAATAGTCCCCTGCTTCGCGGAGCCGTCATCGCAACCCGTGCCGGCCATGATGCGCGAACGCGCGGCGTCTGCCAATCGTCCGAACGGCCAGGGATGTCTGGCGGCGCCGGGCAGAACCCGCGCCGCTATAATGAATCTCCACTGATCGACTCGCCGCGTGAAGCGGTGATTTCTGTTGCCTATGCGCTTCGACCTCGAGCGGCCTTCCCAGAACGCCACGTCGCATCGCGTCGCGGTCTTGCTGATCAATCTCGGCACGCCCGACGCGCCGACGCCGCGTGCGGTCCGCCGCTACCTCGCGCAGTTCCTGTCCGATCCGCGCGTGGTCGAAATCCCGGCGCTGCTGTGGCAGCTGATTCTGCGTCTGTTGATTCTGCCGTTTCGCGGCCGCAGCTCCGCGAAAAAGTACGCGGCGGTCTGGATGCCCGAGGGCTCGCCGCTACGTGTCCATACCGAGAAGCAGCTGGAGGGTTTGCACCACCTGCTGCAACTGAACGACTACACGGTGCTGGTCGACTACGCGATGCGCTACGGCACCCCCGGCATTCCGGCAATGCTCAATCAACTAAAGCTCGCGGGTGCCGAGCGCGTGTTGCTGGTGCCGATGTATCCGCAATATTCCGCATCGACCACCGCGACCGCTTTCGACGAAGCATTTTCCGCGCTCAAGCGCATGCGCAATCAGCCGGAAATCCGCACGGTGCGCCAGTACGCCGATCACCCGGCATATATCGCGGCGCTCGCCGCGCAGGTGCGTCACTACTGGCATCAGCACGGCCGCCCCGACTTCCCGGCGGGCGACAAACTCGTGCTCAGTTTCCACGGCGTACCCAAGCGCACCCTCGATCTGGGCGATCCGTACCACGAGCAATGCCAGCAGACCGGTGCGCTGCTGACGCAGGCGCTCGAGCTGACGCCGGTCGAATGCCGCATCACGTTCCAGTCGCGCTTCGGCAAGGCCGAATGGCTGCAGCCCTACACAGCGCCGACGCTGAAGGAACTCGGCGCGGCAGGCGTGCGGCGTGCTGACGTGTTTTGCCCGGGTTTCACCGCCGACTGCCTCGAAACGATCGAGGAAATCGGCATGGAAGTGCGCGACGAATTTCTGCGGGCGGGTGGCAAGGAGTTTCACCGGATCGCCTGTCTGAACGCGTCGCAGCCGTGGGTTGCCGCGCTCGGCGAAATCGTCGCGCAGCATCTGCAGGGTTGGCCGGTGCAGGCGATGCCGGTGCCGCACGCGACAGGAGCTTGAATACGCAGATGAACTACCACATTGCAACCGAACCGGGCTCGAAACTGCGCATCGACAAATGGCTGTGGGCCGCGCGCTTTTTCAAGACGCGTTCGCTGGCCGCGGAGGCGGTCGAGAAGGGGCGGGTGCGCATCGGCGGCGCGACGGTGAAGCCGGCGAAGGACGTGCGCGTCGGCGATCTGGTCGACATCGAGATCGAGCGGTATGTGTGGCAGGTGGAGGTGCTGGGCGTCTGCGATGTACGCGGTCCGGCGAGCGTCGCGCAGACGCTTTATGTGGAAACCGCGCAGAGCAAGGCGAAGCGGCAGGTCGAACAGGAGCGGCGCAAGGTCTATCACGAGCCGGCCGCCGCACTGCACGGGCGGCCGACCAAACGCGACCGGCGCACTATCGACAGATTTTCAGGTGGGGATTGAAAAACTGCTCCATGGTGGCGTGCACGCCGCCGTATTCGGTGGTGTGGTCGTTGACTGCACCGGACATGCAGATGGTCGTGGTGCCCGCGATCAGTACCAATGCGACCACCCCGATGGCAAAGGTCAGTTTCACGGTACTCCCTTGGGAAGGTGGTAGGCCGGGACAGGCTATCGGAAGGACTCTCAGGCGACGGTAAGGCTTACGTCAGATTAGGGTTAACGTGGCGTTGACCGGTCCATGATTGGAGAATAGGTCAGTTGCAGGCCGCACTCAATCCCTATCTGATTCCGCCGCGTTAATGCTTGTTACGGCGCATTTCGCCGGCACGTCGGCGGTGCGAAAAAACCCACGGAGCCGCTTGAAACGGCTTTTTCAGGCCCCATCTGGGGACAGGTCTGGCGGCTCGGCGCGAAGACGCACGACGCGATTTAGCAAGCACACATCGCCGCGTGTCGGAACGGCTTTCGCCGCCTTTGGCTTTTACCTTTAACGACTTTCAGCGACATGGAAAACACGCAAGAGAACCCGACGAGCCAGAATCCCACGCCCGCCGACGAAGCCGCGCGCCAGGCCGCCGAGGCCGCCGAGGCCGCCGCTCAACAGCAGGACCCCGGCGCGCCCGCTGAACCGGCCCAGGGTGCCGACGAGCAGGCGCTGGCCGACGCTCAGGCGAAGATCGCCGAACTGCAGGAAAGCTTCCTGCGCGCGAAGGCCGAAACCGAAAACGTGCGTCGTCGCGCTCAGGAAGACGTCGCCAAGGCGCACAAGTTTGCGATCGAGAGCTTCGCCGAGCATCTGCTGCCAGTGGTCGACAGTCTCGAGGCGGCCGTTGCCCACTCATCCGACGACCTGCAGAAGGTCCGCGAAGGCGTCGAGCTCACGCTGCGTCAGTTGAGCGGCGCGCTCGAGAAGGGCCGCGTCGTGGCCATCAATCCGGTCGGCGAAAAGTTCGACCCGCATCGCCATCAGGCTATTTCGATGGTGCCGGCCGACCAGGAGCCGAATACCGTCGTCGCGGTGCTGCAAAAGGGCTTCGTGATCGCGGATCGCGTGCTGCGTCCCGCGCTCGTCACCGTCGCGGCGCCGAAGTAAGCACGGCGACGTGCGCTTCGGGCGTGCGCGGCCGAAGCGTCCGCATCCTCGCTTCGTGTCGCAAAAGATCCCGTCGATTCAGGCACTTGCTGCGGGGCGCGCCGGAGCGCCGCGCAGGCTGACGGAGCGGACTCGGACCGAAGAGTCACGAAGCCGTCGCGCGATTGAAAAAATTAAAGACCGCATCGCAAAAGAGGTCTTGAAAACGATGTTGCCGCACTTATTTTGAGTGCAGGTATGAATTGAGAGCGGATCGTCCCGCCGCCAGTTGGGCCAACCGGGCGCTTTCCGCAGCGATCAAAGTCAGGAGATTTACAAAATGGGCAAAATTATCGGCATCGACCTCGGCACGACCAACTCGTGCGTGGCGATCATGGAAGGCAATTCGGTCAAGGTCATCGAGAACTCGGAAGGCGCGCGCACCACGCCGTCGATCATCGCTTACATGGAAGACAGCGAGATCCTGGTTGGCGCGCCGGCCAAGCGTCAGTCGGTCACGAACCCGAAGAACACGCTGTTCGCGGTCAAGCGCCTGATCGGCCGCCGCTTCGAAGAGAAAGAAGTGCAGAAGGACATCGGCCTGATGCCCTACAAGATCATCAAGGCCGACAACGGTGACGCATGGGTCGAAGTGCGCGACCAGAAACTCGCGCCGCCGCAAATCTCCGCCGAAGTGCTGCGCAAGATGAAGAAGACCGCTGAGGACTACCTCGGCGAGACCGTCACGGAAGCCGTGATCACGGTGCCGGCGTACTTCAACGACAGCCAGCGTCAGGCGACCAAGGACGCTGGCCGCATCGCCGGTCTGGAAGTCAAGCGGATCATCAACGAACCGACCGCCGCGGCTCTGGCCTTTGGTCTGGACAAGGCTGAAAAGGGCGACCGCAAGATCGCGGTGTACGACCTGGGCGGCGGTACGTTCGACGTGTCGATCATCGAAATCGCGGATGTCGACGGTGAAATGCAGTTCGAAGTGCTGTCCACGAACGGCGATACGTTCCTTGGCGGGGAAGACTTCGACCAGCGCATCATCGACTACATCATCGGCGAGTTCAAGAAGGAGCAGGGCGTCGATCTGTCGAAAGACGTGCTCGCGCTGCAGCGCCTGAAGGAATCGGCTGAAAAGGCCAAGATCGAGCTGTCGTCGAGCCAGCAGACCGAAATCAACCTGCCGTACATCACGGCGGACGCATCGGGTCCGAAGCACCTGAACCTGAAGATCACGCGCGCCAAGCTGGAAGCGCTGGTCGAAGACCTGATCGAACGCACCATCGAGCCGTGCCGCGTCGCGATCAAGGACGCGGGCGTGAAGGTCGGCGAAGTCGACGACGTGATCCTGGTCGGCGGTATGACCCGTATGCCGAAGGTGCAGGAAAAGGTGAAGGAATTCTTCGGCAAGGATCCGCGCCGTGACGTGAACCCGGACGAAGCCGTGGCCGTTGGTGCCGCGATCCAGGGCCAGGTTCTGTCGGGCGACCGCAAGGACGTTCTGCTGCTCGACGTGACCCCGCTGTCGCTCGGCATCGAAACGCTCGGCGGCGTGATGACGAAGATGATCAACAAGAACACGACCATCCCGACCAAGCACGCGCAGGTCTACTCGACGGCTGACGACAACCAGAGCGCCGTGACGATCAAGGTGTTCCAGGGCGAACGCGAAATGGCAGCGGGCAACAAGCTGCTCGGCGAGTTCAACCTCGAAGGCATTCCGCCCGCACCGCGCGGCGTGCCGCAGATCGAAGTGAGCTTCGACATCGACGCGAACGGCATTCTGCACGTCGGCGCGAAGGACAAGGCGACCGGCAAGGAAAACCGCATCACGATCAAGGCGAACTCGGGTCTGTCCGAAGCCGAAATCGAGAAGATGGTGAAGGATGCCGAAGCGAACGCGGAAGAAGATCACAAGCTGCGTGAGCTGGCCGACGCGCGCAACCAGGGTGACGCGCTCGTCCACAGCACGAAGAAGGCGCTGACCGAGTACGGCGACAAGCTCGAAGCTGGCGAGAAGGACAAGATCGAAGCCGCGTTGAAGGATCTCGAAGACACGCTGAAGAGCAACTCGAGCGACAAAGCCGCGATCGAAGCGAAGATCGAAGCGGTGGCCACGGCCTCGCAGAAGATGGGCGAGAAGATGTACGCCGACATGCAGGCTGCGCAAGGTGCCGAAGCGGCAGCGGGCGCGGCGGGCGGTGCCGGTGCATCGGCGGGCGCGAGCCAGCAGGCCGACGACGTGGTCGACGCTGACTTCAAGGAAGTGAAGAAGGATTAAAGCCAGGTCGGCATCCGACCGTAAAGCCGTGCACAGCAATGTGCGCGGCCCGGCTGCACGAAAAGGGATCCTTGGGGCGCCCAAAGTGCAAGAGCGGTTTTCGCGCCTGGCGAGCCTTTTGGGGCTCTCCGGGCACGTTCGTTTTATGGAGGGCGTTGTTTTGAACCGTGCCTTGGCGCGGCGCAGACAGCGGCCGCACGAGTCGTCAGACTCCACAGCATTCACAAGGAGCTACCGCGTCGCTTTGCGCGGCGGCGTTGAACCGATATGGCGAAACGGGATTACTACGAGGTTCTGGGCGTCGCAAAGAACTCGAGCGACGACGAAATCAAGAAGGCTTATCGCAAGCTCGCGATGAAGCATCACCCCGACCGCAATCCGGGCAACAAGGATGCGGAAGAGCATTTCAAGGAGGTGAAGGAAGCCTATGAAATGCTGTCGGATTCGCAAAAGCGCGCCGCATACGATCAGTACGGTCACGCGGGCGTCGATCCGAACATGGGTGGGGCGGGCGCGCAAGGTTTCGGCGGCTTTGCCGATGCGTTCGGCGACATCTTTGGCGACATCTTCGGCCAGGCGGCCGGCGGCGCACGCGGAGGCGGCCGCGCGGGCCCGCAGGTGTATCGTGGCGCCGATCTGCGCTACAGCATGGAAATCACGCTCGAACAGGCTGCGCACGGCTACGACACGCAAATTCGCGTGCCGAGCTGGGTCTCGTGCGAAGTCTGTCACGGCTCCGGTGCAAAGCCGGGCACCAAGCCGGAAACCTGCCCGACCTGTAGCGGCTCGGGTTCGGTACGCATGTCGCAGGGTTTCTTCAGCATCCAGCAGACTTGCCCGAAGTGCCACGGCACCGGCACCTACATTCCCGAGCCGTGCAATCACTGCCACGGCGCGGGCAAGGTGAAGGAAACCAAGACACTCGAAGTGAAGATTCCGGCCGGTATCGACGACGGCATGCGTATCCGCTCGGCCGGCAACGGCGAGCCGGGCATCAACGGCGGTCCGTCGGGCGATCTGTACGTCGAGATTCATATCAAGCAGCACTCGGTGTTCGAGCGTGACGGCGACGATCTGCATTGCCAGATGCCGATCCCGTTCACTACCGCGGCGCTCGGCGGCGATATCGAGGTGCCGACGCTCGCTGGTCGCGCGAGCTTCACGGTGCCGGAAGGCACGCAGTCGGGCAAGACCTTCCGTTTGCGGGGCAAGGGCATCAAGGGGCTGCGTTCGAGCATTGCCGGCGATCTGTACGTGCACGTGCAGGTCGAAACGCCGGTCAAGCTCACCGAAGCGCAGCGCGATCTGCTCAAGCAGTTCGAAAAGGCGCTGGTGGAAGGCGGTTCGCGGCATAGTCCGCAAAGCAAGAGCTGGTTCGATCGCGTGAAGAGCTTTTTCGATTGATTTGATTTGGCGGTCAGCATGACGGCGGACAGGCGCAGCGCGGTCTTCGCGCTGCTCGACGATTGCGGTGCAACGGCGGCGCGTCCGTCGAGCCGCTTGTACACGGGTTTCGTGCGCGAGCGGGTCTGCACCGAGGCGGCGCAGCTCGAAGCGGTGTGCGACAGCGTCGCGGCGGATACCCGCAACGGTTTGCACGCCGTCGTGCTCGCCGACTATGAATTTGGCCGTGCGTTGATGGGTCTCGACGCGCGTCGGTCTTCTGAAACGCAGCATGGCAATGCCACGCTGCGTTTTTTATTGTTCGAACGCTGCGCGAAGCTTTCGCGCGACGAGGTCGACGGGTGGCTGATGACGCGCGACAACGACGCGCTGGAGCCCTCGGTCGCGGGCACCGCGAACGTGCGCGAGAGCGTCGATCGTGCGCAGTTCGACGCGGCGATCGACGCGATTCACGCCGCCCTGTGCGCGGGCGACTCCTATCAGGTCAACTACACGTACCGGCTCGGCTTCGACGTGTTCGGCTCGCCGCTCGCGTTCTATCGGCGCTTGCGCGCGCGCCAGCCGGTGCCGTTCGGCGCGCTGATCGCGTTGCCGGACGATGCGTGGGTGCTGTCGTGTTCGCCCGAACTGTTCGTCGAAAAGCACGGCGCGACGTTGCGTGCGCGGCCAATGAAGGGCACCGCGCCGCGCTCGTGTGATGCTGCCACCGACCGGGGTAACGCCGAGTTCCTCGCCAACGATCCGAAAAACCGCGCCGAGAACGTGATGATTGTCGATCTGTTGCGCAACGATCTGTCGCGGGTCGCGCGGATAGGGTCGGTCAACGTGCCGGCGCTGTTTTCGGTCGAGCCGTATGCTTCGGTGTGGCAAATGACCTCGACGGTGGAGGCGACGTTGCTCGGCGGCACCTCGTTCGCGACGATCCTGCGCGCGCTGTTTCCCTGCGGCTCGATTACCGGTGCGCCGAAGCATCGCACGATGCAGTTGATCGACGAACTGGAAAGCACGCCGCGCGGGCTTTATACCGGCGCGATCGGCTGGCTCGATGCGCCTGGCGCTGATCACGATTGCGGCGACTTCTGCATGTCGGTCGCGATCCGCACGCTGACGTTGACCGCGTCGCCGGCGCCAGACGGTGGCACCGACGGTCTGCGCGGCAGCATGGGCATCGGCGCGGGCATCGTGCTCGACAGCGTGGCCGCCGACGAGCACGAGGAGTGTCGATTGAAAGGACGGTTTCTGACGGGGGCCGAGCCGGGCTTCGATCTGTTCGAAACGATGTACGCGACGCGGGAAGACGGCGTGCGGCATCTCGAGCGGCATCTGCGGCGCTTGGCGTCGAGCGCCGCGACGCTTGGTTTCGAGTTCGACGAGAGGCGCGTACATGACGAAATTTCAGCGCAGTGCGTGAGGCTGCAGGCGCAGACGCCGCATCGTGTGCGTGTTGCTTTGAGCAAGCACGGCGCGACGCAGATCACAGCGGCGGTACTTGCGCCGTTAGCGGATGCGATCGTTGGCGTTCTGCTCGGCTCCGAAGCGCGGTTCGCGCCGACCCGCGCCGCCGATCCGCTGCTGCGCCACAAGACCACGCGCCGTGCCGACTACGACCGCGGCTGGCGCGAAGCCGAGGCGAAGGGCGCCTTCGACACGCTGTTCTTCAACGAACGCGGCGAGCTGACCGAAGGCGGTAGATCGAACGTGTTCGTGAAGCTCGCGGGACAGTGGTGGACCCCCCCGCTCGCGTCAGGCGTGTTGCCGGGTGTAATGCGAAGCGTGTTGCTCGACGACGGGTCGGGCCTGCGGGCAGGTGAAAAAGTGCTAACGCAGGCCGATGTGCTGAACGCCGAAGCGCTGCTCGTGTGCAACGCATTGCGCGGCGCGCTGCCGGCACGGGTTGTGGGTTAGCGCACTGAAACATACCGGTATGCCGCGCGCTCGCGCGGCAAAGAAGCATCAGAACGTGTGCTCGGCGCCGGGAAACGTCCCGTCCTTCACCGCCTGCACATACGCCTCGACGGCCGCCTGAATGTTCGGCTGTCCCTGCATGAAATCCTTCACGAAGCGCGGCCGCTTGCCAGGGAAAATCCCGAGCATGTCGTGCAGCACGAGCACCTGACCCGAGCAATCGAGGCCCGCGCCGATCCCGATCGTCGGAATGCGCAACTGCTGCGTGACCTCGCGCGCAAGTTGCGACGGGATGGCTTCCATCACGATCAATTGCGCGCCGGCTTGCTGCACAGCAAGCGAATCGCGCAGCAGCTGGCTCGCGCCCGCTTCGGTCTTGCCTTGCACCTTGAAGCCGCCGAACGCATGCACCGACTGCGGCGTGAGACCCACGTGCGCGCACACCGGGATCGAGCGCTCGACCAGAAACCGCACCGTGTCCGCGACCCATTCGCCACCTTCGAGCTTGACCATCTGCGCGCCTGCGCGCATCAGTTCGACCGCGCTCCTGAATGCATCTTCGCGCGTGCCGTACGTGCCGAACGGCAAGTCAGCGACGATCAGCGCCGCCGGCCTCGCGCGCGCGACGCTCGCCGTGTGATACGCAACGTCGGCAAGCGACACCGGCAGCGTGGTCGCCTGGCCTTGCAGCACGTTGCCGAGCGAGTCGCCGATCAGCAGGACGTCGACGCCCGCGCGATCGAGCAGC
This sequence comes from Paraburkholderia sprentiae WSM5005, assembly GCF_001865575.2. Classification (NCBI taxonomy): domain Bacteria; kingdom Pseudomonadati; phylum Pseudomonadota; class Betaproteobacteria; order Burkholderiales; family Burkholderiaceae; genus Paraburkholderia; species Paraburkholderia sprentiae. The sequence goes on from NZ_CP017561.2 coordinate 498,290, forward strand.
GCGGCGAAGCTCGCGTCATAACAGGTGAGCATGGCGATCTTTTCGCCGGCGTCGCGCATTGCCTGCAGTTTCGGCACGGTGATCGCGCTCCGGCTCGCTTCCTGCAAATAAGTCATGGTCAATCCAGTGAGGAAAACGGTGGGCCGCGCCGCTTACAGCGACGTGCCTTTGACAAAGAATTCCTTGCGGCCGCGCATCGTCTCGATGCGTTCGACGAGCAACGCAAGGTCCGCGTCGGAGTCGAGCGGATTCAGGTGTTCGGCGTTGACCGTCAGCACCGGTGTGCGGTCGTAGTGGTAGAAGAATTCGTTGTATGCGTCGCACAGCGCGCGCAGATACGCATCGGAAATCTGCAGCTCCATCGGCACCGCCCGTTTTTGGATGCGCGCGAACAGCACCTCGGGGCTCGCCTGCAGATAGACGACGAAGTCGGGCGCCGGCGCGCTGACGTCGAGGCGCGCGGCAAGCGCGCGGTACAGTTGCCACTCGTCGTCCTGCAAGATCAGACGCGCGAAGATGTCGTTTCGCTGCGTGATGAAGTCGGCGATCAGCGGCGTGCCGCTCGCCTGCGCGGCACTCACTTCCTGTGCCTGCTGCGCGCGTTGCAGCGCGAAATGCAGCTGCACGGGCAGCGCATAGCGCGCGGTGTCGCGATAGAAACGTTCCAGAAACGGGTTGTCTTGCGAGCGCTCGAACAACTCGTGCATCGACCAGCGTTGCGCGAGGCGCCGGGCGAGTGAGGTCTTGCCGACGCCGATCGGCCCCTCGATCGCGATATAGCCGAACGGCGGGTGCAACTGCGGCGCGGTGACCGTGAGCGGCGCGGAATTCATTCGCAGCGGCCTTTATCGGCGGAATTGCCGCTCAGCGCATCGAGCATCGGACACTGGCAGGGCGACTTCACCTTCTCGATGCGCTGATCGCTGACGCTGTCGAGCAGCGCGGCGGCTCGGCCATGTTGCGGAATGACGATCGCCGCGTCGATCTCGACGAGCGGCACCAGCGCAAACGCACGCTCGACGAGGCGAGGATGCGGCACGATCAGATCGGCTTCGTCGATCGATTGTTCGCCATACAGCAGGATGTCGAGATCGAGCGTGCGCGGCGCATTGCGGAACGGCCGCTCACGGCCGAACTGATGCTCGATCTTGTGGCACAGCGCGAGCAGATGCCGCACGGGGAGTGTCGTTTCAAGTTTCACGACGCAGTTGAAATAGTCGTCGCCGCCCGCGTCGATCGGGGCAGTACGATACAGGCTCGATTTGGCGAGCACGGTGATGGTGCGCTGTTGTGCTAGGCACACCACCGCGTCTTTCAGGGTCTGGCGCGCGTCCCCGAGATTCGCGCCGAGGCCAAGATAAGCAACCGTCATGGCATAACTTCCTGCAACTATCGTTTTGACGGCCTTTCCGCGAACGCCGCGTCAGTCTTCGTGCGAGCCTTCGAGGCCCGCGTCGTTGTCCGTGCGTTCGGCGGACGAGCCGCCCTCCACTCCGTCACCTGGTTTGCGGTTTCTGGCGCCACCGCGCCGCCGTCGCTTTCTAGGGCTCCGGTCCTTCCCGCCCTGCGTGAGCAATGTCTCGCGCGCGGCGGCGTCTCCTTCGATGAACTCCGTCCACCACGCACCGACCGACTCGTCGAGTTCGCCCGATGCGCAGCGCAACAGGAGGAAATCATACCCCGCTCTAAATCTTTGGTGTTCGAGCAGCTTCAGCGCGGTGCGGCCCGAGCGTTTCTCGAGGCGCAGTTGCAAGCCCCAGATCTCGCGCATGTCGGCCGAGAAGCGCTTGTGGATCGCCAGCTTTTCGGTCTGCATGTCGAGCACTTCGTCCATCGCGCGATGCAGCGCGGGCACCGGATACTCGCCTTCGGCCTCGAACTTCTGCCAGCGTTGCTGCACGTCGTGCCACAACAGCGTCGCGAACAGGAAGCCTGGCGAAACCGGCTTGCCGGCGAGCACGCGTGCGTCGGTGTTGGAGAGTGCCAGCGAAATGAATTTTTCGCCGGTCGGCTGTTCGAGCACCACGTCGAGCAGCGGCAGCAGCCCATGATGCAGGCCTTCCTGGCGCAGCCGCTTCAGGCACGCGAGCGCGTGGCCCGACAGCATCAGCTTCAGCATTTCGTCGAACAGACGGGCAGCGGGTACGTTATTGATCAGATCGGCCATCTTCTCGATCGGCGCGCGCGTCGTCTCGTCGATGTCGAAGTCGAGCTTGGCGGCGAAGCGCACCACGCGCAGCATGCGCACCGGATCCTCGCGATAGCGCGTAGCCGGGTCGCCGATCATGCGCAACAGGCGGGCGCGCATGTCGGCCATGCCGCTGTGGTAGTCCAGCACGGTTTGCGTGGCCGGATCGTAGTACATCGCGTTGATCGTGAAGTCGCGGCGGGTGGCGTCCTCGTGCTGCTCGCCCCACACGTTGTCGCGCAACACGCGGCCGCTGGCGTCGACCGCGTGGGTACGGCGGTCGAGTTCGTCGCGCTTCAGACGCTTCGCCGGCGGCGCGTCGGCCGCGGGCGGATCGACCAGCGCGCGGAACGTCGAGGTTTCGATGATTTCCTGGCCGAACTGCACATGCACGATCTGAAAGCGCCGGCCGATGATGCGCGCGCGGCGGAACAGCTTCTGCACCTGTTCGGGCGTCGCGTCGGTTGCGACGTCGAAGTCTTTCGGCTTCACGCCGAACAGCAGGTCGCGCACCGCCCCGCCGACGATGAACGCGCGGAAGCCCGCCTGTTGCAGGCCCTCGGTCACGCGGATAGCGTTGCGCGAGATCAGCGTGGGGTCGATGCCGTGCACGTCGTGCGGAATGATGACCGGTACGTCCGGTTCGCGCGGCGCTTGCGCGGCGGCAGCGGCGCCGGCGGACTTGCGACGCGGCCGTGCGGTCGTGCCGGAAGCGGACTTGCCGCGCGCCGGCGGATCGTCATTAGCGTTGCTGTCGGCGCTGGCCTCGGCATGGGTGTCGGTGGAGAGCGTGTCGTCAGCGGTCGCCGCGTCTTGGCCGAATAGCTTGCGGATGAGTTTCTTGATCACGAGGGTTGGAAAAGTTCGAGGATGCGCCAGCCTTTGGCCTGCGCATGGGCACGCAACGTGTCGTCCGGATTGGTCGCGATGGGATCGGTGACTTTTTCGAGCAGCGGGATGTCGTTGTGCGAGTCGCTGTAGAAATAGCTGTGCTCGAAGTCGCTCCAGCTCTTGCCGAGCGACGCGAGCCACATTTCGGTGCGCACGATCTTGCCTTCCTTATAGCTGGGCGTGCCGGTCGGTCGGCCGGTGTAGGCGCCGTGCGGCTCGCCGCCGACGGTCTCCGCCTCGCAGGCGATCAGCGTGTCGACGCCGAACGCCTGCGCGATCGGCCGCGTGATGAACTCGTTGGTCGCAGTGACGACGCAGCACAGGTCGCCCGCCTCGCGATGCTGTTTCACGAGCTCGAGCGCCACCGGCTGGATGGCCGGCGTGATGACCTCGTGCATGTACTGCGCGTGCAAGTCGGCAAGCTGCGCGCGCGTGTACTTCGCGAGCGGCGTCAGCATGGCGTTCAGATAAGCGTGAATGTCGAGCTTGCCGGCCTTGTAGTCGGCGTAGAAGCGGTCGTTCTCACGGGCGAAATTTTCGGCGTCGACCATGCCTTTTTTCACCATGAAGCGACCCCATTCGTGGTCGCTGTCGGTCGGAATGAGCGTGTGGTCGAGATCGAAGAGTGCAAGGTTAGCCATGGGGGCCTATTTTACTTGAAGCGGGAAGAGCGGCGTGTGAACCCGGCGTGGCGGCCGGGTCGGGTGACGCGAGCATTGTGCGCAACAGCGGCAGCGTGACCGCGCGCTTCTGTTCGAGCGAGAAGCGGTCGAGCGCGTCGAGCAGCGCCATCAGGCTCGGCATGTCGCGGCGAAAGTGCGTGAGCAGATGGGCCGGCACGTCGTCGGCGAGCATGATGCCGCGCTCGCGCGCCGCGCGTTTCAGCGCCGCGGCCTTCGCGTCATCGGGCAGCGGCGCGAGGTGAAACACGAGACCCCAGCCGAGGCGCGTGCGCAAATCCTCGCGCACGGTCATGCCGATCGGCGCCGCGTTGCCCGCGGCGACGAGCGCGCTGGTGGGATGCGCGCGCACTTCGTTGAACAGGTTGAACACGGCGATCTGCTGCGCGGCCGACAACCCGTCGCAATCATCGATCGCATACAGCGCGACGCGCGGATCGAAGCCGAAGGCCGCGAGGCTGCTTTGCGGACCGGCGTAACGCGCATGTCCCGGCGGCGCTTCGTGGACGAGCGCCTGCAGCAGGTGCGTGCGGCCGCTGCCGGCTTCGCCCCAGATGTAAAAGGTGCGATCGGCGACCGGCCCGGCGGCGAGCGCGTTGTCGAGCTCACGTAGGCGCGTGACCAGTTCGGCGTTCGCGCCGGCGAAGAAATTGTCGAATGTCGATGGCGGCGGGGTGCCGAGATCGAGCGTCAGTTGACGAAGCACAGTAGGTTAATGCCGAAAATGAGGCTCAGGCCGTGAAGGGCCCAAACCCCGGCGCCTGGAACGTCGCCAGGCGGTCAGTTGTCGTAAAGCGTGCTCGCCGGGTAGTGAGGCCGCGAGGGTCGCGAAGCGCGGTGGACGGAATCGCGCGGCCCGGCGGCGCCGGAATCGGGGCGTCATGCTGCAAAGTCGTTTCCAGGGTCTCGTCGGAACGCGCCAATTCCAGCCAGGCGGCCAGCATCGGGTAAAATCGCATTTTACCGACCTTCGAGCTTTTCCCCATGAATCAACCGAAATCCGCCGAGCCTTCAACCGATTCGGCCCAAGGTTTGTCGTATCGCGACGCCGGCGTGGACATCGATGCGGGCGACGCCCTCGTCGACGCCATCAAGCCCTTTGCCAAGAAGACCCTGCGCGACGGCGTGCTGGGCGGCATCGGTGGATTCGGCGCGCTGTTCGAAGTGCCGAAGAAGTACAAGGAACCGGTGCTCGTGTCCGGCACCGACGGCGTCGGCACCAAGCTGCGTCTGGCGTTCCAGCTGAACAAGCATGACACGGTCGGCCAGGATCTGGTCGCGATGAGCGTCAACGACATCCTCGTGCAGGGCGCCGAGCCGCTGTTTTTCCTCGACTACTTCGCCTGCGGCAAGCTCGACGTCGGCACGGCGGCGACCGTCGTGAAGGGCATTGCGCAAGGCTGCGAGCTGTCGGGCTGCGCGCTGATCGGCGGCGAAACCGCGGAAATGCCGGGCATGTACCCGGACGGCGAATACGACCTGGCGGGTTTCGCGGTCGGCGCGGTGGAAAAGAGCAAGCTCATCGACGGCAGCAAGATCGCTCCGGGCGACGTAGTGCTCGGTCTCGCGTCGAGCGGCATCCATTCGAACGGTTTTTCGCTGGTGCGCAAGATCATCGAGCGCGCCAATCCCGACCTGAGCGCGGACTTCGACGGCCGGCCGCTCGCCGACGCGCTGATGGCGCCGACGCGCATCTACGTGAAGCCGCTGCTGGCGCTGATGCAGCAGATCGAGGTCAAGGGCATGGCGCACATTACGGGCGGCGGCCTCGTCGAGAACATTCCGCGCGTGCTGCGCGAGGGTCTGACGGCCGAGCTCGATCATCGCGGGTGGCCGCTGCCGCCGCTGTTCTCGTGGCTGCAGAAGCACGGCGGTGTCGCCGATGCGGAAATGCACCGTGTATTCAACTGCGGTATCGGTATGGCGGTGATCGTGTCGGCGGCGGATGCCGAAGTGGCGATCGGTCTGCTGTCCGCGGCGGGCGAGCAGGTCTGGAAGATCGGCACGGTCCGTGAAAGCGCGGCGGGCGAAGCGCAGACGGTCGTGGTCTAAAGATCGACAAGGGCTCGCGTGGCGTGCCGCAATGGTGCGCGGCGCGAGCTTCGAGTGCTGCTTCACATCCCCCGCTTTAAATCCCCGCTCCGCTTCCTCTGATTCGCTCACGCCGATCGGCGCCTCAAACCAGCGCCTCGATCAACTCCACCACCCGCGCCGTCGCCTGCGGATCGCAGCAATCCACCACCTGTCTTTCCGGCATGCTCCGCAGCCACGTAAGCTGCCGTTTGCAGAGTTGCCGGGTCGCGAAGACGCCCTTGTCGCGCATGGTCCGATAGTCGACCGCGCCATCGAGGTATTCCCACACCTGCCGATACCCGACGCAGCGCATCGACGGCATCTCGGGTAGCAGATCGCCGCGCCCGCGCAGCCGCATCACTTCATCGACGAAACCGTGCGCGAGCATCGAATCGAAACGCTGCTCGATGCGCGCATGCAGCACGCCACGCTCGGACGGCTCGAGCGCGACCGGCACGAAGCGCCATGCCGACGCGACGTCGTCGGTGCGCGCGGGCGCGGCGAGCAGCGTTGACATCGGCTGGCCAGTCAGCATGAACACTTCGAGTGCGCGCTGGATGCGTTGCGAATCGTTCGGCGCGAGACGCGCGGCCGTGACCGGATCGAACGCGGCGAGCCGCGCGTGAAGCGCCGGCCAGCCGTCGCGGGCCGCGTCGGCGTCGAGCGTCGCGCGGACTTCGGCATCGGCGCCGGGCAGCTCGTTGAGCCCTTGCGTGAGCGCCTTGTAATACAGCATGGTGCCGCCGACCAGCAGCGGCAGTCGCCCGCGCGCATGAATCTCGCCGACGAGCCGCAGCGTATCGGCGCGAAACTGGGCGGCCGAGTACGAGTCGGCCGGATCGACGATATCGATCAGATGATGCGGCGCAACCGCGCGTTCTTTCGCGGTCGGCTTCGCGGTGCCGATGTCCATCTCGCGATAGACGAGCGCTGAATCGACGCTGATGATTTCGACCGGCCGCCGCGCGGCGAGCGCGAGCGCGGCGGCTGTCTTGCCGGATGCGGTCGGGCCGAGCAGGCACGGGACGGAGGTAGGGCGTGGGGTCATGGACAAGCGGGCGGGCGGCGCAACGGTGCGATTCAACGCGGCGCGTTACTGGCCGCGCATGAACAGCCGATCCAGATCGGCCAGCGTCAACTGATACCAGGTCGGACGCCCGTGGTTGCATTGGTCGGCGCGCTCGGTCGCTTCCATCTGGCGCAACAGCGCGTTCATTTCGTCGAGCGTCAGACGACGGTTCGCCCGCACCGCGTGATGGCACGCGAGCGTGCCGAGCAGTTCGTGCTGACGCTCGGTCAGCACGCGCGAGCCGCCAAACGCGTGCAGGTCGGACAGCACCGCGCGCGCGAGCGCTTGCAGGTCGGCGTCCTTCAGCAACGCGGGGACCGCTCGGATCGCGAGCGTGGTCGGTGACAGGACCGCGAGGTCGAAGCCGAGCGCATCGAGCGTGTCGCGCTCTTCTTCGACCGTGCCGATTTCGACCGGGTCGGCTTGCATCGTCTGCGGGATCAGCAGCGGCTGCACGGCGATTGTGCGGTCGGCGAGCGCGTTCTTGAATTGTTCGTACAGGATTCGCTCGTGTGCGGCATGCATATCGACGATCACGAGCCCGTGCCGGTTCTGTGCGAGCACATAGATGCCGTGGACCTGGCCGAGCGCGAAGCCGAGCGGCTGGTCGTCGGTGGCGTCGAATGCGGGGGAGGGCGGGCGCGACGGGAACGGCGCTGCGTCGTACCGCGACGTCGTGTCGGTTGCGGAGTCGCGTACTTCGAACAGCGACGCGCCTTCGATCCGGCCGGCAAGCGGATCCTTGCGCCCGAACAGCGCGTCGTAACCGGCGAGCGGTTGCGCGACCGGCAGCGTGCCTTGCGTCATGCGCGCCTCGCGCATCCACGTGTTGCCCGGCTGCGCTGCGCCGAAGCCACTGAATCCGCCGCCGCTCAAGCCGCCGCGGCTTCCCGCGCCAATGCCGCCGCCGACGCCGCTTATACCACCGAGCGGCGCGGAACCAGACGAAGCCGGTCCACCGGCCGACGGCTCCAGATGCGCGGCATGCCCGCCCGCCGTCGTTTCCGGCGACGCGCCAGCATGCCGCGCGAGCGCGCGCTGCACCGCATGGAATACGAATTGATGAATCGAGCGCGAATCGCGGAAACGCACTTCGATTTTCGACGGGTGCACGTTCACGTCGACGCCTTCGGGCGGCAGATCGAGAAACAGCACGTACGATGGAAAGCGTTCGCCGTGCAGCACGTCTTCATAGGCGGCGCGCACTGCGTGAGTGAGCAACTTGTCGCGCACGAAGCGGCCGTTGACGAAGAAATACTGCTGATCGGCGCGGCCGCGGCTCGCGGTGGGCAGGCCGGCGCAGCCGTAGATCGCGAGCGGACCGGCGGATTCGTCGAGCGGCAGATGGGCGGTCGCGAACGTCTCGCCGAGAATCTTCGCGACACGCGCGGGCGGCTCGCTGGCGTTCCAATGTTCGACGGCCTTGCCGTTGTGCAGCACCGAAATCGCGACGTCGGGGCGCGCGAGCGCGGCGCGGCGGATCTGTTCGAGGCAGTGGCCGAGTTCGGTCTGTTCGCTCTTCAGGAATTTGCGGCGCGCGGGCGTGTTGAAGTACAGCTCGCGAACTTCGATCGTCGTGCCTTGCGTGCCGGCCGCGGGGCTCAGCACGCCGGTCTGCGCGTCGATGCGCACCGCGTGCGGCACGTCGGCGGTGCGGCTCGTGATGCTCATCTGCGCGACCGACGCGATCGACGCCAGCGCTTCGCCGCGGAAGCCGAGCGTCGCGACCGCTTCGAGTTCGGCAAGCGAGCGGATCTTGCTGGTCGCATGGCGCGTCAGTGCGAGCACGAGTTCATTCTCGGGGATGCCGCAGCCATCGTCGGTGATCGAGATGCGTTTGACGCCGCCTTCGTCGAGCAGGATGCGCAGCGTCTGCGCGCCCGCGTCGAGCGCATTCTCCAGCAGTTCCTTGACCACCGAGGCCGGCCGCTCGACCACTTCGCCGGCGGCGATCTGGCTGATCAGTTGATCGGGCAGGTTCTGGATTGCGCGCAACGGACGCGGTGCGGGCGCCACGCGGGAGGCGTCGGCGGGTGCGGTCGCGGCCGCGGTACCCGCGGGCGTTTCGGAGAATTCGGACATGGCGAAATTATAGCGACTCGGCGCGTGCCCCCAGCGCATGCACGCAAGCAGCAGATTTTTAATCGACGCCAGGCACTTTCTGTATCATGTCGCGGTCAATTGGCAGCGGTCGGCCCGCCGCTTGCTGTTCCTGTTCCAGGGTCGCGCGGCGACCGTTTTCCCTCTACGCACACACTGGTTTAAAAGGACGTTCCTTGGATACGTTGCTACATTTCGCCAACCTTGTCCTGCACATCGACAAGTTTCTCGGGGACTTCATTCAGGTCTACGGCGCCTGGGTCTACGCGGTGCTCTTCGTGATCGTGTTCGCCGAAACGGGGCTCGTGGTTCTGCCGTTTCTGCCGGGCGATTCGCTGCTGTTTATCGGCGGCGCATTCAGCGCGACCGGGCAGATGCATCTCGGACTGCTGATCCTGTTGCTGCTGGTGGCGGCGGTCGCCGGCAATACGACCAACTATCTGATCGGCCGTGCAATCGGACCGCGCGTGTTCAATTCGCACATTCCGGTGCTCGAGCGCTTTCTCGATCGCGCCGCGCTGCAAAAGACTCACGACTTCTATGAGAAGCATGGCGGCAAGACGATCGTGCTCGCGCGTTTCATCCCGGTGGTGCGGACCTTTGCGCCGTTTGTCGCGGGCGCATCGTCGATGACGTGGAGCCGCTTTCAGATGTTCAACGTCGTCGGTGCGTTGTTGTGGGTGCTGCTGCTGACGCTGCTCGGCTACTTCTTCGGCAACATCCCGTTCATCCGTCAGTATCTGAATGTGATCGTGCTGCTCGGTATTGGCGCGGCGATCGTGCCGGTCGTGCTCGGCGCGCTGTGGAAGATGCTGCGCAAGCGTGACGCAAACGCGAGCACGCATTGACACGGGTCGTTTGCCGTCTGCCGGACCTCGCAAACACCAAGGCGTCGCGAATCGCGCGACGCCTTTTTTAATGCTGCGGTACCGACGCGGGCCGGGGGCGCGCTGAGGTTCGATCCGATCAATCGCGTGTGATCGCGCGCGGCGCGAGCGGCGTTTCGGGCGTCGGATAGCCGGCTTCCTTGAAGGTCTGCACGATCGCGCGATTGGTGTCGAAGTAGACCTGCCAGTAGTTCTGGTTGGACGAGTAAGGGCGCACGCACAGCAGCGGTCCTTCTGGCGTGAAGCTCATGACCTCGACGTCCGGCGCGGGGTTTTCGGCCACGTTCGGAATCTTCGCGACGGCGGCTTTCAAGCGCGCGATTGCATCGGTCGGGTCGACGCCATTGGCGATCTTGGCGGTCAGCTCGACGCGCCGGAATGGCAGCACGCTGTAGTTCGAGATCGTGTCGGAGAAGATCTTGTTGTTGCCGATGATGGTCGTCACGTTGTCTGGCGTGACGATCGTGGTGCCGAACAGGCCCAACTCCGTGACGGTGCCGGTAACGCCCGCGGCCATGACGAAATCGCCGACCTTGAACGGCCGCAGCACCTGCATGAACACGCCGGCCGCGAAGTGCGCGAGCAGGCCACCCCACGCAGTACCGATCGCGAGGCCGAGGCCCGCGAGCAACGCGGCGAACGACGTCGTCTGCACGCCGAAGATTTCCAGGATCGCGAGGACGAGCAGCAGGTTCAGCAACCCGGCGAGAATCGACGCGAGGTAGTGGGCGAGTGTCGGGTCGACCCGGCCGTTGCGTGCGAGCAGCTTGCGCGACAGGTTGGAGATCAGTGAGATGATCCAGCGGCCGACGATCCACAGCACGATTGCGCCGATGACCTTGGTGCCGATGTCGATACCTCGAGTCATGATGAATGCACGTACGGTTTCGATATCCAAGATGTTTCCTCGTTATAGGTTGCCATCAACGGATTGAACGACGGTGGTGCCATGACCTGGAGCGCGCGGTCCTCGGGAGTTATAGCCGACGGCGCCCGCATGCGCAAGGACCGTTCCCGGCCTGCTCGCGGGCGGCGATGCGGGGCGTATGGGCGCAGCCGCGATCCGGAATAGCGAGGCGTGTGGAACAAGCGTGGGGGAAACGCGTTTGCCAATTTGTAGTACTGCGACGTATTCCCGCGCGGCGCGTCAGAAGCGATACGAAATACCGATCTGCAACGTCGGATACCATCGATACGGCGACACCTTATCGCGCAGTTGTCGCAGTCCGGTGTTGATGATCTGCTGACTCATCTGCGGTCCCGCTGCCTGTGACAACGCCGGCGACAGCGTGTACGAGGACTTCGGAATGCCGTAGGCGACACCGAGATCCACCACCAGTCCCCAGCCTCTGGCTCTCGGGTGCAAGCCATAGCCGATGCCGAGGTAGGGCATCGCGGTCGGATATCGAGCGGTCGCCGTCGCGTATTCGCCAGCAAAGGCCGGCGAGGCTTTGCCTTGGAATACGTACATGCCGTTGGTCGGCACCGAGTTGCCGCTGACTTCGTTGTCGGTCAGACGCAGGCCCGCGGTCACGCGAAAGCCGCTGCCGGACCACGGGAACAGATCGCCGTACAGACCGCCCTGACGCAGCCGTATGCCGTCTTCGTAGCGATTGCCGCCAACGTCGAAGTCGTGCGACAGATTGATCGCGTTGAAGTCGGCGTGCACGCCGAACCATGACGTAATGCTCCACGCCGCGCCAACCCCGATGCCTAGCGTGCCGCCTTGCAAATAGATCTCTTGCGCATGCGACGTTTCAATCAAACACGGCAAAGCCACTACCCAGATCACCTTTGCAGCTTTCATGGGTACCCCCTGAGCGGCGGGGGCAGTCCGGTCGTTGCGGGACGCGCTCGCCGTTTTATCGTCTCTTGTTCGTTGCTCTCTGTGTTTCAGAACGCTCGAAGGCGTCGTGAAGCGATCTTGCGAGCAGAGGGCGTAGACGGTCTGTGAGGTGGCGAACCATCCGGTCAAATGAATGGGTCGCAGCGCGTGAGGCCGACCGGGTCTTCAGTGATGCGTCGCATCGCAATACCTGCACCGTGGGGAAAATACCAAATCAGGCCTGTTTCAATTTTGATAAGTCGCGCCGTGCGTTTATACGTGCGAGGATGAAATCGTCAATGTTCCTGACATGAAGATCCAGACTTTCGGGGGCTCCATGACTAGCATTCCGCTCATCTGGGCAGCGGTGCCGCATAACAGCGACGGCGTTGTCTTTCAGATCCGGCTTGGCCGCGGACTTCAGCGATTTCACGTGTCGCGGCGCGTGCTCGAGGATGCGTTCGAACTCGAGCGAAGAGCGTCCGACGCGCGCCAACTCGAGTTGTTCTACGTGCACCTTCAGCGAATCCTCGTGCGCGCCAGCGCAAAGCGTTCGACGGCCTGCTCGGCTACTGTTTCACTACAGGCCGCCGATTTCGGCGTGTCGAACGACAGCGAGCGTTGGGCGAGGCCGAACGGTATCGCGCACGGCCTGATATAGGCGAACCGGCGATTCGCCCGCCACTGCGATCAACCACTGGTCGAAGCGCGGCGTGCTGTTCGCGTGCGGACGCGAGTTCAGCATGAACCGCGTCGTCGACGGCGCGCACGCTCGGAGCGATGCACAAGCGCGCCATCTTGACGGCTTTGCGCACTCGTAGCACAAACATGAATGCAACTACTAAAGGCCAAGAACGTGGCGGTGCGTACCTGTTTTGCGTGCGGAAAAAAGAAAAGGGCTGACATGCATTCGCATGTCAGCCCTCGAATCTTTTGGTAGGCCGTACGGGATTCGAACCTGTGACCAACGGATTAAAAGTCCGCTGCTCTACCAGCTGAGCTAACGACCCAAAAGAGAAGCGAAATTATATCGGCGCACCCATGCCCTGTCAACTCTGCAAGGCCATCAGTCCAAAATGGAAAGCCCGGGCATCACTACCCGGGCTTTCCGGCGAGAGGCGCGCGTGACTATCACTTCGGACACTGCGCGTTACTGCCAACTACATCAAAACATGATCAAGCCAACACCACGAGCTACTTGATCTGCGACAGCTTGCTCTGCGCCGACTGCGCAACGTCCGAGCCGGCGTATTGCGCGACGATCTGTTCGAGCGTCTTTTTCGCCGCGGCCTTCTGGCCTTGTTCGAGCTGATTGTTCGCGATCGCGAGCAGCGCTTCCGGTGCGCGCGGATGCTGCGGATAGTTTTTCACGACACCTTGCCAGATCGCCGTCGAGCCCTTGTAGTCGCGCAGTGCATAGAGCGCGTTGCCGAGCCAGTATTGCGCGGTCGGCTGATAGGGGCTGTTCGGATATTTGGAGATGAAGCTGCGGAACGATGCCGCCGCGTTCTTGAAATCGCCGCTGCGGAATTGCTGCGAAGCCGCGTTGAACGCCTCGGTTTCACCCGGCTGCACCTCGCCCTGGACGCCGTCCACCGTCTGTTGCTGCGGCTCGAATTTCTTCAGGCGCGTGTCGAGATCGGTGTAGTAGTCCTTCTGCTGCTTTTGCAGCGTCGTCAGCTGGTTCGCCATGTCCTCGTTCTGCCCACGCAGCGTCGCGACCTGCTGGTTCAACTGGTCGAGACGGTTGGACTGATCGAGGATCGTGCGTTGCGCCGCCGACAGCTGGCTCGACAGACTATCGGTCTTCGAGCGCAGATCGAGAATGGCCTGGCGGGCCTGATCGTCGTCGAACATGCCCGCATGGGCGGGCACGGCCGCGAGGGCCGTGCCTGCGACGCAGGCCGCTGCGGCAAACCGCAGCCAGGAGAAACGATGCGTCATTCGGCTCATCACCCGTTGACTTACTGTTGATACACGAGGTCAGCGCGGCGGTTCTGTGCCCACGACGCTTCGTCATGACCCGTTGCCAGCGGCTTTTCCTTGCCGAGGCTCACGGCTTCCATTTGCGAATCCGACACGCCCATCAGCGACAGCGAACGCCGCACGGCTTCAGCACGCTTCTGGCCAAGTGCCAGGTTGTATTCGCTGGTGCCGCGCTCGTCGGTGTTGCCCTGAATCAGGACGTGACGCTGCGGGTGGCTCTTCAGATACTGCGCGTGTTGTTGCAGCAGCGGTTGATAGTCGTCCTTGACCGAGTAGCTGTCGAAGTCGAAGTAGATGCTGCGCTTCGCGAGCGGGCTGTTCGGATCGTTCAGCGGGTCGACGTTGACCGTCGCGACGTCGTTCGGGTTCGGTTGAGCCCCGCCTGCGCCCTTGTTGGCGTTTTCGTCGAGCTTGACGCCCGAGTGACACGCGGCCAATGCGCCGACCATCACGACGGCGAATGCGAAACGAAGTTTGGACATCATTTGATTACTCTCCTTGTGTTATTGCATCAACGTTATTGCATAAACGGGCCCCAGGACGGCTCGCGTACGCTGCCGCCCTGAACGGACAGGACCTGCCGAGTGCGACCATCGGTCGATACTGCGGCCAACACGCCACGGCCGTTCACCTGAGTGGCGTAAAGAATGTACTGACCGTTCGCCGCGAAGCTCGGCGATTCGTCATGTGTCGTGTCCGTCAGGCCCGTGGCGGTTCCGCCTTGCAGGTCCTGGATGTATAGCTTGAATGCACCGCCGACGCGCGAGATATAGGCCAGCTCCTTGCCGTCAGGACTCACACGCGGGCTGGTGTTGTAGCTGCCCGTAAACGTGACGCGTTGTGCGCTGCCCGCGCTTTCACCGTGTGCCGGCATTTTATAGATCTGCGGTGCGCCACCGCGGTCGCTCGTGAAATAAATCCACTGACCGTCAGGAGAGTAGGTCGGCTCGGTGTCGATCGAGCTGCCCTGCGTGAGACGACGCAGACCGCTGCCGTCCGCGTTGACCGCGAAAATTTGCGTATTGCCGGTGCGCGACAGTGCAACGGCCAGCGTGCGGCCATCCGGCGACCAGGCCGGCGCACTGTTGTTGCCCTTCTGATCCGATACGATCACGCGGCGGCCCGTGGGCAGGTCGTGAATGTAGACGATCGGCTTCTTCTTTTCGAACGACACGTAGGCGACCTTGGTGCCGTCGGGCGACCAGGCCGGCGAGATGATCGGCTCGGGGCTCGACAGCGCAATATGCGCGTCCTGGCCGTCCGAATCCGAGATCTGCAACTGATAACGGCCGCCCGTCTTGATCACGTACGACAGGCGCGTCGCGAACACGCCGCGGCTACCCATCAGCTTGGCGTAAATGTAGTCCGCGATCTTGTGCGCGCTCATGCGCAGACCGCTTTCCGGGCTCACCAGCACGAGGCCGCCGAGACTTTCGCCCTTGACCGTGTCGTACAGCTTGAAGCGCACTTCGTACTGTCCGTTCGGCAGACGGTTCACGCTGCCCGCGACGAACGCGTTGGCGCCCTTCGCCTTCCACGCGCCGAGGTCGACGGAATCGGTCTCGGAGACCGGCGTCGAGCCTGCATCGATATTCGTGAATTTGCCGCTGCGTTGCAGGTCCTGACGCACGATCGTGCTGACCTGCTGGGGAGAGTTCGCTTCATTGGCGAAATTTGCCGTTGCGATCGGAAACTGCGTGGATCCGACGCCCGTCACGAGGACGTTGAGTTGTGCGTTGGCGGCGCCGCCGACGGCGATCAGGCACGTTGCCACGAGTGTTCGCAGGCCTAGCTTGGTCATCAAACTCATGCTGTATGGGTTCCTCAAAACGGTTTCACTTTACTTAATACGCGAAGACAGCAGACAGACCGGAAAACGGCTATTTCGTTCCCACGCAACGCCGCGCCGGGCGGGTCACGGCGTTGGCTGTCTGTCGGCTGTCAGACTGCACATCAGCTTGCCGGGCGCAGCGTGACAAGGAAGTAGTCGGGCGTCTTGCCATTGACGTCCCGCGGCATCGGATCGGAGGCTTTCACCGCCCGCAATGCGGCAGCGTCCCACGCGGCATTGCCGCTGCCGTGCGTAATGCTTGCGCTCAGCTGATTGCCGTCCGGCGAACAGCGCACGGCGATCACGGTCTCGAGACCTTCCGTTTCACCGCCCCAGTTCACATGCTGAAGCACTAGCCGGCGTACCTTGTCCGCGTACCCCGGCGACGCCGCCGTGCCTCCCGAACCGCTACCCGTTCCGTTCTTGCCCAGTCCGTTGCTGCTCGAACTGCTGCCGCCCACGCCGCCAGCCAGACCCTGCATCTGCGCAAGCCGCGCGCGACGTTCGGTGTCGAGCTGCTTCTTCGCCAGCGCGGCCGCATCGGCTTGTGCCTTGGCCTTCGCCGCTTTCTCGGCGTCAGCCTTCTTCTGCGCTTCCGCCTGAGCCTGCTTTTGCTGCTGCTCCTGCTGCTCCTTCAGTTGCTGCTGCTTCTGCTGCTCGGCGAGCTGCTGTTGCTTCAGTTTCTCGGCCTGCTGTTGCTGCTGCGCCTGCTGCTGCTTGAGCTTCGCGGCCTTCTGCGCCGCAAGTTGGGCCGCCTGTTCGGCCGCCAGCTGTTGCTGACGCTTCGCTTCCGCTTCCTGCTGCTCTTTCAGCTTCAGCTGGCGCTGCTGCTCGGCCAGTTGCGCGGCGCGAGCCGCTTCCTGCTGCTGGCGTTTCTTTTCCTGCAGCGCGATGTCGGCCTGCTCGTCGCGCACGGGCGGAGTAGGGGCGACCGGCGCGGGCGGCGGCGTGACGACCGGATGCGGGATCGCCGAATCCGGTACCTCGGTCCATAGTTCCGCTTCCGCGCCTTCGGGCGTGCTGTTTTGCCACTGGATGCCGTGATACAGGAAGAATCCGAGCAGCGCATGCATCACCAGCGCGAACAGAAAAGCTCGCCCGGTGCCGCGTTCACGCGGTGGCTGAAGCGGGTATTCGGAGTTCTTGCGGATCATTGCGATTTGACGAGCAATCCAACGCGCTTGACGCCACGAGCTTTCAGCTCGGACATCACGTTCATCACGGCTTCGTACTTCACGGTTTTGTCGGCGGCGATCACGACGGGCTGATCGGGGTGCGATTGTGCACGATCGGCGATGAAACCGTTGAGGCCAGCCTTCGTCATGTCTTCCTGCTGCTGCGTGCCGGAGTCGTCCTTGTACTTGACGCTCATGTTGCCGTCCGCGCGGATGTTGACGATCACGGGCGGCGTCTGCTGCTGCGGCGCGGCACCGCCGACGGTCGGCAGATTGACGATCGAAGGCGCGACGAGCGGCGCCGTGACCATGAAGATCACGAGCAGCACGAGCATCACGTCGATGTACGGCACGACGTTGATGTCGGCCATCGCGCGGCGCGAGCGCGAGCCGCGCATGCTGGAGGAGCGGGAGCCTGCCATCGTGGCCTCCTTACTGTGCCTGGCGCTGCAGGATGTTCGAGAACTCTTCGATGAAGGTTTCGAAACGGATCGCCAGACGGTCGATGTCGTGCGCGTAACGGTTGTAGGCGACCACGGCCGGAATCGCAGCGAACAGGCCGATCGCGGTGGCGGTTAGCGCCTCGGCGATGCCCGGCGCGACGTTCGCGAGCGTGGCCTGCTGCACGTTGGCGAGGCCGCGAAACGCATTCATGATCCCCCACACCGTGCCGAACAGACCGATGTACGGGCTGACCGAACCGACCGACGCGAGGAACGCGAGGTTCGCTTCGAGCACGTCCATTTCGCGCTGGAACGCCGCGCGCATCGCGCGCCGGGCGCCGTCGAGAATCGCGCCGGAATCGTTCAGGCGCTTCTCTTTGCCTTTCAGGAATTCGCGCATGCCGGACTCGAAAATCCGCTCGAGCGCGCCGATAGTGTGGCGGTTGTTCGCTGCGCTTTGATACAGCGCCTGCAGGTCGCCGCCCGACCAGAAATCACGCTCGAAGCGTTCAGTTTGCGCGCGCGCCCGGCGAATCGCAAACCACTTGCGGAAGATGAAAGTCCAGGAGAGTAGCGACAGCAACAGCAGCAGGGCCATGACGGCCTGGGCCAGCAGGCTCGCGTTGAGTACGAGTGAAACGATCGACAGATCTTGTGTAGTGTTCATAAAGGTTCGTTTTAACGTCCCGGGAAGGGGGCGTCCGGCTGCAAGGCCGCTTCAAGCTTGCCGTGGGCAAAACGGAAGCTTCGGCGATATCGAAGCCGAACCATGCTTTGTATTACCTGACCGGTATGAGTTCACTGGCCCCGTAACAACGAGGTTCAGGTATCGCCCGTTGACATGACGCCGCTGTTCAGTCCGCGCTCTCGCTGACGCCCGGCCCGCGGCGCAGCGCAGCGAGAACC
The DNA here is from genome assembly GCF_001865575.2 of Paraburkholderia sprentiae WSM5005. NCBI lineage: Bacteria > Pseudomonadati > Pseudomonadota > Betaproteobacteria > Burkholderiales > Burkholderiaceae > Paraburkholderia > Paraburkholderia sprentiae. The sequence goes on from NZ_CP017561.2 coordinate 516,344, forward strand.
GAAGGTGGAATCGCGGCCGGCCGCAGCGTCGCGCGGTCCACGCAGCCCACCCGGACCGAACCGGTCGCCAGCAAAGTGCCCTCGCGCCACGCTTCCTGCACGAAGTCTACCGAAGCTCGGCCAAGACGCTCGATCCGGCTGACAATTTTCACGATGTCGTCGAGCCGGGCCGGAGCCCGGTAATCGACTGCGGTACTGCGCACGATGAAAATCGCATCGCTTTGTGCCGCGAGCCGATGCTGGTCGACGCCGCACGCGCGCAGCCATTCGGTGCGCGCCCGTTCGAAAAATTTCAGGTAGTTGGCGTAAAACACGATGCCGCCGGCGTCGGTATCTTCGTAATACACGCGGATTGGCCACGTGTAGCCGATTTCCGCGCCGGGCTGGCTGGTCGACATATTCATGCGGCGCATTCTACCGGAACGCACACCAGCGGGTCTGTTTCGAAGTGTGAGTTGAGTATGGCGGGCGTCGGCAGCGCTAGAGGCCGGGCGCGACCATCGTAGCGGCGGCCGTCGCCGCGCGCCGCCAGACTTCAGGCGCGATGCACTGACAGACCGCCGAACGACTGCGCGACCGGCATCAGCTCGATCGTATTGATGTTGACGTGGGCCGGGCGCGTGGCGATCCAGTAGATCGAATCGGCGATGTCTTCGGCCGTCAGCGGCTGCACGTTTTCGTAGACCTTGGCGGCCTTGTCGTCGTCGCCGCGATATCGCACGTTCGAAAATTCGGTGCCGCCGCACAGACCCGGCTCGATGTCGGTCACGCGCAGCGCGGTGCCGGCGAGGTCGGCGCGCAGGTTCAGGCTGAACTGGCGCACGAATGCCTTGGTCGCGCCGTACACGTTGCCGCCCGCGTACGGCCAGCGGCCCGCCACCGAGCCCAGATTGAAGACATGCCCGCGATTGCGCTCGACCATGCCGGGCAGCAGTGCATGCGTGACCTGCACGAGGCCCGTGCAATTGGTCTCGATCATGGTGTTCCATTCGTCGAGGCTCGCCTTGTGCGCCGGTTCGGTGCCGAGCGCGAGGCCGGCGTTGTTGACGAGCACGTCGATCGCGGCGAACTCGGCCGGCAGCGAGGCCGGCACGGCTTCGACCGCGGCGCGGTCGCGCACGTCGAGCTCGAACGGCAGCAACGCGTCGCCGAGTTCGTCGGCGAGTGCCTGCAGGCGGTCCTTGCGGCGAGCGGTGGCGACGACACGATGGCCGCCCTTGACGAACGAGCGGGCGATGGCGGCGCCGAAGCCGGCCGACGCTCCTGTGACAAACACGATCATTGCAGTTCCCTGGTCGGTGAGAGACAAAGGCCCCAAGCCTACTTCCAATGCGGCGCTGCGGCAAGGATGCACGAGGCGGATCGGCGGCTGCCGCGCTCGTGCGCAGCGGGTGCGCGGTGCGGCCCGCGCGCTTTCGCCAGACCTATGCGCAGCAGGGCCGCCGGTATGTCTGCAGGCCCCGCCAGCGGCGGCCGGAGCACCCGCCACTCGGTTGCCTATTCGGGGCTCTTCCAATACACTAACGCGCTCGACCCTGCGTGACTGGCGATAGAACCGAGTCGTCCGACTCAGCCGATTCAACCAATCGGGTTCAAGGTGGAACGACCCACCGTGAAGCGCAGGGTGCCGTTTTGCCGTTCGCCTGGGCAGCCGTGAACCGCGCGCATAAATCTGCGCTGACGGTGGCTGGCCTGCCTCGCGCGTTCGGCGACTCTCCACTCGCCAGGTCAGGGCAAGCCTCGCCGCCCACAGCGCTGCGTAAGCCGCTGTGTACCCTCTACGCAGGATTCGGCGCGCGATCCGGTCAACCTGAAAACACTCAACGGAACCCGTATGTTTGACAGAGCCCAAAGCACCATCGCCAACGTCGATCCTGAACTCTGGAAGGTCATCGAGCAGGAAAACCGCCGTCAGGAAGAGCACATCGAACTGATCGCGTCGGAAAACTACACGAGCCCGGCCGTGATGGCCGCGCAAGGCTCGCAACTCACGAACAAGTACGCCGAAGGGTATCCGGGCAAGCGCTACTACGGCGGCTGCGAATACGTCGACGTCGCCGAGCAGCTGGCGATCGACCGCGTGAAGCAGCTGTTCGGCGCGCAAGCCGCGAACGTGCAGCCGAACTCGGGCTCGCAGGCGAACCAGGGCGTGTTCTTTGCGATGCTCAAGCCGGGCGACACGATCATGGGCATGAGCCTCGCGCACGGCGGTCACCTCACGCACGGCTCGCCGGTCAACATGTCGGGCAAGTGGTTCAACGTGGTCAGCTACGGCCTGAACGAAGCCGAAGACATCGACTACGACGCCGCCGAGAAGCTTGCGCACGAACACAAGCCGAAGCTGATCGTGGCGGGCGCATCGGCGTTCGCGCTGCGCATCGATTTCGAACGCATGTCGAAGATCGCGAAGTCGGTTGGCGCCTACTTCATGGTCGACATGGCGCACTACGCCGGTCTCATCGCCGCGGGCGTTTATCCGAACCCGGTGCCGCACGCCGATTTCGTCACCACCACCACGCACAAGAGCCTGCGCGGCCCGCGCGGCGGCGTGATCCTGATGAAGGCCGAGTTCGAGAAGCAGATCAACTCGGCGATTTTCCCAGGCATCCAGGGCGGTCCGCTGATGCACGTGATCGCGGGCAAGGCCGTCGCATTCAAGGAAGCGCTGTCGCCGGAATTCAAGGCGTATCAGCAGCAGGTGGTCGAGAACGCGCGCGTGCTCGCTGAAACGCTGGTCAAGCGCGGTCTGCGCATCGTGTCGGGCCGCACTGAAAGCCACGTGATGCTGGTCGACCTGCGTGCGAAGAAGATCACCGGCAAGGCTGCGGAAGCGGCGCTCGGCGCGGCGCATATCACGGTCAACAAGAACGCGATCCCGAACGATCCGGAAAAGCCGTTCGTGACCAGCGGCATTCGCCTGGGTTCGCCGGCCATGACCACGCGCGGCTTCGGCGTGAAGGAAGCCGAGCAGGTCGGCAATCTGATCGCCGACGTGCTGGACAACCCGGAAGACGCCGCGACGATCGAGCGGGTGCGCGCGCAAGTCGCCGAGCTGACCCAGCGCTTCCCGGTTTACGGCTAAGCCGTCATGCATTGCCCCTTCTGCCGCCACGCCGATACGCAGGTCGTCGACTCGCGCGTATCCGAAGACGGCGCGACGATTCGCCGGCGCCGCCGCTGCCCGGCCTGCGACAAGCGTTTCACGACGTACGAGCGGGTCGAGCTGGCGTTGCCGTCGGTCGTCAAGAAGGATGGCACGCGCACGGAATTCGATCGCCGCAAGATCGTCGCGAGCATGCAACTGGCGCTGCGCAAGCGCCCGGTTGCGGTGGACGCGATCGAGGCGGCGGTCGCCCGCATCGAATATCAGCTGCTCGGTAGCGGCGAGCGGGAGGTGCGTAGCGAGCGCCTGGGCGAACTCGTGATGAACGAGTTGCGTGCGCTCGACACGATCGCCTACGTCCGCTTCGCTTCCGTGTACCGGCGCTTCGAAGACGTCTCCGAATTCGAGGACGTGATCGAGGAATTCCGCCGCGCCTCTTCCCCGCCCAAGCCTTCCCGCAAGCGCTGAACGCGCGCGTGCCGCACCTGATGTGCGGTGCTTCGCATGCATCGCCTCGCGCACTTCGCGCTTTTTTTCACGCATCGCTTCTCCCGCCTCCGTGATCGATCGTCACGTGCATTGTTGCGCGCGCTAGCGTCTGAATGCCACCTGGCCATTCGGACGATGGTCGGGGCGCTCGTAAATCGCTAGATTGACTGCATCCGTCCGAAACGCTCAGGGATGCAGATGAAATGCAATGGGATTCGCCGGCCGTCGGGTGCCGGCTTCACGCTCGTCGAAACACTGGCGGTGATAGCGCTCGTCATGCTGATGGCTGTGATGGCGATGCCGTCGTTCGCCGCATGGCATATGCGCGATCAGGTCGATGCGCGCTCGAAGGCGCTGCTATCCACGTTCGCCTACGCGCGCAGCGAGGCGCTGCGGCGCGGCACGCGCATCACCGTGTGTCGTGTCGATGCGGCGCGACTGTGCCTCGCGGCGGGCCAACCCTGCGCCGACGGCATCGCCGACTGGGCCTGCGGCTGGGCCGTATTCGCGGAGCACGGCGGCAAGCCGTCGTTGTTGCGCGCGCAGCCGGCGCTTGCGGCGGTAAGCATCATCGGCGTGCAGACGGACATGACGTTCACGCCGCCGGCCGGGCAACTGATCGGCTCGTTTCGAAGTTTCGATATAGCGCCGCGAAGTCCATCGAAATCGATGCAGGGGAACCCTTGGCGGCGCTGCATCAGCGTCGCGGCAGGCGGTCGCGCGCGGATCTCGGAGGGCGCGTGTGGAGCGACCTCATGAGACGGCGCGCACTCGACATCGGTTCGTATGCGCGCGCACCGGTATGCGGCGGCAATTCGCTGATCGAAGTGATGCTGGCGGTCGCGTTGGTCGCGATCAGCGCGCTGGGTTTGATCGCGGCGCAGGTATGGACCGCACGCGAGGCGCGCGCGATGACGCTGCGCGAGAGCGCCGCGTGGATAGCCGACTCGATTGCTGAAGCGACGATCACGTCTTTCATCGGCGATGCCGCGCTCAATCAATGGAGCGCGCGGGCGAGCGCACTGCTACCTCACGGCGAGGCGTCGATCGGCGAAAGCGGTGAAGTCGCGACGGCGCGCGTGACGTGGGCGTCCGTGCAGAACCGGCCCGCTGCGGGCGACGTGATCGCGCGGCCGGCGCAGCCTTGCGGCGGCGTCGATGCGCCAGCCGGGTCGTCGTGCGTCGCGTTGGCGTTCGCGAAATGAAGCGCCCGCACCGCGCACGCGGTCACACCTTGGTCGAATTTCTGATCGCAATGGCGCTTGGGCTGATCGTGACCGCGGGCGCCGTGTCCCTCTACACGGCGCAGCGCAATGCGTTCGTGCAGGCGAGCAACACGACCCGCATTCGCGAAGCCGGGTTGACCGCGCTGATGCTGATCGGCCAGCAATTGCAAATGGCTGGCTTCGTCCCTGCCGATGTCGTCGGCTATCACGCGGCGCCTGCGCTGTTCGGCTGCTCGGGCGGTCGCCCGACAGGCGCCGACGACAGCCTCGCTTGCTCCACGTTGAGTACGGGTTCGGATGGCGTCGCGATCCGTTACGTCGCAGACGTGGTCTCGACATGGCCATCGTCGAGCGGGCAGGTCAGCGACTGCGTCGGGCAGGCCGTTAAAAGCAGCGATGCGGTGCTTGGCGGTCAGGGCACGCCGGTGGTCAATCGCTACTTCGCCAACGTCAGTGGCTCGACCGGCGAGCCGGAGCTCTACTGCGCCGGCAGCGGCAATGCGGGCTCCGCGCAGCCGCTGGTGGAAGGCGTCGAACGCGTGCGCTTGCGTTACTGGCTGGACGGCGCCGCGGACGCGGTGAACGCGTCGGCCGTGTCGGCGGAGCAGTGGACGAATGTCGTCGCGGTCGATGTCTGCGTGCTGGTGCGCGGCGCACCGCAAGGGCAGCGCTCGACATACGTCGATTGCGACGGCGCGAGTACGCTCGGCACGGATCTGCGGCCCAGACAGGTGTTTTCGCGCAGGGTTGCGCTGCGTAATCGCGCGGCGGGGTCGTCATGATGGACCGTGACGCAGCAACGCAATACCGCCGCGTGCACCACACATGCGTCGAGGCAGGCGGCAAACGGAAATACTTAGGCAAGCGAAATTGCCGGAGCGGTGCCCGGCGGGCAGATCAACGCGGTGTCGTTCTAGCCATCGTGCTGTTGATCTCGGCGATGATGCTCGCCACGTCCGCGATCTGGTTCGAAACATCGCTCGCGGCGGCGCGAGCGGCGACCAATGTGCGCGACTATCTACAAGCTTTCCACGCGGCGGATTCGGCGCTGACTTTGTGCGTGCGCAACGTGCTATCGACAAGTGGCGACGCGTCCAACGTGCCGCTTGCATCAGGCGAGCCGGCTCAATGGAGACTTGAAACCGCGTTCGACGCAGGCGCCGCCACGCCTGTTGCGCAATGGCCGGGATCATCGCGCGGGCCGCAATGCCTGATCGAGCCTTGGCGCCTCGCGAGTCGGCCCAACGCCACCGCTTATCTGCTGACCGCGCGCGGCTTCGGGCAGAACAGCGAGTCGCAGGTCTGGTTGCAGACGGAGTTGGTGATCGAGAATGGCGCGATCGAACGTCATTGGCGGCGCGTTGCCGCAAGACCATTCTGATGAACGAACCGACTGGAGGCGCATGAAAAGGCCGAACACATCCGCATTCACGCTGCTCGAACTCGTTATCGCGCTCGCAATCGGCGCTACGCTCGCCGCGTTTGCGATCCCTTCGTATCGCGGTCACATCGCACGCACGCATCGCATCGATGCCGCGTCGGCGTTATATCGGGCCGCGCAATTCGTCGAGGGCGCGGCGAGCGATGGTGTGTTGGCCTTGCCACCGGGCCTCGATCAGGCGCCGCAGTTCGGCGCGCCGGTGTATCGCGTGCGCATGCTAGCCGCAGACGACACGAACGGCGGCTATTCGATCGAAGCGGCGCCCGCGGAAGCGGGCCCGATGCGCGACGACCCGTGCGGCACCTTCACGCTAGATGCGACAGGTCAGCGAGGCAATAGAAACGAAGTGGGCGGCTCGACACCCACAAGCAGCGAATGCTGGAATACGAGTTAGCGGATCGTCGAAACCCGGGGCGCGGCCTTGAGGAAGGCTGGCTCATAGATCACGCTCAGACCCGCCGACGGCGACATCAATAGCCTTCAGCTGGACTCGGTCTGAGCGGCCACCGACTGTGCCGTAGCGGAAGCGGCCGCGGCCGCCGAACGCGCCGACTCGCGCTTCAACTGTTGCCAGATTCGGAACGCTTCCCATGCACCGAGCGCAATGCTGCCCCACTTGAGCGCCGGCTTCGCGCTCGCGACGACCGTCGCGCGCAGCGGTTTGGCGAGCAACAGCGAAGCGATCGAGCTGATGAGCGGATACTGCTTGAGCAATGCGCCAATCGTGCCCGCGTTGAGCACGCTCGCCTTCGACCCTTTGCCCACGCGCACGCCGCCAAAGCCCGGGATCACGAACTTGAGCCAGCTGAAATGGGTGACGGCCTGGCGAAGTTCGAAAGTGGCCTGCGCGAGTTCGACGCGCTCGACGTCCGCGCGCACGAGCAGCAACTCCTTGCGCAGCGCCCGCAGATGCGGCGCGCTCAAATCCTTCGACGGATGGCGCGTGTTACGAAAGGCGGTATCGGAACGGGACTGGCTCATGGCGTGTCGGCGGCAGTAGAGGTGAGGCGATGGATCGGATGCAGACGAACTTGCCCATCAGTCGCGGCTGCGGAACGCGTCGCGATCCTTTTCGAACTCGGCGATGGTCGCTTCGAATACCATCGGCGCGTTACGCAGACCACTGCGCGCCTTCAGTGCGCAGACGAGGCCGGCAATCGCATAGACCGCGGTGATGCCCGCGAGCGCCTGCCATCGGTAGGTGTCCCAGAAGGCAATGGCGATCAGTGCGGTCAACGCGATCAGGGCCATCGTGGCGAGCATCATCGCGGCAAGACCGAGAAACAGCACGCCGAGCAGGCGGTCTTTTTCCTCGGCGAGTTCGATGCCCACCAGTTCGAGGCGTGTCTGCAGGATGGCAAAAACGGAACTGAGAATACGGCGCAACGGGCTGCGTTCGGCGCGCTGCGAGTGTGTGTCGGTCGTCATGGCTGTGGGCGTTGCGCGTGAGGGCCTGGCCGGCGCGCACGCGCGCCAGCGGAAGGGGACCGGCCAGGCTCGCGCCGGTCCCCTCGTGTCGCCGGTGCGCCGGACATACCTGCTCCGGCGGCCTACCGGCCTTTACTTGCGATTGATCAGCAGGCCGACCACCACGCCGATGCCGGCGGCGATGCCGATCGACGCCCACGGATGCTCGTGCACGTAGTCGTCTGTTGCGCGGGCGGCCTTCTTGCCTTTTTCGACGACCACGACCTGAACGTCGGCTGCCTTTTCTTTCGCCTGCTTCAGGCGCGTCAGCGCGGTCTCGCGCAGTTCCGACGCGCGTTCGCCGGTTGCGCTCGCGGCCTGTTTCAGCAGGTCTTCAGCGTCCGCGAGGACGGTTTTGATATCCGACATCAATCTCTCCTTGTTGACTTCCGACATTGACAGCTCCCTGTGTCTCACGCTACGCGTAAATCGTAACCAAAGAAACGGTCGCTGGCGAGGGTAGTGCCGGGTGCATGCCGCCGACGCACGATCCGTTCCCGGCGGCGCGTGGCGTTAGGACCCGTTTGACGGCGCTCCGCTCCAGGCCGGTATCTGGATTGAGTTGATCTGTCCCGCAAAGTTTCCGTCAAACACGGGAAAATTACAAATACGCATAAAGTACTGACGCGATGTTGGTTCGTCATGTACCACCGCGGCCTTATGCTTTATCGTGGCGCGTTGCCGCGGGCATACGCCCGCGACCTTATCGGGATACCTTCCGAACACCTATAGGAGATGCACTATGAGTCTACGTCTTGGCGACATTGCGCCGGATTTCGAACAGGAGTCGAGCATTGGCCGTATCAGGTTTCACGAATGGCTCGGCACTAGCTGGGGCGTGCTGTTCTCGCATCCCGCCGACTTCACGCCGGTCTGCACGACCGAGCTGGGCCTGACCGCCAAGCTCGCGGGCGAGTTCGAAAAGCGCAACGTGAAGACGATCGCGTTGTCGGTCGACAGCGCGGAGTCGCACAAGGAGTGGATCAAGGACATCAACGAGACGCAGGCCGCTAACGTCGGGTTTCCGATTCTCGCCGACAGCGATCGCAAGGTCTCCGGGCTGTACGACATGATTCATCCGAACGCGAACGAAACGTTTACCGTGCGCTCGCTGTTCGTCATCGATCCGAACCGGAAGGTGCGCCTGATCATTACGTATCCGGCGAGCACCGGCCGCAACTTCGACGAAGTGTTGCGCGTGATCGATTCGCTGCAACTCACCGACAGTCACTCGGTCGCGACGCCGGGCAACTGGAAGCAGGGCGATGACGTCGTGATCGTGCCGTCGCTGAAGGACGAGGAAGTCATCAAGCAGAAATTCCCGAAGGGCTACAAGGCGCTGCGTCCGTATCTGCGCCTGACACCGCAGCCGAATCGGTAAGCGGCGCGGCATGAACCAAAAAGCCGGTTCGAAGGAACCGGCTTTTTTTGCATTACCGATACACCCGCATCGCAATCAGAAGAACGCCTGAATACCCGTCTGCGCACGGCCGAGGATCAGCGCGTGCACGTCGTGGGTACCTTCGTAGGTATTGACGACCTCGAGGTTCACCAGATGACGCGCGACGCCGAACTCGTCCGAAATGCCGTTGCCGCCTAGCATGTCGCGCGCGAGGCGGGCGATGTCGAGCGCCTTGCCGCACGAATTGCGCTTCATGATCGAGGTGATTTCGACGGCGGCCGTGCCTTCGTCCTTCATGCGGCCGAGGCGCAGCACGCCCTGCAGCCCGAGCGTTATTTCGGTCTGCATGTCGGCGAGCTTCTTCTGGATCAGCTGGTTCGCGGCGAGCGGCCGGCCGAACTGCTTGCGATCGAGCACGTACTGACGCGCGGTGTGCCAGCACGCTTCTGCCGCGCCGAGCGCGCCCCAGGCGATGCCGTAGCGCGCCGAGTTCAGACACGTGAACGGACCGCGCAAGCCGCTCACGCCCGGCATGATGTTCTGCTCCGGTACGAACACCTCGTCGAGCACGATCTCGCCGGTGATCGATGCGCGCAGACCCACCTTGCCGTGGATCGCCGGCGCCGACAGCCCCTTCCACCCCTTCTCCAGAATGAAGCCGCGGATGTTGTCCGTGCCGTCTTCCTCGAGTTTCGCCCACACCACGAACACGTCGGCGATCGGCGAATTCGTGATCCACATCTTCGAGCCCGACAGCGAATAGCCGCCGTCGACCTTCTTCGCGCGCGTGACCATGCCGCCCGGATCGGAGCCGTGGTTCGGCTCGGTCAGGCCGAAGCAGCCGATCCACTCGCCGCGCGCGAGTTTCGGCAAATATTTTTCCTTCTGCGCGTCCGAGCCGAACTCGTAGATCGGCACCATTACCAGTGACGACTGCACGGACATCATCGAGCGATAGCCCGAGTCGACACGTTCCACTTCACGCGCGATCAGCCCGTACGCGACGTAGTTCAGACCGGGGCCGCCGTACTGCTCGGGAATCGTTGGACCGAGCAGGCCGAGCTCGCCCATTTCGCGAAAGATCCCGATATCGGTCTTTTCGTGGCGAAACGCCTCCAGCACGCGCGGCAGCAGCTTGTCCTGCGCGTAAGCCGCGGCGGCGTCGCGCACCATGCGTTCGTCTTCGGTGAGTTGCTGATCCAGCAGCAACGGGTCTTCCCAGTGAAACTGCGCGGCTGCGGCCATGACGTATCTCCTGATTTCTCGCTCGGAACCAGCTTGACTTTCGTTCCGCTTCGCGAAACAATGTTTTGAAAAACGACGCCCGAGTGTATCACCCTATGACGCTGCCATCCACTTTCTCCGCACCGCTCGACGAACGCAAATTTGTCGTCGCCCTGGCTCGCGGGCTGGACTTGTTGCGCGCGTTCCGGCCGGGCGAGACGTTGCTCGGCAATCGCGATTTCGTCGAACGCACGGGTTTGCCGAAGGCAACCGTCAACCGGCTCGCCTACACGCTGACCGTGCTCGGCTATCTGCGGCTCGACGAAACACACGGCAAATATGCGCTCGACGCGGGCGTGCTGTCGCTCGGCTTCGCGCTGCTGTCGGGCACCGACACGCTCGAACTCGCGCGCCCGCACCTGCGCAGCTTTGCGCGCGAGGTCGGCGCGGCGGTCTCGCTAGGTTGCCGCGACGGGCTCGACATGGTGTATCTGGAGACGATCCGCAGCGACACCGCGCTGACGCTCGGCCTCGCGTCCGGCTCGAAACTGTCGATGCTGACGAGCTCGATGGGCCGCGCGTATCTCGCCGTGCAACCGCCCGACGCCCGTGCCGCCCTACTCGCGGAGCTGAAAAAAGCGGCCGGCAAGATGGGGGGGATGCTCGTCGCGCAAGCCGAAAAGGAGATCGCCGCGTTCGCGACGGAGCGTTGCTGCTACTCGTTTCGCGCGTGGCATGACGACGTGAACGCAGTCGCAGTGCCGTTTCGCGAGCCGCGCGAACAACGCTGGCTGGTGCTCAGCTGCAGCGGGCCGGCGTCGTCGATGGGAGAGGAGGTGTTTCGCGAGAATGTCGCGCCGCGCCTGAAGGCGCTGGCGGCGCGGTTGGGGGAACTGGGCTGAGGTCGATGCCGGGGCGCGCCGGCTAGGCAGGCCTACACTGTGTCACGCCGCCCGGTCGTGATAATGCGCGTTGAACAATGGCCCCTGCACGAATCGCACGTCGTACTGCTGTAGCGCGGAGAACTGCGCCTCGTCCATCACCCGATTGAAAATCAGCGGCACCCGCAGCCGGCTCGCGTAGCCGACGAGCGGCTTGACCGTCGCGTCGCGCAATGCGGCCGCCGCATCCATCTTGATGAAGTCGAGCCGCGCGGTTTCCGATACCGACAGAATCTGCCCCGCATTCGACAGATTGCCCGCCACCTTGAATCCGTAGTGCTGATAGCTGCGCGTCAGATAGCCCAGAAATGTCTTGTGCGCGACCGCCGCCGCCGGCAACTCGATCACGATGCGCGCCGGACTCAAATCGAACGATGCGAGCACGCTCGAAAAATGCAGCCCGTGGTCGTATTTCACACTCTTCAACAGCCGCTCGTGCACCCGCAGAAACAGCAGCCCATGCCGCTGGGCGCCGAAGAAGTTGATCGCGTGCAGCGCGCGCGACATGCGATCTAGCGCGACCAGCTGCTGATCGTCGGCGATCTTGTCGAATGGATCGAACACGTCGAACGGCGGCGCGTCGAGCCGGTGCGTGACCGCCTGAAAGCCGAGTTCGTCGCCGAAGCGGTCGACGCCTTCCGCGCCGCTCGACAGCGATTGCGCGAGCCCGTGCACGCTGATGTCGAAGATCGGCTCGTAGGCGCTCGTGAGCTCGACGCCGTCGAAGTGCGCGAGCGCGATGCCGGCGTGCGCGCCTTGTCCCATTGCCAGATGCTCGCCGAGAAACGGATGATGAGCGGCGCGGGCGATCAGATTGGGGATGGTCGGCGAAATCATGAAGGCGAATGGAAGGCGACGATGAGCGCGCACCGGGCGCGTGGCAACGCGACGCAATGGCCGCATCCATGGATGGTAGCAGTACGCGCCGTGCCCAGATTGACAAAATGCTCATAACGATATCGGCTTCATGCTTGTCGGCCGGCGCTGAGCGCCCGAATCACGAGCTTGGGGTGTGCAGTTCCAAGGGTATACGTTAGTTTCACCACTAGTAATTCGTTTTACTATCCGTAAAACGCTATTTGGCGGAGAACCTGTATGGATACCTCAACACGTGCGCCGGCTGACGAACGTCTGCGGCGTGAAATCGAGCCTGGCTATCAGTCGGGTTTCGCGAACGAATTCGCTACCGAGGCGTTGCCTGGCACGCTGCCGACCGGCCGCAATTCGCCGCAGCGTGCAGCCTACGGTTTGTACGCCGAACAGATTTCGGGCACCGCATTTACGGCACCTCGCGGTCACAACCGTCGCTCGTGGCTATACCGGATTCGCCCGGCGGCCATGCACAAACCGTTCGCGTTGATGCCGTCGGAGCGGCTCGTCGCGAACTTCGCCGCGGTCCCACCGACACCGCCGAATCAGTTGCGCTGGGACCCGCTGCCGATGCCGACTGCGCCGACCGATTTCATCGACGGCTGGATCACGATGGCGGGCAACGGCTCGGCTGAAGCGATGAGCGGTTGCGCGATCCATCTGTATGCGGCGAACCGTTCGATGCAGGACCGCTTTTTCTACAGCGCCGACGGCGAACTGCTGATCGTGCCGCAACAAGGCCGCCTGCATATCGCGACCGAAATGGGCCGCGTCGAGATCGAGCCGTTCGAGATGGCGGTGATCCCGCGCGGCGTGCGCTTCGCGGTGAGCCTGCCGGACGGCAGCGCGCGCGGCTATCTCTGCGAGAACTTCGGCGCGCTGCTGCGTCTTCCGGAGCTGGGGCCGATCGGCTCCAACGGTCTCGCGAATCCGCGCGACTTCCTGACGCCGCACGCCGCGTACGAAGATCGCGAAGGCGCGTTCGAACTGGTCGCGAAGATGAACGGCAATCTGTGGCGCGCGGACATCGACCATTCGCCGCTCGACGTGGTCGCGTGGCACGGCAACTACGCGCCGTATAAGTACGACCTGCGCCGCTTCAACACGATCGGCTCGATCAGCTTCGACCATCCTGATCCGTCGATCTTCCTCGTGCTGCAATCGCAAAGCGACACGCCGGGCGTCGACACGCTCGACTTCGTGATCTTCCCGCCGCGCTGGCTCGCCGCCGAAGATACGTTCCGCCCGCCCTGGTTCCATCGCAACGTCGCGAGCGAGTTCATGGGTCTCGTGCATGGCGTCTACGACGCGAAGGCGGAGGGTTTCGTGCCGGGCGGCGCGAGCCTGCACAACTGCATGTCGGGCCACGGCCCGGACGCGGACACGTTCGAGAAAGCGTCGCATGCCGATACGTCGGTGCCGCGGAAGGTCGACGACACGATGGCCTTCATGTTCGAGACGCGCACGTTGATCAGGCCGACGCGCTTTGCGCTCGAGACCGCGCAACTGCAGGCGCACTACTACGAGTGCTGGCAAGGTCTCAAGAAACACTTCGATCCGGAGCAACGATGAACGCGGAGAACGGCCTGCAGACGACGCTCGATGCGTCGCGCAAGAGCTGGGTCGAGTCGGCCAACGACCCGGCGAGCGATTTTCCGATCCAGAACCTGCCGTTCGGCGTCTTCAGCGACCGAGGCAACGACACGCGGCGCGTGGGCGTCGCGATCGGCGATCAGATCGTCGACCTCGCCGCGTTGCAGGCCGCCGGCCTGCTGACCGTGCCGGCGCAGAACGTGTTCGCGCGCGATGCGCTGAACGATTTCATCGCGCTTGGCCGCGACGCGTGGCGCAGCGTGCGTATCCAGCTGAGCCGGCTGCTTGCGCGCGATATCGCGACGCTGCGCGACGCTGCCGCGCGCACGTTTATCGAGGACGGCGACGAGCTGACGCTCATCGGCTGGTGCCAGGGCGATGGATATCGCGTGGGGTTTGGCGCGTGTGCCGGGCAGATTCTGCCGGCGCGCGCGTGAGCGCGCGGCAGTCACGACGCGCGAGGGACGGCGCGCAATGCCGGCCCTCGTCGTCGGTGCGATGCCTCGGCCGCATGCTGTCGCCATGACTCGGTGCGCCGTCCGTTTCAGCCACCCAGCAATCCGAACACCGCTACCCCATTCGTCGTGCCGACATACACCTTGCCATTTGCGATCAATGGCGTGATGAACTTGTTGCCCGTGCCGAACTGATCGCGTGCGCCCATCTGGTTGCTGTTGTAGAGCTCGTTGAGCGAGACAGGGTCGAACGCGTGCAGTGCCGCGACGGTGCCGTTTTCGGCGGCCCATACGATGCCGTTCGTGGTGCCGTTCGCCGAGATGCTCGGCGTCGTGCCCGGATAGGCGAACGTCATCGCGCTTTGCGCCGTCGGTGTGATCGACAGCTTCGCGTCGGTCACGGTGAACGCCTTCAGATGATCGCCGACCGAGCCGAAATACACGCGCCCATTGAAATAAGCGGGCATGCCGAATTCGCCGCCGGCCAGCTGCGCGGGAATCTCCTGATAGATGTTGTCGGCCGTCGCGTTGAACTTGCCCATCGAGTCGCGATTCAGCACGTAGATGGTGCTGTCCTTGCCCGCGCCGAGCGTCAGATGCCGCACGGTGCCGCTCGCGTCGGTCAGGTCCGGCAGCACGAGTGCGCCGCCGGAGCCGAGGTCGATGTCGTCGTTGGCCTCGTGCACGACGTTCGTCATCGCGAAGTAGTCCGCGACCGACAGGCCGCCCGACGTGCCCAGCTTCAGGAACGTATTGCCGAAGTCGTTGTTGGCCGGATAACCGTTGGAGGTCATCGTGGTGTCAAAGGTGCCGTTGGCATCGAGCAGATAGATCGACGAGCCGTCCGACGCCGGTCCCGCGCCGCTCATCCAGATTGCGCCGCCGATGCCGTTAGGCGTCACGTTGAGCACGGTGGTCTGCTGCAACGTGTCGGCGCCGTAGCCCATGATCCAGCCCGTATAGCCGCCGTCGTCGCAGTGCGAGGTCCAGCTCGTGTAGACCGTGTTGCCGAGTAACAGCAGCGCCGCGCGCTCCGCATACAACGATGGTGTGAACGGCACGACGCCGTTCGTATTGCCCGCGCCGTGGCCCGGATACGAGGCGGCGATTTCGGTGGGGCCGTTCAGCAGCTCGGCGCCGGTCGCGAGGTCGAGCGCGTGAATACGTTGATGGTAGCCGCCGGCCGCGTCTTTCGACATCGCGACGACGTAGATCGTGCCGTGCGTGCCGCGCGAACGGTCGATGACCGGTGTCGAGGTGATGCCGATGACGTTCACGATCTGCGTGCAGCCGAGGTCGTCGCTCGGCGTTTCGCCGGTGCCGAGCGTGCTCGCCTGCCACAGTTTCGCGCCGCTGTCGGCATCGAATGCGAACACACTGTCGTTTTCGGTCGCGACGTACAGCACGTTGTGCGTGCCGCCCGCGATCGCCAGCGAACCGACGAACAGCGGCTGCGCGTCGACCTTGCCGTCGACGCTAAAAAAGCCGACCTTGCCGAACGTCGAGGCCGTCACGTTGGCGGGCGTGAGCGTGGTTTCGCCGAGGTCCTGGCCGGTGCGCGCGACGTCGTCGTGATAGGTGAGCACGTCCTGCACGGCTGCCGTCGACGTACCGCTCGTCGACGTGCCTGAGCCGCTGCCCGAGGGACCGGTGCCGGCGCCGCCGCTCGTAGTGCCACCGCTGGTGGTGCTCCCGCCGCTCGCCGCGCTCGGGCTCGATGCGCCGTTGCCGCCGGCACCGACGCTGGTGCCCGTCGGGGCGCTGCTGCTTCCGCCTCCGCCGCCTCCACAGTTCGCCGCGACGATCGCGGCTACCGCGATCGCCACGCCCAACAGGCTGACACGGAGCAACAGTGGCATCGACACCATGGCGGACTCCCCGTTGCTTGCGGCGGCGCCACAAAGTGTGGGCCGTTTGTCGAGTGTACGCGCAACGTGGTTTGAAGATTATCACCCTGCGTATGGATCGCAACAGCCAGCAACTAGCGTCTAATCGTCAATTCGCCGCACGCGGGATTGCCGCGCCGCGGCGCAAGCGTGAGACCGTGCAGACGGATCTGCGCGAGGCGGTTGTCGTCAGCGACGCCGAACGCGAGCGCCGGCGCAATCGCGTACCAGTGACACGCGGCGCCCCACGACAGGTAAAGGGTGCCTTGGCGAGGTTCGTAAAAGACCACCGGCGTTCCCATGTCCTCCGCATGTCCGTGCTCGTCGAATTCGGTGTCGATGTGCGGAGTTGCGTCGGCCGCCGCTGAGAGTTCAGTCATGCCCACGGTCCATCGCTGGGGATTCGTGTAAAAGTCCAACCCTGTCAGCCGGTGATGTTGATCGAGTAGCACCGACAGCGTGCCCGCCGTGAGGACATAAGCAGGTGCGCCAATGCCGAAGCGCGCGTCCAGCAGGCCGCTGAGACGGATTTGCGGTTCCCGCGGCGGAGCCAAAGGTGAATATGTGACCTGACAGGACACCGTGCAGCTTGCTTCATCCCACTGCAGCGTGGCGCAAACGCCGGTGATAGGAGCGGTCGTGTATACGATGGGATGCTTCATCGAAGAGACTTATAGGCAAAGTGCAGGACGGTGTGATCGCTCTCCCGCACTTACCCCGCCACCGCCACCCGCCGCTCGATCGACACCGACCACAACGTCAACGACAGTGCGCCGAGCGCGGTCACGACGCCGACCCACGGCAGGGTCGTCAGCGGCGCGCCCGCGCCGATCGCCATGCCGCCGAGCCACGCGCCGGTCGCGTTGCCGAGATTGAACGCACCCTGATTCAGCGTCGACGCAAGATTCGGCGCGTGGCTGGCGCGATCGACAATCAGCATCTGCAGCGGCGGCACGATCGCGAATGCGAGCACGCCCCACGCGAACACGGTCAGCATCGCCGGCAGGCGCGTGTGCATCGTGCCTGCGAACACGCACAGGATCACCACGATCGCCATCAGAAACGCGATCAGCGACGGCATCAGCCGCCAGTCCGCGAGCTTGCCGCCCAGTGTGCTGCCGACCGTCAGGCCGAGGCCGAACAGCAGCAGCACCAGCGTCACCGCGTGCGGCGTGAAGCCGGTCACGTCCTCGAGAATCGGCGTGATGTAGGTGAAGGTCGAAAACAGGCTCGCCGACGCAAGCACGCTGATGCCGAGCACCATCAGCACCTGCGGATTCTTCAGCACGCTGAATTCGCGCACGAGGCTCGCCTTGTGCATTTCGATCTTCGCGGGCAGGCACACTGCGAGCGCGGCCGCCGCCAACACGCCAATGCCGGTCACGGCCCAGAACGTCGCGCGCCAGCCGACGGCCTGGCCGAGCGCGGTGCCGAGCGGCACGCCGAGCACGTTGGCGAGCGTGAGGCCGGTAAACATTAGCGCGATCGCCTGCGCGCGGCGATTCGGCGCGACGAGCCCCGCCGCGACCACCGAGCCGATGCCGAAAAACGCGCCGTGGCAGAACGCGGTGACGATGCGCGCGGCCATCAGCACCGCGTAGCCCGGCGCGATCGCGCACAGCAGATTGCCGACGATGAACACGCCGATCAGGCTCATCAGCGCCTTTTTGCGCGGCATATTAGCGACCGCGATCGCGACGATCGGCGCGCCGATCGTGACGCCGAGCGCATACGCGGACACCAGCATGCCGGCCGCCGGAATCGACACGGACAGATCGCGCGCGACGTCGGGCAACAGCCCCATGATGACGAACTCGGTGGTACCGATTCCAAAGGCGGCAACGGCAAGGGCAAGCAGGGGCAAAGGCATGGCAACGATGGAATGTGACGCGAGAAGCAGCGCGAAAACGACGCCGGGTGCGCGATCCGGAAGGCGGGAACGCTGTGGCCGGGTAGGGAGAAAACAGTAGGGGATTCTACCTAAGTCAAATCTGGCTTGCTGACTGTCGGGCAGGGTGTTGTTTTTTGTGAAAAGCGACGAGGGCGCGCACGAGCAGCACGGCGGCGTTCAGCGCCTCGCGAGGTTGCGCGCCAGCGCCACGCAGCCCGCATCCATCAGCGTTTCGACCACGGCGCCGCGCTCATCGGGTTTGAAGTCGCTGATCCAGATCACGCGGCAACGCGCGGGCGTGTCGGCCACGACGTGTAGCGTCGCGTGATGATGCTCCAAGCGTCCGCCGCCGACCGAGTAGGCGAGCCGCATATGCGCATCGTCGACGGCGATCACGCGTTCCTCGATCACGGTGCCGTCGGCGAACGTCACCCAGCGCAGGTCGCCTTCCACGCGCGCCGCGATCAGCACGCCCGCGAACACGCGGGCCACCTCGGCGGGATCGCGCAGCGCCGCCCATGCGTCGGCCGCGGCGGTCTCCACGGCGACTTCCCGGTAGATCGTAGCCATCGTGGTTCCTCTTGTTTGGTTCGGGTAACGCGGATCTCGTGCGCGCCGGACCCGTCGCGACCAGACGAGCGATTGCAAGCCCGTCACCGATCGCGCGGCGCCGTCTCGTCCGCGTCGAAGGTATCGCCGTGGCGGCCCGCGCCGGACGCAAAGCGCGCCGCGCCCGCCACGCCCTCGGCGAAGACGGCCGCGTAGCCGCCCGCGCCTTCGCGCCGCAACGCCTCTGCGAGATCGTCGAGCGTGCTGTTCTCGAACGCGGAGCGGCGATCGGCGAGCAGCGCCGCCTGCGGACAAGCGGCGAGTTCCGCGGCCAGCCGCTCGGCGGCCGCGCGCGCTTCGCCCTTCGGCACCACCCGGTTGGCGAGCCCGAACGCGAGCGCCTCGTGCGA
This sequence comes from Paraburkholderia sprentiae WSM5005, assembly GCF_001865575.2. Lineage (NCBI taxonomy): Bacteria > Pseudomonadati > Pseudomonadota > Betaproteobacteria > Burkholderiales > Burkholderiaceae > Paraburkholderia > Paraburkholderia sprentiae. The sequence continues at coordinate 535,291 of NZ_CP017561.2, forward strand.
ATCGACCGCGCGGCCGGTCAGGATCAGATCGAGCGCACGCGACAGACCGATCAGTCGCGGCAGCCGGATCGTGCCGCCGTCGATCAGCGGAATGCCGACGCGCCGGCAGAACACCCCGAGCACCGCGTCTTCCTCGACGACGCGCAGGTCGCACATCGCGGCAAGCTCGAGTCCGCCCGCGACCGCATAGCCGGCGATCGCGGCGATCACCGGCTTGCTGAAACGCGTGCGCGTCGGTCCCATCGGACCGGGGCCGCTGCCGTCCGGGCGCAGTTCGTTGCGGCGCGTGTCGTCGGCGAGCGCGCTCAGATCCGCGCCAGCGCAAAACGTGCCGCCCGCGCCGAACAGCACGGCCGCGCGCCACGCGGGCTGCGCCTCGAAGCGGCTGAACGCGGCGCTCAACGCCTCGGCCACCTCGCGATCGACCGCGTTGCGCCGCGCGGGCCTATCGAGCACGATGGTGGCGACGCCTTTGTCGTCATTCGACTCGATTCGCACGTGGTTATTCAAATGCTCGGTGGCTATCATCGTCATGTACCTGAGGGGTATCCGAAGCCCGGTGCCTGTCTGTCGATCCGGCACTGTTGCTACACATTCATGCAGCGTAACTAATCCGGTGGACTGTCATGTTTCCGTCACATCCGGCTCGTAGCGTGAGCGCTCTATTGATGCGCTGGCGTCCTGTCGCCAGCTTGCCGAGTCTGCCTTTGTCCCTGCCTTTGCCCAATTCATCGCCGGCCTGCGCCGAAACGGTCTGGATGGTGCCGTTGCGCGAGCATTCATGGTACGACCACGTGCGCCTGAAACGCGTATTCGTCGCCGATGCCACCCGTCACCAGGTCGTGCTCGTCGATCTGCGCAAGCTGCTCGCGTGCGCGGCTCGCGACAACACCGATTATGTGCTGAAGCCCGTCGCCGAATGGCACGCTGGCAAGGTCCGCGGCATCCGCGAGTTTCTCGACCCCGAGAGCCCGCGCGTTCCGCAGATGCCCTACGTGACGATTTCCACGCGTCGCGCGCCGGGACTGCTCGGCTGGCTCGGCATCGAGCGCGAGGGGGTGGTGGCGTTTCGCAACGGCCAGCATCGCGCACGCTATCTGGCCGAGGCGGGCGCGCGCTGGTGTCCGGTCGAGGTGCACGAGCGCGAGGCTGCATTGCTGCGCGAACTGTGCGGCGCAGCCGATGACGCCCGCACCGCGATTCGCGCGACCGCGCTCGGCGGCGAGAACGACGTCTAGCGTTCCCGGTCCGCAGCCATTCGCATGCCACGGTTCACAGCTACCCCGCCTGCACGACGTTGCGCGGCGCGCCCGCCTGCCACGCCGCGATGTTCGCGAGCGTGGTCTGCGCGATTTCGGTCATCGCCTCGCGGGTGAAGAACGCCTGGTGCGCGGTGACGATCACGTTCGGGAACATCAACAGACGCGCGAGCACGTCGTCCTGTAGCGGCAGATTCGAATGATCCTCGAAGAAGATGCCGCCTTCTTCCTCGTAGACATCGAGCCCGAGATGGCCGAGCTGGCCGTCCTTCAACGCGCAGATCAGCGCGTTCGCCTCGACGAGCCCGCCGCGTCCCGTGTTGATCAGCATCGCGCCGCGCTTCATCTTCGCGAGCGCGGCGCTGTCGATCAGGTGATAGGTGTCGGGCAACAGCGGGCAATGCAGACTGACGACGTCCGATTCCGCGAGCAAGGTATCGAGCGGCACGTAGCGCGCGCCGAGCGCGAGCAATTCGTCGGCGGGCGTGCCTGGATCGTAGGCGAGCACCTGCATGCCGAAGCCGGCCATGATGCGCGCGAATACCCGGCCGATGATGCCAGTGCCGATCACACCGACCGTCTTGCCGTGCAGGTCGAAGCCGAGCAGCCCATGCAGCGAGAAGTCGCCTTCGCGGGTGCGCGCGACCGCGCGCGGCAGGCGCCGGTTCAGCGCGAGGATCAGCCCGACCGCATGTTCGGCGACCGCGTACGGCGAGTAGGCCGGCACGCGCGCGACCGGCATGGCGAGGCGCTCGGCCGCCGCGAGGTCGACGTGATTGAAGCCCGCCGAGCGCAGGGCGATCATGCGCGTGCCGCCCGCATGAAGCCGCTCGAGCGTCGCGGCGTCGACGTTGTCGTTGACGAAGGGGCAGACGACGTCGTAGCCATGCGCGAGGATCGCGGTCTCGCTGTCGAGCGGGGATTCCTGGAAATGCAGTTCATAGCCGAGCGCGGCATTGGCCTCGGTAAATGTGTCGACGTCGTATTGACGACTACTGAACAGGATGATGCGCATATCGGGCTCCGTGGAAGCGGGCTTCAGATGTGTTTCGCGAACTCGGCTTTTGGCGAGAAACTAGCATCGACCGGGGTGCCAAACTGCAACGTTAAATAACAAGCATTCCGAATAACGCAGGTACAAACAGGCGGCAGGAAACTGGCCAATAGCAGATTATCTTTTTGACGATGTTAGGCGAACCCTGGCCAAAAAACTTGCGCAATCGCGCGGTTCGGTGAATGATCGGACGAACGGCCTCGAGCGGCTTACCTGCTGCGAGGCCGTTCGTTCCTTTGCGCTCCGAATTCATACATCGATTATGCCGACCTCACCCTCCACTACCATTGCTGCGTCCGTCCCCTGCCCGGTTGTCGAATCGCTCGACGCCATCCTTCCCGAAGAACCGCTGCTGATGATGGGCGCCGGCCCCGTGCCGATTCCCGCCGCGGTCGCGAAGGCCAATGCGATCGTGATCAACCATCTGGGCGGCACGATGGCGAAAGTGGTGAACCAGGTGAAGACGATGGCGCGCTACGTGTTTCAGACCGAGTCGAAATGGGTGCTCGGCGTCGCGGGACCCGGATCGGGCGCGATGGAGATGGCGATCTGCAATCTCGCGTGGGAAGGCACGCGCATGCTGTGCATCAAGAATGGCTTTTTCAGCGACCGCATGGCCGACATGGGCCGGCGCGTCGGCGCGCGCGTGAGCATGCTGGAAGTCGCGGACCGCACGGTCGCGAGTCTCGATCAGGTCGCCGACGCGCTGCGCCGCGAGCGTCCCGAGGTCGTCACGGTGGTGCAGGGAGAGACGTCGAACACCGTGTGGAACCATCATTTGAAAGACATCGCGGCGCTCGCGAAGAAAGCGGGCGCGCTCGTGATCGTCGACGCCGTCTGCACGCTGAGCACGATGCCGCTCGACATGGACGCCTGGGGTATCGACGCGGTGATTACCGGCGGCCAGAAGGGCTTGTCGTCGATTCCGGGCGTGTCGTTGATCGCCTTTTCAGATGCGGCGTGGGCGCGCGTCAAGAGCCGCACGGTGCCCAATACGCACTGGTGCCTCGATGCCTCGCTGGCGGAAAACTTCTGGCACAACGCCGGTTATCACTACACGGCGCCGGTGTCGGGCGTGCTCGCGCTGCACGAGGCGCTGCGGCTCGTCTGCGCGGAGACGCTGGAGAAGCGCTTCGCGCGCCATCTGAAATGCTCGCTCGCGTTGCAGCAGGGCGTCACCGCGATGGGTCTGCAGCTGTATGCGCCCGAGAATTGCCGCCTCAATTCGGTGGTCGGCATCGAGGTGCCGGACGGTCTGAGTCCCGCCGACGTCTGCGCTCATATCTCGCGGCAGCATCAGGTGGAAATCTCGGGCTCGTTCGGTCTGCCGATCGTGCGTATCGGCCAGATGGGCGAGCAGTGCCGCGAGCACAACCTGTTTCGCACCGTGCATGCGCTCGGCCGCACGATGGTCGACCTCGGCGTCAAGGTCGATCTGCCGGCGGGTGTCGCGGCGCTCGAGCGCGGCTTGAGCGAAGGCAAATAACGCATTTTCCGCTGCGCTGCGAAAAGCATTCGCAGCGCGTATCTTTTGTGCGATCCAGCACTTTGTAGTCCAGTTGAAAAGTTTTTTTCCGCCATTATCGCGTTGCAATAAATTAATCCTTCGCAACGTTTTTACATAACCATAGCTGCATCCCGAAACCCTTACGGAATAAGGCTCTGCGCCTTTCGTAAGGGTTTTTTCTTTTGTTACTTTCTTTTGCTCTCTGTGCGGCGGCGCACGTATGGGGACCAGGCGGAAACGTAAAGTAGGTCACGGCGAGAGCGGCGCAATGCTCATGCTGCGGTAAATCGCACGATCATGATTCGACACACGGCGCGTGCCAGGACGCGCCTGCCGCGCTCATGCATGCTTTCCGCGGAAACAAAGCTTTAACGCCAAAGCGCCCCCGCGAGGCGACAAAAAGGATTTCTATCCAATTCGATAATTCGATCGCGTGGAGTCCCGAAGCATGTCTTCGGGGGTTCACGCACGTACGGAGCAAGGAAATCGACACTATGGCGAGCGCATACGACTCAGGTCAATCGGCAGGAGTTATCGTTGGAGCAGAGCTAAACGGATTGGGAGTGGCGCGATCGCTCGCGCAGGACCGCCTTCCGGTTGTCGCAGTCGATACGCGGACCCGAGCGGCGACATGGTGCCGGCACGTTCACGCGCATCAGGTGAAGAGTTTCGTCGGGAAAATATTCGTTGACGAAATGATCGAACTCGGCAAGCGGTTCGATCGTCCGCCGGTTCTGATTCTGACCGACGAAGACGCGGTGCATGCGGTGTCGGAAAATCGCGCGGCCCTCTCGCACTGGTATCGCTTCCGTCTGCCGGCCGACGACACCGTCAAGATGTTGTCGAGCAAGGCGCGCTTTCACGAATTCGCGCAGCGGCATGGCTTTCCGGTGCCGCGCTCGATCGTGCTCGACAAGCTTGCCGACATCGAACAGCTGTCCCAATTGCGCTACCCGTGCGTGCTGAAACCGGACGACAAGCGCAACGTGCTGCGCGGCGAGAAAGAACGCGCGGTGCGCGTCGACACGCTGCAGCGTGCACGCGATCACGCGGTCGCGATGCTCGCGTCGCCGGGCGGCATCATCGCGCAGGAGTGGATCGAGGGACCTGATAGCAACATCCACTTCACGCTGTTCTATCGCGGCGCCGACGGCAACATGGTCAGCATGTTCACCGGCCGCAAGGTGTTGAGCTCGCCGCCGGGCGTCGGCAATACCGCGATCTGCGTGGCTGCGCCCGAAGCGCGCGGAACGCTCGAACCGTTGACGCGACGATTCGCCGAGCTGGCCGGTTTCGACGGCATGGGCAGCATCGAGTACAAATGGGACGACAACTACAACGAGTTCGTCATGGTCGAGCCGACGGTCGGCCGCACGGACTGGCAGGAGGAAATCGCGACGCTGTGCGGCGTCAACATTCCGCTTGCCGCGTACCGCCATGAGCTGGGCCTGCCGCCACCCGCCGAGCGGCTGAGCCGATTGCCGGTTGCGTGGCGCGCGACGTTTTCCGATCGCCCGCCGCCCCAACTGCTGAGCGAGCGCACGAAAATATTCGATGGCTATTTCCGCTGGAGCGACCCGCTCCCGGCGTTGCAGCATTACCTGGTGATGAATCCGCTGCGGCGCATGAAACGCAGCTGGAAAAAAGCGATCAGGGCGCCTGAATCGCGTCAGGCCAAAGCCTGACGCGTGGCGACGACAGCCGTTCCCCCTGGAGACCAGCAATGTCTTTGACCGATACCATCATCATTGGCGCGGGACCCTACGGGTCATCTCTTGCCGCGCATCTGAAGGCCGCCGGTGTGGATCACCAGATCCTCGGCGAACCGATGGGCGCCTGGCGCAACCTGATGCCGCCTGGCATGCTGCTGCGCTCTGAGGCGTTCGCGTCGAGCCTGCATGCACCGTGCAGCGGCTTTACCGTCGAAGACTACTGCCGCCTGAAAGGGCTGCCTTACCGGCCGCTCGGCATGGCGCTGCCGCTCGAGACGTTCGTCGAATATGCGCTGTGGTTCCAGTCGAATCTGGTCGGCGAGATCCAGCCGGTCGACGTGCTCGCGTTGCGCCGCGTCGGCGATGAGTTCCAGCTATCGCTCACCGACGGCCGCTCGCTCACCGCGCGCAGGGTCGTGATCGCGCTGGGCCTGAAGGGCTTCGCGCAAACGCCGCCGGCGCTGCGGGGCTTGCCGGCGCAGTATGCGTCGCATTCGGAGCTGTACGGCAACCTCGAGTGGGCGCGTGACAAGGACATCGCGATCGTCGGCGGCGGCCAGTCGGCGCTCGGGCTGTCCGCGCTGCTCAACGAGCTCGGCGCACGCGCGCACGTGCTGATGCGCGAGAGCAGCGTGGTGTGGCACGAGCGGCCACAAGCCGGGCGCAACATCATGTCGCGCCTCAGGAGGCCCGACGCGGGACTGGGGCGCGGCTGGCGGTCGGTGTTCCTGTCGGAGTTTCCCGGTGTATTCCACTTGCTCGACCCGAAACGCCGCAAGCAGATCATGGAACACACGTACGGCGCGTCCGGCGCATGGTGGCTGCATGATCGCGTCGTCGGCAAGGTACAGATCTCGCATCGCACCGAGGTGCGCTCCGCTGAGATCGAAAACGATCGCGTCGTGCTGAACGTGTTGACCGACGGCAAGAAGGCGCGGGTGAGCGCCGACCACGTGATCGCCGCGACCGGTTTCAAGACCGACATGCGGCAGCACGCGTTCCTGTCGAAGGATCTGGCGGATGCGATTTCGAATCAGGCCGGCATGCCCGAACTGACGTCGCACTACGAAACGCGCGTGCGCGGCCTCTATGTGGTCGGACCTGCGTGCGCGCACAGCTTCGGCCCCGTGATGCGGTTCGTCTATGGGACCAAGCACGCGTCGCCGACCGTGGCGCGGCACATCGTCGGTTCGTTGAAGGCGGGTGCGCGGCAACGTGCGTGGCCCGTCGTCGCTCATGCACCCATGCCGGAGCGCTCAGGTGAATAAGCCACATGCAACGGGCGCGCGCGCGCGCTCCACGCTGCCCGAGGCGCACGCGCGCCCGTCCGGTAGCGACCGCGGACGCCGCATGAAGCGCTGCAAGGCGCTCGTGAAGGAGATGCTCGCGGGCTTCGTCGTGGTCTCGGGTCTCGCGTGGTTCACGCGCAAGCTGCTGTGGCGCGACCGCGTGGCCGTGCTGCTTTATCACGATCCCGATCCCGACACGCTCGACCGTCACCTGACCTATCTGCGCAAGCTGTGCGAGTTCGTGCCGTTGACCGACGTCAGCGCGCCCGGCCGCGACCGGCCACGCGTCGCGATCACGCTCGACGACGGCCATGCGGGCAACGCGAAGCTGTTGCCGGTGTTCATCAAGCACAACGTGCGGCCGACGATCTTTCTGTGCAGCCGCATCGTCGGACGGCCGCGCAGTCACTGGTGGCTGCATCCGGGCTCGCTGCGCATCGGCCACGAACGGCTGAAGCGGATGACCAACGACGAGCGCCTCGCCGCACTGGCCGCGCAAGGCTACCAGCAGGACGGCGACGACCGGCCGACCGGCCTGTCGATCGAACAGATCCAGGCGATGCGCGAGCACATCGACTTCCAGGCGCATACGCGCTTCCACCCGATCCTCACGCATTGCAGCGACGCCGAAAGCGCGGCCGAGATCAGCGACAGCCGCCGCGAGATCGCGGCGCTGCTGCAGCAGCCTTGCGAGCACTTCGCCTATCCGAACGGCAACTACGGCGATCGCGAAGTGGAGTTCGTGCGGGCGGCGGGCTTCAAGACCGCGCGCACTTGCGATATCGGCTGGAACGATCAGCACACCGATCCGTACCGGCTGCGCACGATCATCATCGACGATGCGGCGTCGACGCTGCGCTTCGCGGCGCAATTGAGCGGTATCGCGGTGTTTCTGCGCTATCTGCGCGAGGGCGGCGGCTGGCGCGGCAAGTTTCCGCAGTTTTGAACACAGAAAGCGCCCGGACCGAGGCATCCGTCCGGGCAAAGCCGTCCGGGTTGTTCGCGAGACGGCACGAGCGGCATACGACAGGAGGAGAACATGCAGCGCTGCAGAGTACTGGTGATCAACGATTACGTGCAGATGGGGGGCGCGGAGGTGGTCTATCAACAATCGGCCGAGCTGTTGGGCACGCTGCCCGGCGTCGAGGTCGAGCGTTTCGACGATAGCCAGTTTTCCGCGCGCTCGACGATGCTGTCGCGCTCCTGGAACACGACCGCCGCGCGCGCGCTCGAAAAGACGCTGCACCGCTTCCGGCCGCATCGGCTGATGGTGCACAACTACCACAACGTGCTGTCGCCTTCGATTCTCAGCGTGATTGCGCGCCATCAGCGCCAGTTCGGTTACCGCGCCTATCACACCTGCCACGACTACCACCTCGTCTACTACAACCCGTCGCTGCAGTACTTCGACAAGGCCAGGCATCCGGTCATCCTGCCGCTCGACGTGCTGCGCACGCGCGCGGCCTTTACGCTGCGGCCGACGCCGAAGGGCCTCGTGCACGACCTGATGACGAAAGCGTGGTGGCACGCGATTCGCGCGGCCTACCAGCCCGCGCGCGTGTTCGACAAGATCTTGTGCCCGAGCCTGTTCATGGAGCAAGCGCTGCACCGCGTCGGCATTGAGAACACGGTCATCGTGCACAATCCGTCGGCGGTGCCGATCGCGATGCCGCCCGTCACGGCGCGCAACAAGGAGCGCTTCAACATCGCCTTCGTCGGACGGATTTCGCCGGAGAAAGGCCTGCTGCAATTTCTGACGCTCTGCGAGGCGGCGGGCTTCGAGCGCATCAATTGCATCGGCGTGTACGGCGATGGTCCGGATCGCCAGGCGGTCGAGCAACGCTATGCGTCGTTGATCGCGCAGCGCAAGCTGATCCTGTTCGGCACGATGCCGCAGCAACAACTGTTTCCCGCTATGCGCGAGTTCGCCGATGCGGTGGTGGTGCCGTCGGTGGGCGCGGAGAACGCGCCGCTCGTGGTGGTCGAGGCGGCGATGCTCGGTCTGCCGGTGCTGATTCGCGATGGCGGCAGCATGGCGGTGACCGCGGAGTCGGTCGGCAACAAGATCAAATTCAGATTCGATCCGCATAGTCTGAAACAGGCGCTCGGCGAACTGGCCATTCATCTGGCCGACGCGCACAGAAAGTACAACGTCGAAGAATATCTTCCCGAGCATTACGCGCGGCGCCTCGCCGAAATCATGCACATCGGCGAAAGGCCGGCGCCGTTAGCGCCGTCGCGGCGCAGCGCACACTATGCAGATAATCCGCGTCCGGCGCGGTGAAAATAATCGGCGCTGATTGTGGTAAACGGCGTGTATAACCGCGCCGTTATCGTCATTTTAAAAGCGCGCTTTTTATAGCGTGATTTGTCTGAGGCAATCTTGTGGCAATCGGCTTTTGTGTGCGCTGCCGAACGTTGTAAAGACGGGCTCTCTGAATATTATGATCGCCAAGGAAAAGCGTTTTATCGAGCGCTGAAGCGCGGGGCTTGAAAGAGTAACGAGGCCGCGGTGATGGCGCAGCTCTGGCAACGATCGGCTCGATGGCCGGCGAAAAAGGCCAGACTCATCAGAACAAAAGCATGTGCATGTCGTGAGCGTTTGCGTGGAAAACGGCGGACGAGACGCAGCTAATCGGGGAATCATCACTACCGGGCCCGGCAGTCAGTTCAACCAAACAGGAATGTGGCCGCAAGCGGCCACATCGCGATACGGGGAATCCAGACGGTGATGCGCTGCGGCTCAGCGCGCGCTGTATGGATCGGAGGTCTCGGGAGACGCGTAGGTCTGGTCTGAATTCCACAAATCGTTGCTGTAGGGGTCCGCTGAATTCTTCCCGCGGACAGGCTGCGTAACGCTTGAACGTTTCTGTTTCGGAAGGCTGTTTTTGGTTTGGGTGTACACGTTGGGCGCGACGTAGCGGTTCTTTTTGGCGTACGTGAAATCCGACGGAGAGCCGTAGAGCGTAGTGGAACTGGCGGCATGAGGCGTCATCGCGTCGAGTTGCGAATGTTTGGCGACATAACGCGGTGCATAAGCGGACGATGCGGCCGACACGATGCTCTGGGCGCAGCTCAGCTGGGCAGTCAGCAATAAGGGCAATACGGGCAATACGGTGGCAAGAAGTTTTTTCATTTCGGTCTCCGTAAGAAAGCGTGTGGTGCGATGTTAGGGAAAAGAGCCGACCTCGCATAGGCGCTGTTACACAAAGGTAGCCGATGTGGCGTAAACCGGCTACCCCGTCCGATCGAGCCGGTCAGCTCGATGGATACAGGCGTGACGGGGATGCGGCGACGTGCTGATCCCGGCGCCGAGAAGAAGCAGGAAACCGTCGAGACTTTGGGAGAACTCGCATGAACCAAAGCAGTGCACCATTCGATAGCCGGAACAACAACAGCGAACATCCGCCGGCAGGCTTCGCGAATTATCTGGATGCGCTGTACGACAATCGTAAGCTGATTGCGATCACGACGGCCATCGCGGTCGCGCTCGGCATCGCTTATTCGGTTTTCTCCCAACCGGTGTATCGCGCGGACATCCTCGTGCAGGTCGAGGAGAACGCGGGTACCTCGTCCAAGAGCGTGATCGGCGACGTTTCCGCGATGTTCGACGTGAAGACCGCGACGTCCGGCGAGGCGCAGGTGATCGGCTCGCGCATGGTGGTGGGCCGCGCGGTCGACAAGCTCAATCTCGACATCGAAGCGGCGCCGCGCTACTTCCCGCTATTCGGCCGCTGGCTCGGCCGTCATTCCGATCAGCTGTCGACGCCGGGACCGCACGGCTACGTGTACGGCAACGAGCGCATCGAAGTGTCGAAATTCGACGTGCCCGAAGAGTTGTTCGACCGCGCGTTCGTGCTGAAGAAGGGCGACGGATCGAGCTACGAGCTGCAATACGGCAAGCTGAAGCTCGAGGGCACGGTCGGCCAACCGCTGAGCGCGACGACCAACTACGGGCCGCTCACACTCGTCGTCGACCGGATCGAGGCGAAGCCGGGCGCGACTTTCGAACTACGGCGCCAGTCCGAATTGACGACGACCGAAAAACTGCGCAAGGAACTGACGATCTCGGAAAAAGGCAAGGAATCGGACATCCTCGGCGTCTCGCTCGAAGGCAGCGATCCGAAGAAAATCAGCGCGATTCTGGCGACCATCGCGGGCGAATACGTGAGCCAGAACCTGAAGCGCAAATCCGAGGAAGCGGAGCGTTCGATCCGTTTCCTGGAATTGCAGCTGCCGGAAATGCGCCAGCAGCTTTCCGATTCGGAAACGCGCTTCAACGATTTCCGCGCGAAGCACGGCACCGTCGACCTCGGCGAGGAAGCGACCAACCTGCTGCAGCTGTCGGTGCAGGCGCAGACGCGGCTCGCGGAACTTCAGCAAAAGCGCAATGAACTGCTGTCGCGCTTCACCGACCAGCATCCGGCCGTGCAGTCGGTCAACGCGCAGTTGCGTGCGGCGCAACAGGAAGCGAAAGATCTCGCGAGCCGGACGCAATCGCTGCCGCCGCTCGAACAGAACGTGCTGCGCCTGCAGCGCGACGTCCAGGTCGGCACCGAACTCGATACGTCGCTGCGCAATACGCTCGAACAGCTCAAGCTGATCAAGGCGGGCAAGGCCGGCAACGTGCGCATCGTCGATGGCGCCGTCGCCCCCGATACGCCGGTGCGGCCCAAGCCGCTGCTGATCATCACCGCGGCGCTGATGCTGGGGGTGTTCGTCGGCGTCGTGATCGCGCTCGTACGTCAGCGTCTGTTCGACGCGATCGACGATCCGTACGAAGTCGAGCTGCGCACCGGTTTGCCGGTCTATGCGAGCGTGCCGTTCAGCCGCCAGGAAGAGCGGTTCGCGCAAAGCCGGCGCCGCCCGGAATCGAAGTCGCTGGTGCTCGCGGGCGAAGCGGTGATCGATCCGGCCATCGAAAGTCTGCGCGGCTTTCGCACCGCGCTCGAATTCACGATGACCAAGGCGCGCAACCACATCGTGCTGATCACGGGCCCGACGCCGGGCATCGGCAAGTCGTTCGTGTCGCTGAATCTCGCCGCGGTGATCGGCGCGACCGGCAAGCGCGTGTTGCTGATCGACGGTGATCTGCGCCGCGGTTTCCTGCATCGGCATCTCGGCGGCGATCGCGGTCCGGGCCTGTCCGATCTGATCCAGGGCGCGCACCGCGCCGACGAGCTGATTCGCGCGACCCGTTTCCAGGGCGTCGACTTCATCGCGAGCGGCCGTCAGGTCGCGAGCCCGAGCGACGTGCTGTCGAACACACGGCTCGATGCGGTGCTGCGCCAGGTCGCGACCGGCTACGACGTCGTGCTGGTCGACGGACCGCCGGTGCTGCTCGCCTCGGATGCGGTGCGGCTCGCCTGCGTGGCCGGTACGACGTTCTTCGTCGCGCGTCAGGGCGTCACGGGCATCGGCGAGCTACGCGAGTCGGTCCGCCAGATGCAGAAGGTCGGCCTGCCGGTGCGCGGCGTGATCATGAACGGACTGCGCATGCGGCCGGGACGCTATAGCTACGGCTATGGACGCTATCGCTACGCGGCCTATATCTACAAACCGTACGACAGATAAACCCGGGCGCATCGTTCGCTACGCGCCCGCGGTGCGGAGCGCAGCGCGCGAATGGACCGATCAGAAAACCAACATGGCGATGCGAAGGGATCTTACGGCCGCGCTTGCCGAGCGCACACCGTACAGGCAAGGGACTACTCGGATGAAACAGCTATTTGTCACGGCTTTCCTGCCCCAGAAAAACGCGCCGCAAGCTGGCCACCGGCTGGCCTACGACTACCTGATGAAATTGAGCGCGGAATCGGAGCTCGACGTGCTGATCGTGTCGCGCGTGCCGGTCGACGAAAAGGACATCGAATTCCGTGCCAATGTTCGCAACGTGTACATCAAGTACGTGAGCCGGTTCGACCTGATTCCGTCGTTCCTCGCGAACCCGCTGACTTTCTCACCGCGCCTGTTCTCGCGCTACACACCCGCGATCGGCCGTTTCCTCTGCGAACTCGTCGGCAAGAACCGTTACGACACGGTGCGGCTCGAGTTCTCGCAATGCTTCGCGTATGCGCAGAATCTGCGCGACCGTTTCCACGACGGCGTGAACATCGTGATGTGCGCGCACGACGTGCAGATCCAGGCCGTGTTGCGCGTCAAGTCCATCGAAGGATGGCTGTTTACACGGCAGACCTTCGTGTTCGAGCAGCGTCTGCTCAAGCTGGCCGACAAGGTGCTCGTGCTGTCCAGCAAAGACGCGCAGCTGATCAACGCCTTATACCCCGGGGTCGGCACGTTGCAGGTCGTGCCGATCTCACTGCCGGCGTTTCTGAAGGAAGTGCGGCGCTCGAAAGACACGGTCGAGAAAGGCAACATCCTGTTCTGGGGAGCGATGCAGCGCCGCGAAAACGAAGAGGCGCTGCTCAATTTCATCGATACGATTTTTCTGCCGCTGCGCCGCCGCGGCCTTCGACTGAAGCTGTTCGTGGTCGGCTCCGAACCGAGCGACCGCGTGAAGCGGCTCAATAGCGACGATATCTGCGTGACCGGCTTCGTCGAAAATCCGGGCAAGTACTTCGAGTCCGCCGATATGGGCGTGGTGCCGCTGCTGTCGGGCGCCGGCGTCAAGCTGAAGACGCTCGAAATGCTCGCGGCGAAGCTGCCGGTCGTGTCGACGCCGCTCGGCGCGGAAGGCGTCGAGCACGACGGCGACTTGCTCAACGTCTGCGAGATCGACGCGTTCCCGGACGTGATCGAGCGCATCTACCGTGACGAGCCGCTCAACGCACACGCCGCCGTCGCGTACCAGGTGTGACGCCATGATCGCAACCATCGCCTATCTGCTTGCCGTCGTGCTGTGCGCCACGCGCGGCGTGCTCGAGTACCTGATCGGCAAGGACGCCGCCTATCTGGTCCAGGTCGGCGGCATCGTCGGGCTGCTTATCTGGTACATCTCGCCGACGGCGATTGCCGCTTACTTCCGTGACGAAGGACGCTGGTCGTTCGGCTTCCTCGCGGGCATGCTGTTCTCGATCGGGCTGTCGATCGTCGCGACGCTGGAACTCACCGATCAGCTCGGGCCGTCCTATCTGTTCGTCTTCATCTTCACGCTGTTCATCTATTTCTACGCGATCTCGAACTATCAGAAGCGCTTCGTGCGGCCGCGCATCGCGTATGCGGGGCTCGTCCTGATCGCGCTGATCGAGGCGGGCGTCGCGCTAGCGCAGCAGCAGAACGTCTTTCCGATCGATCTGCCCGGTGCGACTTACGGCTTCGACAATCTGCGCGCGCCGTCGCTGACCGGCAGTTATCTGCACTACCCGCTGTTCGTCGCGATTGCCGCGTCGCTGTGCGGCGTCGATTATCTGGTGCGCAAGAACGTGCTGTCGGGTCTCGCATGCGCGGTGCTCAGCTTCGCGATTTTTTCGGCGCTGTCGCGCAGCGGCATGCTGATCATTCTCGGCACCTTCGGGCTCGCGTTCGTGCAGGGGCCGATCCAGTTCATCACGAGAAACGCGAAACTGATCGTTGCCACCGTGTTTGCGACGATGGCGATCATGATCTTCGGCGTCGCGCTGAGCAGTCAGAACGATAGTGTCTTCAACGTCGGCACCCAACGGATGATGGGCGCGACCGATCTGCAGTCGGACGGCAACGATGGCCGCGCCGAAGCATGGGACAAGGCCGAGTCGCTCGCCTCGCCGGTCAACGTGATCACCGGCACGTACTTCGGGCTCGTCACGAACTCGGCGCCCGATCCGGTGAAACAGGAGTTCGGCATCGTCGAATCGAGCGTGCTGCAGCAGATCCTCAATATCGGCCTGATGGGCGCGATCTTCTATTACGGCGTGCTGGTATCGGTGACGAAACTCACGAGCAGCGCAAGCCGGATTTCGCTGTGTGTTTGGGCCGCTTTATTTCAAACGTTCTTCTATCAATCGATCGAAGTGATTCCGTTTGTCTTCATTCTGATGACATTGCCAGTGTTCGATTACGTGGGCGGACCGCGTCGAAACAGCACGTAGCGAACGCAAGGCAGTGCGTGCCGGATCGTTTGCCTCGCGCAGACGGGTATTAACAAGGTGCTAGAACAACCAAGCCGTGTTTGGGGGTTATTCCACGAACACCTGATGTAGAGCAGGAGGTGGGGATGAACCTGAAGGGAACGTTTAGCGTTGTGATCGTCAATTACAACACGCCAAAGCTGGTCAGAAATTGCGTACGCTCCGTGCTCGAACTTTCGATTGCGGATAAGGAGGACATCGTCGTGGTGGACAACGCGTCACCCGACAATTCGTTTTCCTATCTGAGGGAGACGCTTCCGACGGGAGTCAGACTCGTCAGAACGTCGATCAATCGCGGCTTCGGGGCCGGCGTCAATTTCGGCATGGTCGGTTGTTTGCGCGAGCTCGTGCTCGTGCTGAATCCGGACACGTATTTCGTCGATACTTCGCTCGAAAACGCAGTGAAGTTGTTCAGAACGGAGAAGGATGTAGGCCTGGTCGGTCTCGATCTGATCTACCCGGACGGCGAGCGGCAGTTTTCCGCGCGGCGCTTTTATTCGCTGCTCGACATACTCGGCCGGCGCTCGCCGCTCGGGCGGCTCGAAGCGTTCAAGCGCCGCATCGACAACCATATGATGCGCGAAGCGTGGGGCGCGGGCACGCCGTTCGAAGCGGACTGGGTGCTGGGCACGGGCTTTATCGTGCGGCGCGCTTTGTTCGGTGAGCTGGGTGGCATGGACGAGCACTTCTTCCTCTATATGGAGGACGTCGACTTTTGCGCGCGCATCTGGCAGGCGGGCTACCGCGTGCTGTGCGTGCCCGGCGCGCGACTCACGCACGAGCATCAGCGCGCGTCGGCAGCGGGCTTCCTGAGCAAGGCGGGGCGCCGGCATATGAACAGCTTGTGGCGCTTTAGCCGCAAGTACCATGTGCCGCTGTTCAGACCGCCAGGCGTGCAGGGCCTGATTCGCGGCGCGAAGGCGCGTGCGGTGCCGGTCACGATGACGGTGAGCGCGCGTGCGTCGGCCGCCGAGCAGGCGCAAAGCATCACGGTGGAGTGACGCCTATCGACGCACCGACGTGTCGACTTGAACAGAAGAAGGAGAGCAATGCGATGGGAAAGGGTAGATGAAGACCCGGCGACAGGCGCTCAAGACGTTCCTACTCGGCGGCCTGGCGGGGGCGAGTGCAAGCACGGCCGATCTGGGCATCGCGCGCGCGACCGGGCACGCGCTGCGCGAGCCCGACGCTTTCGCGAGTAGGGGTGACGGCGCGGGCGGCATCGTGCGCGTCGCCGCGTCCGGGCCCGAGCGGGCCGCGTCGGAACCGGCTGCGCCGAGCTATCTGAAGACGCTCAGCGACATTGTCGCGGGCCAGGAGGTGAGCGTCGCGCGCTTCGTCGATCCGCGCAGGCTGGCGGCGATCCAGCGCGGCGCGTCGGGCTACGATTGCGGCGCCGAACTCAGGCAGGCGTTCGCGAGCGGTGCGCGCGGGCTTTATCTGCCGCGCGGCATCTGGCGTTATACCGGCGACCTGAGCACCGCGAACGGCTCGAAACTGCGCGGCGACGGCGGCGGCGAATACGTCACGATCACCGACATCTCGATGGGTGCGACCGTGCTGGAGAGACAGGACACGGGCGGGCCGACGGCGGCGGCGCTGACGCTCGGCGACGCGGCGTTCGTCGAACATGTGCAGGTGCGGCCCGCGCATTACGACAAGGTCATCTATCACCTCGCCAACTATCCGGCGCACACCGGCAACACGGCGATCGGCATTCACTTCGGCACCTCGGCCGGGGCGCGCCGTTGCACGGCGATCGGTTTTTCGCGCGCCGGCTACGAGCTTGGTGTCACGTCGACGCTCGAGCGCTGCTACGCGTATATGTGCGAGCGCGGCTTCTACGCGACCGAGCACACCGACGGCTCGCTGATCAATTGCATCGGCATGTTCTGCCACACGGCCGGCGCGGATATCGTCGACAACTTCTGGCAGGTGATCGGCGGACGCTGGGAATGGAACGCGCGTCACGGCGTGATTCTGGGCGCGGAGTCGCTGATCGTCGGCTCGGTGTTCGATCGCAACGGCTTTGCCGGCCTCTATATGAAGAGCGGCAACTGGGGCAAGGTGGTGAACGGCAATTACTTCTCGCGCAACGGTTGCGGCGGCGACGGCAAGATCGGCCGCTGGAAATTCTCGACGCGCGGCCATCCGTCGTACGTGGACGTGCCGCCCGGTCAGAGTTGTCACATCCAGATCGATTACCAGCAGGCGGCCACGATCGTCGGCAATCGCTACCGTCCCGGTCAGGATGACGAGAACGCCGGCTGTGACGGTCCGCAGTTCGTTTACGGCAGTTCGACCACGCCGGGCAGCACGCCGCTGAACGGCATCACGATTCAGGGCAATTTCGGCGATCGCGCGGGCGATTCGATCGTCGGTTACGCGAAGGCGTACCCCGGCGGCGGTGCGATTGCCGGCGGAAAGGATTCGAGCCTCGTGCACGCACTGAATCTAGGCGTCGGCTATGAGCGCGGCGGCATCGCGGCGGCGCTGCATAGCGGCGACCAGACGGTGTCGCCCGAAACGACGCGCATCTCGATCAACGTGCTGCGCTCGACCTCGGGTCGCGTGATGTTGCGTGCGGCCGCACACGGCCATGCGCTGCTCGCCGAAATCCTGTTCGCAACCGACGCAAGCGACGCCAACTACAAGACCGTGGTCAGCAATCTGATCGGCAATGCGGTGAAGAGCGCGGTGTTGAGCGCAAACAGCGAAGACGATCGCTACAACAAGATCGACATCGCACTCAGTGAACCTTCTTTCGTGTCGTATTCTGTTTTTTCGACTTGAGTTGTTGTTAACCGCCTATTGCAAACAGGACGAAAGTGTCGACGAGAAACGTCATCATCGCGCTGTATTCGGTGTACGCACTGAACTACGTGCTGCCGCTCGTTACGTTGCCGTATCTGTCGCACGTACTGGGGCCGGCCGGGTTGGGCGTGATCGGTTACGCGCAGTCGATCGCGCAGATTCTTCTCGTCGTCGTCGACTTCGGCTTCGGCCTGTCGAGCGCGCGCAAGGTGGCGGTGCACATCGACCAGCCGGAGGTGGTGAACCGTATCTACTGGTCGACCACGATCGGCCGCGCGGTTCTCGCGTTGCTGTGCTCGCTGGTGCTGGTCGGCTGGGCGTTCGCCGCGCATATGTCGCCGCAGGAACGCGGTGCGACGCTGCTCGGCTCGCTGGTGATCTGGGGCGGCGTGCTGACGCCCGGCTGCTTCTACGAGGGCACGCAGCGCCTGCCGGTGCTCGCCGGCACGCTGCTCGCCGCGCGCGTGGGTCTGCTGATTCCGCTCTTCCTGTTCGTGAAGACCCGCGACGACGTGATGCTTGCGGCCGCGTTCCAATATGCGCCGACCTTCGTATGCGGCCTGGTCCTGACGGGCACGCTGATCTGGAAGCGCGAGATTCTGCTTACCGTGCGGGTCGGCTGGTCCGACGTGATGGCCGAGGCGAAAGAGGCGTATCACATCTTTCTCGGCTCGGCGCTCACCTCCGTCTACATGTACGCGAACGTGATCATGTTGCGCATGATCAGCGGTCCGGGAGCCGTCGGCTATTACGTCGCGGCCGAGCGGCTCACCAACGCGCTACGCGCATGCACGGCGCCGGCCATCCAGGCGTTTTTCCCGAAGATCTGCGTCGCGTACGAACGCAACGACTTTGCCTATATCCATAAGGTCAACCGCGGCTTCATGCTCGCGTTCGCGGCGTCGGCGGTGCTGATTCTGGTCGGCTTCACGGTGCTCGGCGAATGGTTCGTCGGACGTTTTCTGGGCGAGGCGTTCGGCGAGACGTTCCGCATTTTGCGCATCCTCGTGTTCGTGCCGGCAATCGTCGGCATGACGACGACCCAGGTCATGCTGACGATCATCGCGTCGGGCAATCAGTCGTTGCTCAAGCGGATCTATGTCTACGGCGCACTGTTCCATCTGGTGCAGGCACCGATCAGCATCTACTTGTGGGGCGGTGTCGGCACGGCGTGCTCGGTGGCCGCGACCGAGCTGTTCATGCTGATCGGCGTGTACAACGTATCGAGCCGGATCAATCACGGACAGATCGCGGTGCGCGCGCAAAGGACGATCAAGCAGGAGATGGCGGCGGAGCGGGACTAGCGGCCTGGATGGATGGCGAGAGTGGAGGGCCACCACCCTGTAGGCGAACCGAATCTGTGAGACTGGCTTACGCAAAATTCAATGACTTAGCCATCAATTTCGTCCCCGCGGCGTCTGGCGAGCACGCGAATTCGTGAGACTGGAGGGATCTCTGTCGCGAATAATGAGACTGCCCGGATGACCATCCGGCTGATCCCGGCCATCAAGGGACACTCGACGGCATTGCCTACATCGTCGACAATCTCGAGGGATTTCTTCAAATGACATCTGCCGGGAGTGTTAAAGATGCAGTCTGCATGGACTCGTGTTGATGAATACATTGTCGATCGGCTTGTGCCTTCTGATTCTGCTTTGAAGAACGTCCTTTCCGCGAACACCGCTGCGAATCTGCCGCCGCATGATGTCGCGCCCAACCAAGGGAAACTGCTGCATATCTTCGCGCGCATGATTAGCGCGCGTCGCGTGCTCGAAATCGGGACCCTCGGTGGATATAGCACCATCTGGCTCGCTCGTGCATTGCCTGATGACGGCAAAGTCGTCACGCTTGAGGCAGATGCAGCACACGCCAAGGTGGCGCGATCAAATATCGAAATGGCCGGGCTTGCCAGCGTCGTGGAACTGCATGTTGCTCCGGCACTGGAGAGTCTCGCAAAGCTTCCTGCTGAAGACCCCTTTGATCTCATTTTTATTGACGCGGACAAACAGAATAATCCTGCATATCTTGGATGGGCACTCAGGCTGTCGCATTCCGGGACGGTCATCATCGGTGACAATGTCGTACGAGACGGAGCTATTACAGATGCTGACAGCATGGACCCGCGGGTGCAGGGTGTTCGCGGCTTCTTCGATATGATCGCCGATGAACCTCGCCTGACCGCCACTGCTCTGCAAACGGTTGGTAGCAAAGGGTGGGACGGCTTCACGATTGCGATCGTGAACGACCAATTCTGAGGCATCTAGATAAGCGCGGCCGGGCAATTTATGCCGACCGCGTCAGGCTCTGTCCGGCCACTTTCAGGCGTTCACACTCGTCCCTCAGTTAGACTATTCACCCACCAAAAACCCGTGATTGAGCATGTTGCTGCCGATGATTTTCCTGCCCGCCATGCCCTGCGACGGAAGACTTTACGCCGATCAGCTTGACGGGCTAAAAGATCTCGTTTCACCCTCTGTCCAGGTGCTAGACCAAAAGACTTTCGGCGACAGTGCCGAAGCATTGTTAGCTTCGACATCCGGGAGCTTCATACTGGCGGGGACGGCCTATGGTGGATGCCTTGCAATGGAGGTACTGGCAAGGGCGCCTGAGCGAGTTAGCGGACTCTGGCTGATGAACTGTGAGCCAGGTACTCACCCGAACCCAAGCGTAGTCCGAGAGACCAGCCTCAGGATTCGTCGCGGCGAACACGAAGATGTCATCGCAGAGTTTGCAAATAACGCGATCCCTGCTGACGACATAGCTTCACGAGCGGCCTTCATCCGCATGGCGCGTGATACTGGCGCCGACACGTTCGCACGGCAGTCTGACGCAACGCTGACTCGCGCCGATCATTGGCAAACGCTGTCTACTGCCAGCAAGGTTCCAACGCTGCTGATATGGGGCGAGGCGGACCAGTTTGTTCCTGTCGAGGTCGGGACTCGCATCGCCAAGCTGATGCCACATGCCCGCTTTGAGTCGTTTCAGGGTTGCGGACACTTCCCGACACTAGAACGCCCAACTTTATGCACAAAGATAGCGCGCGATTGGCTGATGAGCTCGGTTATTTCTTGAGACCTGTTGGGACCCGGTAGACCACGTTCGTCGCGGCGAGACGTTTGAGACGGTCGTTCAATTTTTTGAGGCCAACAGGAACGGGTCGACGGCCCACATTTCGCCGGCGCAGAGATGCGGCTGTGAAAGGGCGAGCCACTCCCTGAGCGGTGTGAGACTTATTCCGGGTGAGACCGGACCACCGAAGGATTCGGAGACAAACGGCGCATCGTCCTCCGGGTGACGAACGACCTGAACAATGTGCGTGATGCCTCGTGGACGAGGATGGTTACTCGCCCAGGCAGGCTCTCCCATTTTCAGCCCAATGGCGGCGCAACGCGGGAGGCTGATGGCAGTGATCTCTTGCCCTTCAAGAATGAACTCCGTCCGGATCTCAATCTCGTGGATGATCCGATCTGACCACGTCTGCACAGCCTGCATGTCGGCGGCCCCGAACACTGCGCGGCCAGCTCCGTCGTTTTCCGCTTGCATTGCTTTCGTGAGAAGCAATCCTGTCCGTCCCGAGCAGTCGATGACCGGAGGGCTCGCCGATAGTCCTTCGGCTTTCACGCCTCGCTGGTATCCGGCGCGACCTGTATAAAGCTGTACCAGTCGCCACATCGTCGTTTCGGCCGTTTCGAATATCATGGGCGAATTCATTCCTGTCTCAGGATCAGTTATCCGTGGGAATTATGCACCGGCCGCCGCATGTGCATCGATTGATCGCTATGGCTCAACTGGCACCGATCGCGATAGGCAAGGTGCGGCCAGGAAGAGACGGTCAACGACTTGTCCAGATCGTCGACAATCTGAACGTAAGCGTCAAACCGAGGCCGTCTGGACGACCAGAACTTGGCCGCTGAGAGCGCCCCAAGAAGCTAGCTCAACTCAGCGCCCCGGACCTAAAGGAGCTCTCGCAAGATGTCCGTAAATGTGGAAGATCGAACTTCAGAAGTGATGCTTGGAAAAGCAGCACTGCGGGCAAAAATATATGCCCCTGTCGGCCGCTGTATCTACTGCGGGTCAACCGAATGGTCTGCTCAACAGCCGCGGAAATTAGGTGACGAGCACATCATTCCAGAAGGCCTCGGCGGCGGACTTGTTCTGCCAGAGGCAAGCTGCCAGACCTGCGAAGCGGTCACAAGTGCAGTCGAGTTGGAATGGCTGCGAGGCGCCTACCATACGGCGCGGGTGCAAAAGGAACTCGGAAAGAAGAAGAAACGCCCGCCGAGATTCCTTCCATTGCAAGTCCACAGAGATGGCAAGACTGTCTGGGAATCGATTTCGCTTGAAAAATACCCGGCCATGATTGTGACGTTGCTCTTCGATGAGCCAGAAATTCTCTCTGGCTGCATACCAGTAGATAAGGTCCTGTCTGGCGGCGTAGCAGTCGGAACTCTCCCAACCTTTGGACAGCTACTGAAGCCGTACCTGGATCAAGGAGCAGTCACATTTGTTCCGCCGCGAAGTAGTGCTACCAGCGTCCATCTAGGACGGATGTTGGCGAAAATAGCGCATTCCTACGCCGTGGCCGAACTTGGAATAACTGGCTTTACATCATTTCTTATAGATATCATCTTGGGCACCGACACTCGCCATCTTTCCCACTATGTTGGCGGAACGAGGGACGTGCCGCCCCTGAGTGATAAAGGGTACGAAATAAAATTGACTACTGTTGAGTCAGTCGGACTTTTGCCGTACCTGGTCGTCAAAATTCGCCTCCTATCTGACGTGAATGGCATGCCTGAATATTGGGTGGTCGTGGGCGAGCGTGGGAGTGACGAACAATTCCGACATGATGACCCCGGTAATGTACAAAAATAACAAAATCGATGTCTGATTTTTTCTATGCTTTGATCTTGACCGACCGCTTCGCGTCGCTTGCCCGATGATTGCGCTCCAAGGTTGGACCTTGTGGGCCAATTGCATGAAAATAGTATCGAAGAGCAGCATCCTTTACGTCGGCAAATCGGATGAAGAGAAACTTAACGATGACAAAAAACAAAAAGAGCGAGATGCCAGTCGATGCTGAAAGACTTATACAGGAAGTCCTTGCAGAAATAGGGTGGTCGGCGGATCCAGCTGAGGTGGCCCGCGGTGTACGTCGTTTGGATATTGGGTTGCCCGCCGAAGATGAGTTCTCCGTCGTCTGCGCATGGCTCGGCAAGTGCGAGTTGCTCCATAAGCTCGACCAGCAGCAGGTGCCCGTCGCATCCCGGGCGAAGTTCCAAGTGCCTGATCTTCTTGCCAAATTCACAACGCAAACGAACAGGTCGCCGATGCTGATCGAGGTTAAGTCGAAGCAAAGCAATACGCTCTCATTCCGGCCCGACTATCTCGAACGACTTATCAACTACTCCGATCTAGTCGGGATGCCACTCTTGATCGCGTGGAAGTTTCACAGCTTGTGGATGTTGTTCGAGGCGAAGCATCTTCGGAAGGCAAACAAGAACTTCAACATCACGTTAGGCACCGCAGGACAAGAAAATCTGCTCGGGATGCTCGCTGGAGACGTGGCGTATAAGATCGGTGCAGGCGCGGGAATTCATCTTCGGTTCCGTAAGGACAGTCTGATCAGCACGAAAAAGAGCGATGATGGTTGGATAGAACAGTGGAAAATGACTATCGATGATGTTGCTTTTAGTAACTATGACGGAACACGTCTGACCAACCTCGACAGTGACGTTCAATCGCTTTTCACTGCATGGAACTTGGAAGACCATGAAGAGCATACAGAATCGCATATTTATCAGCGCTTTGTTGCTGGTCATGAGGGTATCCAGTTCGCTCACACGGCCTTGGTCAAGCTGCTCAACTGGGAGTCTCCGAACGATGATCGCCCTCACTGGCGTGGCCTGCTGAGGAAGGAACAGGTCGTCGCGAGCGTCGCAAATTTTTCTTCCGCTTTGAAAAGCGCCTTCCGGCAGAAGATCGTGTCGCACATATTTCATTTGCAACCGCAGGCTGTGCCGGATTTCTTGCGTCTCGCAAAGAGGGGCGCGACGGAATGACCGCTTCGGAGCGGTACGAATGGCGCTTACGGGTCGGTTTATGCCAATTGCATATCGTGCGCCCCCCGAGCTGTTCTTCCCGCTGTTGCGTAAGGCGGTTGTCCGCCACAACTGGTCATTCGATAACGGTGCCGAGATCGTCAACAATCGTCAGGCACATCTGAGATCACGCATCGTCTGCTGATTTCCTTGATGGCGGCGGCCAGCCCAGATGCGGGCACAACAGATTCACCAGCCTCCACTGCCGCCAGATGTCCTTCCTGGTATTACTTGCGCCACTCGCACACCTGGTTGGCGTTGACGCCGTGCCGATGCGCTGCGGCCGATACCATGCCCGGCTCCAGCGTTTCCTGCACGAAGGCCGTGTTTTCCTGTGTCGTGCGCCGAAGACGACGCTACGGCTCGCTCAGAATTTCCATGCTTGACAGTAGTAATTAAGCTTACTGATAGGGACAAGATCATCCTTATTCCAAATCGAGAGTCCTTGTGTCCCGGCATGTGAAGCCGCTCTACGATCCACTTTCTCTTATCTCTTTCATAAACGTGAGCGCAGTGGGAAGCGCGCAAAAAATTCGAACAAGCCATGCAAAACGAATAAATTCGAAGAACGTCAGGCCATTGAAGAAATATTTGCTGCACTGCTGAGCTGCAGCGATGTAATCTGCCGATTCGCTGAATGTGCTGTTACAACAATACTCAGTAGCGCCGTCCCATGGTGGCATTCGCCACCGGTTTTTCTTTGCAAAAAAGGAGAAGTGCGTTGGCTAATATCAGTAGCGATACAGTCAATATCAACGACACCGTTGCTCCCGCCTATCTTAAGACCCTAAGCCAACTAGCGAATGGCGACGAGATTTCATTAAGCCGTTTCATAGACCCTGCGCAATTCGCGGCCATACAGGCTGGCACATCAACCTACAATGCGTTCACCGATCTGTCGTCAGCATTTACCAGTGGCGCCCGCAGTCTCTATGCGCCCAAAGGCATTTATCGTTTCAGTGGCGATCTGCCCGCCACTGCGGTGGGCTCGATCCTTCGGGGGGACGGGGGAGGCGAATACACAGGTCTAACGCAACCGACAGCCGGTAACACGATTTTCGAACGGCAGGATGCGGGAACCGCGACCTCGGCAGTCATTACTCTGGGTGATGGCGCTACCATCGAAACCCTGCAGGTACGTCCAGCGAACTTCGCCGCTGTTGACTACACACTTGCGAACTACCCAAGTGGCACTGGGAACGTAGCGCTGGGCGTCAAATTTGGCATTTCGAGCCAAGCGCGTCACGTAACAGGCATCGCATTCCCGACTGCAGCGTTTCAGTTGGGTACCACGGCTGTGCTGGAGCGCTGCTACGGTTACAACTCTGATAAAGGATTTACGCTAGATCCGGCCGGTGCCACCGATGGCATCCTGTTGAACTGCATCGGCATGTTCTGTCAGTCGGCGGGTGCTGATTTGGAGGACAACTACTGGCAGGTGCTGGGCGGCCGCTGGGAATGGAACGCGCGCTACGGCCTGATTCTTGGTGCCGAAAGCACCTGCGTTGGGGCGCTGCTCGATCGTAACGGCTTTGCTGGTATCTGGGTTGCGCCGAATCAATGGGGCAAGGTGATCACCGGCAACTACTTTTCACGTAACGGCGTGGGTGGCGACGGGACGGCGGGGCGCTGGTCATTCTCGACGCCGGGTTCGGCCTCCTACGTCGCGGTCCCGGCTGGCCTATCCTGCCACATTCAGATCGATGTGGAACAGGCTGCCTCGATTGTCGGCAACAGGTATCGTTCAGGCTCAGACGACAGCGGTCAGGGTGCTGACGGCCCACAGTTTATCTATAGCTCGGGCAGTGCCTCACTGCCAGGTGCGTCGCCGATCAGCGGGATCACAATCATTGGCAATACCGGTGACAAGCCTGATAGCGCGATTCTTGGCTTTACCTCAAATTATGGGGGCGTGGCTGACTCCGGTGCTGTTGCGGGAGGCCCAGACACCGATCTGTCGGGTTTCCTGAACACTGGTCTGGAGTATGCGGTGTCGGGGCTGGCGAGTACGATCCACGCAGGGAATCAGTCCGCCTCGATTAACACCAGCACCATTACAGTGGACGTTCTGCGCTGGACTTCCGGCCGGATTCTGGTTCGGGCCAACAGCACTACAACTACCAACCTGTTTGACGTGTATTTCGGGACCAATGCGGCGGATGGCGGCTACACGACTGCAAACGTCAACCTTCTGGGCACTTCGACGTTTAGCAGCGCCACCATGGCAGCCAATACCGCAGACACGCGTTACAACACGATAACCATCCACCTGAAGACTGCGTACTGGACCAATTACACGGTGTATAGCACTTAGTCCTCTGTCCCGTAGATTTGGAGCACCCTGCCCGTCGCCCTTCGGTTTAAATGCGCCCAAACGGCCGCAATGGCGGTCGTGAGGAAGCCAAAAATCGCGGGCGGCACAGGCGGCAGCAGTTGCAGCAAGCACGTTGTCATCGACCATCGTTTCCATTTCGTATTTGTGACGGGCGTCCCTCTGAAAAAACATCGGCATGCTATTTGTTTGGCTGGGGTGCGTCGACGAGCTCAAACGCATCCACGCGAGGGGCACGCAGAGCGTCGCTGTCTCCGAGACATACGAGTCGTAAAAGAGATCCATCACGACGATCGCGCTCACCATCACGTCTGACGGGGCTCAAATTTCTCACGCGGAAAGCAATCTAGTCTGGACGTTACCTCGCCGCATGAATGAAGTTCGAACGGCCTCCTGGACTCTTCAAGGAATTCATATATCGGCGCCTTTTCTTCAGAAACCACATGCTTTTGAGCCATGCGCCGATGCATGTTTTGCATTCTTGGGTGTGTTAGCGCACACAACGCTTGTTGCCCCCCCTATACGATGGAATAGAAATAGTGCCGTTGCCAGCTTTTCGCCGCTTGCTTGGCTCAACCGCAGAAGATGCCGGCCAGCGGTCAGCAAGTTTGACTACGCAAGAGCGGCTGTGCAGAGATGCCTCCCAACGTCGTTGTATCAACCTTTCTCGCTCACATGAGCCGTGTTCCGCCTGACCATACCCATTTTGCGGGGCACCGCGCCGCGCTGACACGCGTGATTGCCAAGGGGACCCAATGCAAAAAATTAACAATCTGACCGGACTGCGCGCGTTCGCCGCATTGCTCGTAGTAGTTCATCATTTCGCCGATAACGAGGGAGTGCTGCCACTCGGCATGAGCGGACTGGTCGACAACTGGGTCTGGGGTGTCGACATCTTCTTCGTATTAAGCGGCTTCATCCTCGCCTACACCTATCTGCCGTCGCGAGATACCGCGTTTGGCTGGGGGGCATATCGGTCGTTCATGGTCAAGCGATTTGCGCGCGTCTATCCGCTGCATCTGGCCACGTTTCTAGTCTTCGTCGGTATGTGGTTGGTCGCGAAGCGCACAGGCCATGAGTTCGCGCACAGCAGCGTCGACTACACCGCACGTACCGCAGTCGAGAACCTCCTGCTCGTTCAGGCATGGGGGCTCGACAAGAAAATCAGTTGGAACTTTGTGTCGTGGTCGATCAGCGCCGAGTGGTTCGCATACCTGTTTGTCTTTCCATTGTGCGCCAAAGTGCTAAGCCGGCTATCGCGGGTGACGTGCGGTAGCATTGCGCTGGTGTCCTGGCTGTTGTTATGCGGCTACTGTTTCCTGTTTAACGGCGGCGATCTCGGACTGACCACATTTGGTGTGCTACGGATCGTGCCACAGTTTATCGCCGGCTACTGGCTTTTCCGTGTACTCAAGACACGGGAAGTTGGTGAAGTCACGATGTGCATCAGTCTCGGCGCTCTGGTGATTCTGATGTGCATGCCGACAACTTGGCCGGTTTTGCTGCTGCCGTTGATCCTGCTTGTGATCGCGGGGCTCGCGAAGGGCGGCGTGGTCGGCGACGCACTGTTCGGCAATCGCGTCGCGGTGTTTTTAGGCGAGATCTCGTTTTCGATTTATCTAATCCACCCAATTCTGCAGATCGCCTGCAATCAGGTAGTGAGGAGATTGCATGTGCAGCAGACGACAACGACCGCGCTGACAATCCTAATCGTCGAGTTGGTCGTTGTTGTAGCCGGCGGCGCACTTGGCTACTACCTGATTGAAGTGCCGGCGCGCCGGATGATCGTCGCGAACTTACAGGGTTGGAGACGTAGGTCGGTCGAAGCGGACGGCACGGTAGCGCCAGCGACAACGGCGTCTTGATCGAAGCGCAGTCTCGCGAGGAGAATCAGCGCCACGGCAGTTGCGTCACGTAAGGATCTTTCATCGGGATCAATGTCCTATGAAATTGAACGTCCGCTTCCGGATGGCTCGATCGTCTCTTATGGGCCGGAGACGGTCCCTCATCCACGACGTGCCTTTGGCCGACGACACACCACACTGATAGTCGTAGACCAGCATCTTCCTAGTGCCTCGAAGCGACATTTGGAGCCTGTTGCGGACCCTGCCGGGCGGTCAATCCGCGCAGTCTCATCAATTCCGTCTTTTTGTCTCACGAACTGGGCTCCAGTCTCACGAGTGCCGTTTGCCCGCACGCCCCTCCGGACAGCGAGAGTGAATGACCGCCGCTGCGGACAGCGCACGTGAAAGGCCGCGGCGCGCTCATTTGCGCATTCATTGCGCGGTGGACAGGCTGGTCGGTTTGGCGTTGCGCAGATACAGCACGGTCGACAGCACGACCGCCGCGGCTGCCGCGATCGCGGCAAACAGGAACACCGAACCGTAACCGAACTCGCCGGCGATATACCCCGCCAACGGCCCGGTAATGCCGAGCGACAGATCCAGAAACACCGAGTACGCGGACAGTGCCGCGCCGCGGCTCGCCGGCGGCACGAGCCCGACCGCCTCGACGCCGAGCGCCGGAAACACCAGCGCGAAGCCGAAGCCGGTCAGCGCCGCGCCAGCGAGCGCGACAGGCGGCTCGGGCGCGAGCCACAGCATCAACAGACCCGCGCATTCGAACGAGAACGACACGATCGCGACGCGAAACCCGCCGTAGGCTTTGATCGTGTTCGCGAACAGCAGGCGTGCGCCGATGAACAGCGTGCCGAACAGCGTCAGCGACAGCGCCGCGTTCGGCCAGTGCTTCGCCGCGTAGAACAGCGTGATGAAGGTCGCGATCGAGCCGAAGCCGGCCGAGCCGAGCGCGAGACCCATGCCGTGCGGCAGCACGCGCGTGAGCACGCTGCGATACGACATCCGCTCGCCGTGCACCACCGGCACCGGCGCGATCAGACGCGCGAGGTAGTAGCCGAGCGCTGCGAGCGCGATCACCAGAATGCCGAGCGCGGTAAAGCCGATCGAGTGCGAGATCGCCACGCCGAGCGGTGCGCCGATCGCGAGTGCGCCGTAGGTCGCAATGCCGTTCCACGAAATCACGCGGGCGTTGTTGGACGTGCCGACGCGGCCGATCCCCCACAGAATCGCGCCGGTGCCGCACAGACTCTCGCCGAAGCCGAGCACGAGCCGGCTGCACACGAGCAGTGCGAGGCTGAGGACCGGCCAGTGACGGGTCAGCGCGGCGAGCAGCAACAGCACGCCGCTCGCGCCGCAGCCGAGCAGACCGATCGACACCGTGCGCTTGGGCCCGAGCGTATCGGCCGAGCGGCCCGCGAGCGGCCGCGACGCGAGCGTCGCGAGGTACTGCACGCTGATCGCCGCGCCGGCCAGCACTGCGCTGTAGCCGAGATCGGCGTGCACGTAGCCGGGCAGCACCGCGAGCGGAATACCGATCGTGAGGTAGCAAAGAAAGGTGAAAAAGACGACTGGAATGATGTGCAGGGTCGTCGCAAATTCGCTGCGGGCAGGCGCGGGCGCGGAGTCGGTTGACATCGGGAAAACGAGACTTGAATTCGGCAGGAAGGCGTGATTCTCCCATGGAACCGATTCCCTTGCAGGGATTGCCTAAAAAGTGGGACGAACGAATGCCGGGTTATATCGGGCCACGAATATGTCCCCCATGCGATTCGGGCTATGGGTTGCGTTTATTGACGGTGATAGCTTTCAAACCATCGACGCGCGCGTCCGCGCGAACCCAGAACAGACGAGAGCACCGACACATGACCGAGCCGATTCGTTTCTATCACCGCAGCGCGATCCGCGAAATCCAGCACGCGCCCGTCACCCGGACGGTGCTGCAGTATCTGCGCGAGGACGCGCACTGCACCGGCACCAAGGAAGGCTGCGCGGAGGGCGACTGCGGCGCCTGTACGGTCGTGATCGGTGAGCGCAACGCGGCGGGCGGCGTCGACTTCAAGGCGGTCAACGCCTGCATTCAGTTCGTGCCGACACTCGACGGCCGCGCGCTCTTCACGGTCGAAGACCTGCGCCAACCGGACGGCTCGCTGCATCCGGTGCAGCAGGCGATGGTGGACTGCCACGGCTCCCAATGCGGCTTCTGCACGCCGGGCTTCATCATGTCGATGTGGGCGCTCTACGAGAAGCACGGCCACGAGCATGGCTGCGCGAACCGCACGGTGCCGTCGCGCGAAGCGATCGGCAATGCGCTGACCGGCAACCTGTGCCGCTGCACCGGCTACCGGCCGATCGTCGACGCGGCCGAGCGCATGTTCGAGGCGCCCGCGCCGCAGGCGCCGGTCGACGTCAAGGCGCTCGCCGACACGCTCGCGACGCTCGAACGGCGCGACACCTTTGAGTATGAGCACGCGGGCCAGCGCTTCGCCGCGCCGCGCACGGTCGCGGCGCTCGCGCGGATCAAGGCGGAAGAACCGGCCGCGCGCCTGCTCGCGGGCAGCACCGACATCGGCCTGTGGGTCACGAAGCAGATGCGCGAGCTCGGCAACCTCGTCTATGTTGGGCAGATTGCCGAGTTGCAAAAGCTTGACACCAATGACGACTGGATCGAGATCGGCGCGGGCGTCAGCGTCGAAAAAGCGTATGCCGAAATCTCGAAGCAGTACCCGGAGCTGACCGAAATGTGGCAGCGCTTCGCTTCGCTGCCGATCCGCAACGCCGGCACGCTCGGCGGCAACATCGCGAACGGCTCGCCGATCGGCGATTCGATGCCGGGGTTGATCGCGCTCGGCGCGCGCGTGATCGTGCGTGGCGGCGATGTCGAGCGCGAGATGCCGCTCGAAGACCTCTACCTCGCGTATCAAAAGACGGACATGGCCGAGCACGAGTTCGTCGTCGGCCTGAAGGTGCCCACGCGCCGCGGTGCGCGCGTGAACCTGCGCTTTCGCACTTACAAGCTGTCGAAGCGCTTCGATTCGGATATCTCGGCCGTTTGCGCGGCGTTCTCGTTTATCGCCGACGGCGGCGCGATCCGCGAGCCGCGCATCGCGTTCGGCGGCATGGCCGCGACGCCGAAGCGCGCGCGCCATGCCGAAGCCGTACTGCGCGACGCGGACTGGCACGAAGCGACCGCACAGGCCGCGATGCTCGCGCTCGGCAACGACTACGCGCCGCTCACCGACATGCGCGCGAGCAGCGACTACCGCCTCGAAGCGGCGAAGAACACGCTGTACCGCTTCTGGCTCGAAACGCGCGCGCAGCAGCCGCTGCCGAAGAGCGCGCTCGACGTGCGCGCAGTCGCGCCGGCCGGCGCGAGCGCGTAAGCGCCGCGCGTCCCCGAAGGATACGGAGAACACAACCATGAACCAGCAAGCCGAACCGTTCCTGAAAGAGGTTCAGGATCTCGACGACTTCACCCAGGTCCACGTGTCGCGTCCGCACGAATCCGCGCATCTGCACGTGAGCGGCCGCGCGACGTACACCGATGACATCCCCGAGGCGGCCGGCACGCTGCACGCCGCGCTGGGGCTGTCGTCGAAGGCGCACGCGAAGCTCGTGTCGATCGCGCTCGACCAGGTGCGCGCGACGCCCGGCGTCGTCGCCGTCTTCACCGCCGCCGACGTCCCCGGCGTCAACGACGTCGGCCCGATCATTCATGGCGACGATCCCATCCTCGCCGACGGCGTGGTGCAATACGTCGGCCAGCCGATCTTCATCGTGGTCGCGACGTCGCACGAGGCGGCGCGTCGTGGCGCGCGGCGCGCCGACGTGGTCTACGAGGAACTGCCGGCGGTCTTGACCGCGCAGCAGGCGCGCGCCGCGAACCAGTTCGTGTTGCCGCCGATGAAGCTCGCGCGCGGCGACGCCGGCACGAAGATCGCGCGCGCCACGCATCGTGAGACCGGTGAGATGCTGCTCGGCGGCCAGGAGCAGTTCTATCTGGAAGGGCAGATCTCGTACGCGGTGCCGAAGGACGACGACGGCATGCACGTCTATTGCTCGACCCAGCATCCGACCGAAATGCAGCACCTCGTCGCGCATACGTTGGGCGTGGCTTCGCATAACGTGGTGATCGAATGCCGGCGCATGGGCGGCGGTTTCGGCGGCAAGGAATCGCAGTCGGCGCTGTTCGCGTGCTGCGCGGCGCTCGCCGCGTCGAAGCTGCTGTGCCCGGTCAAGCTGCGCCCGGATCGCGACGACGACATGATGGTGACGGGCAAGCGCCACGATTTCCACTACACGTACGAAGTGGGCTACGACGAACAGGGCTTGATCGAGGGCGTCGCGGTCGACATGACCTCGCGTTGCGGCTTTTCCGCGGACCTGTCGGGCCCGGTGATGACGCGCGCGCTGTGCCACTTCGACAACGCGTACTGGCTGTCCGACGTCTCGATCGACGGCTTCTGCGGCAAGACCAATACGCAGTCGAACACCGCGTTTCGCGGCTTCGGCGGCCCGCAGGGCGCATTCGCGATCGAATACATCCTCGACAACGTCGCGCGCTCGTGCGGCATCGATGCGCTCGACGTACGCCGCCGCAATCTGTACGGCAAGACCGAGCGCAACCAGACGCCGTATGGCCAGGTGGTCGAAGACAACGTGATTCACGAGCTGATCGACGAACTCGAAGCGACCAGCGACTACCGCGCGCGCCGCAAAGAGATCGACGAATTCAACGCGAACAACGCGATCCTGAAGAAGGGCATGGCACTCACGCCGGTCAAGTTCGGCATCGCATTCAACGTCACGCACTTCAACCAGGCCGGTGCATTGGTGCACATCTACACCGACGGGTCGGTGCTCGTGAACCACGGCGGCACCGAAATGGGCCAGGGGCTGAATACGAAGGTCGCGCAGGTCGTCGCGCATGAACTCGGCGTCGGCTTCGACCGCATTCGCGTGAGCGCGACCGATACCAGCAAGGTCGCCAATACGTCGGCGACGGCCGCGTCGACCGGTTCCGATCTGAACGGCAAGGCCGCGCAGGACGCGGCGCGCCAACTGCGCGAGCGGCTCGCCGCATTCGCCGCCGAGCGTTTCGGCGCGGGCAGCGTGCCTGCGCGGGATGTGCGCTTCGCGCACGACTGCGTGGTGGTGGGCGACGCGGCCGTGCCGTTCGAGGAAGTGGTCGCGAAGGCTTATCTCGCGCGTATCCAGCTGTGGTCCGACGGCTTCTATGCGACGCCCAAGCTCTACTGGGATCAGTCGAAGCTGCAGGGCCGGCCGTTTCACTACTACTCGTATGGCGCGGCGGTGTCGGAAGTCGTGATCGACACGCTGACCGGCGAAATGCGGGTGCTGCGCGCCGATGCGCTGCACGACGTGGGGGCATCGTTGAATCCGGCGCTCGACGTCGGCCAGGTGGAAGGCGCGTTCATTCAGGGCATGGGCTGGCTCACCACCGAGGAGCTGTGGTGGAACGCGGGCGGCAAGCTGATGACGCACGCGCCGTCCACTTACAAGATTCCGACCGTCAACGACGTGCCGCCGGTCTTCAACGTTAAGCTGTTCACAAACCGCAACGCGGAAGACAGCATTCATCGTTCGAAGGCGACCGGCGAGCCGCCGCTATTGCTGCCGTTCTCGGTGTTTTTCGCGGTGCGCGACGCGGTGTCGGCGGTGGGCGGCCACCGGATCAATCCGCCGCTCAATGCGCCCGCAACCAGCGCGGAAATCCTGAAGGCGGTCGGCGCGGTGCGGGCCGCCACGGCGGCCGCGCGGCAGGCGTGATCGCGGTTGGCGAACGAACCGGAGCGCAACATGCCAGCACGCCCCAACCATTTTCCGGGCGACACGAGCGTCATCAACGATGGTCCACCGGTCCATGCCGACCGGCGCGGCACCGCGTCCGAGCTTGCGCCGCGGCCGGCGCCGATGCATATCGTGCTGTTCGGCGCGGGGCACGTCGGCCATGCGCTCGTGCAACTGCTCGGCCGCCTGCCGTGCGTGGTCCAGTGGGTCGATGAACGCGACGAGCTGTTCCCCGACGAGACGCCGCACAACGTGCAGGTCGAAGCGACCGACACGCCCGACGCGGTCGTCGACGCCGCGCCGCCCGGCGCGTGGTTTCTGGTAATGACGCACAACCATGCGCTCGATTTTTCGCTCGCCGCGCGCATCATGCGGCGGCGCGATTTCAGCTACTTCGGCATGATCGGCTCGAAGACGAAGCGCGTGAAGTTCGAGCGGCGTCTGCTCGCGCGCGGCGTGGAGCGGGAGCGGCTCGCGCAGATGACCTGTCCGATCGGCGTAGAAGGGATCGTCGACAAGGCGCCCGCTGCGATCGCGATCGCGGTGTGCGCGCAACTGCTGGTTATCGCTTCGCGCGCGGCGTCCTGCGCGCGACCAGCTCACGCGACACCTTGGACATCAACGTGCTGAGCCAGCCGATATCGCTCGGCCGATCCGGCTGCGGATGCCACAACTGATAGCAGCGGATGCGCGGAAACGCGATCGGCACGTCGACGACCGCGAGCGGCAACATGCTCGCGTAGTGCATCGCGAAGCGGCGCGTCGTCGTGAAGATCAGATCCGATTGCAGAAGCGTCTGCGCGACGAGCCCGAAATAGGGCAGCGTCGCGACGATGCGCCGGCTCGCCTTCGCCCGCGCGAAGCCGGTATCGATCGCGCCGCCGCGCGCGCCGCTGTAGGGGGTCGGCGCGAGATGCGGCGCGGCCAGGTAGGCGTCGCGCGTGAGCGGCTCGCGGGTGAGCGGATGGTCGGCGCGCATCATGCACACGACGGTATCGGCGAACAGATCGCTGCGCTCGAAGCGCGGATCGGGCTTCGGCCAGTTGCCGATCACGAGATCGAGTTCGCCGGCCTCGAGCGCGGCGGAATGATCGAGCAGCGGTCCCAGCGATTCGATTTCGAGCCGCGCATGCGGTGCGGATTCGCGAAACCGCGCGATCACGGTCGGCATGAAGAAATCGTTCAGATAGTCGGGCGCGGCGACGCGAAACGTGCGCCGCGAGCGGCCCGGGTCGAAATCCCCGTGCGGTGTCGCGACGAACTCGACATCGCGCAGCACGCGCTGCGCGGCCGCGAGCAGTGACTCGCCGAATTCGGTCGGCACCATCCCCGACTTGCCGCGCACCAGGATCGGATCGCCAAGCGTTTCGCGCAGCTTGCGCAGCGCGGTGCTGATCGCGGGCTGGGTCTGATTCAGCCGCAACGCGGTCTGCGTGACGCTGCGCTCGACCAGCAGTGTGCGCAGCACGCGCACGAGCCAGATATCGAGTGAGGCGGCGGTGTCGTCCATGATCGAAGCGCGTGCAGTCAAGGCGCGGCCCGCTGCGGCTACCGCGTTATGCCGGCTTGTTCGCCAGCCCCCACGGCAGCGAACTGATCCGCTTCACCTCGCCCGATTCGAGCCAGTTTGGCGTGCGTGCGCAATACAGCACCATCGGCAGCGCGTCTTCGCCCCAGAACAGCTGGTCGTTCAGACGGAACGTCGGCACGCCGTAGACGCCGAGGCCGATCGCCTCGGCGGTATTGCGTTGCAGTTGCGCCTTCACGGCTTCGTTCTGGATCAGCGCCGGGCCGTCCGGCTTGCCGACGCGCTCGCACAGTTCGGCGAACGCTTCGTCGCTCGACGGGTCGCGCCCCTCGCGCCAGATGAAGCGGAAAATCTCGCGCACGAATTGCACGTCGCCGTTCGCTGCGGTCGCGAGCAGCAGCGGCTTGATCGAATCGAACGGATGGGCGGGCGGCATTTTGTACGGAATGCCGAGCTGCTCCGCGCGAAACAGCGCGTGCCGGTACATGAAGGTGCGCTTGGCGGGCACGCTGTACGCGGAGCGCTGGCCCCAGTGGCGATACAGATCGTTCAGCACGACCGGCGTGAACGCGAAGTCGAAGCCGGGCCATTTGTCGTGTTGCTCGAGCAACAGGTAAGTGAACGGCGAGACGAAATCGTAAAACCACAGCGGCTGTTGGGCGTCGATGCCAACGGTCATAAATGTCTCCCGGATTGCCTGCGTCGGACGGCGCGGAGGGTGGGCGTCCGTTATCTCATCAAAATTGTAGCGATCTTACGCGGTGCGGTCCCGGCTTGCACCGGCGATATCCCCTGGGGGCGGGCGCCGGGTGCCGGTTCTGGCGGTGGCGCCAGAGCTCAGCCTTTGACTTTGTCGGTCGCCGGCTCGTCGGCCTCGTCCAGCCCGCGCTGCGTGTCGCGGCTTTCGGTCAGCCGCCGCCGCACGAATCCGATGTGCTCGCGCAGCACGTAGAACTGATCCGCATATGCGAGCGGCATCTTCATGCCGTTGACGGAGTCTTCGATCGCGTCGAGCCGCTCGATCAGCGCCGCGCGTTCGGTCGACAAATGTTCGCTGAGCGCGCTGCGCTCGATCGCGATCAGCGAGCCGTACCAGCGATAGATGCGCGACTTGACCCGCCACGCGTACAACCCCGGCACGACGCGCAGCGCCGGCACGAGCAACACGATCAGCGGCACGACGATCACCAGCAGGCGGTCCGCGAGACTCGCGATCCAGAACGGCAGGGTCCGGTACAGGAAGCTCTTACCCGACTTGTAGTAGCGCGCGGCGTCGTCGGAAAGCGGGAAGTCGTGCGCGAGCGGCGACGGGAATTCGCCCGCGCGCTGCATGGTCGTCGCGCCGCCATGCACTTCGCGCGCGGCTTCGATCAGCAGATCCGACAGCGCCGGATGCAGCGAATCGCGCGCGATCAGCTCGGCGGTCGGCGCGACGATGCTGATCGAGGTCGCCGGCAGGTTGTTGCCGAGGTCGAAGGCGCCCATCGGCACCTTCAGATGCGTCAGGTACGGAAAGCGGCGCGTGTACGCGTCGGCCTGCGTGAAATCGTAGAAGCGCACGTTCTGCGTGCGGTAGAGCTTGCCCATCACGGCAGGCTGCGCCGAGTCGCCGGCGAGGAAGGTCGCGTCGATCGTGCCGTCGATCAGCGCGTTGGCGGCTGCGTCACCCGTCAGCGGCAGCAGTTGGGTCGGACCGCCCGGCGCGATGCCGTTGGCCTTCAGCAGCGCGAGCGCGAGCTCGCGGGTGCCGCTGCCCTCGGGGCCGATCGCGAGGCGCTCGCCCTTGAACCCGGACAGCCAGTCGACGGGTGCGCCGCGATAGAAGATCGCGAGCGGCACGTAAGCGACGCTGCCGAGCGACATCAGGTTCTTGTCCTTGTCCTGCGCGCCGGGCGCGATGCCGCCTTGCACAAAGCCGACGTCGACGTTGGCGTTGGGGTCCGACAACCGCTTGAGATTTTCCTGCGAGCCCTGCGAGGCCAGCACGTTTAGCGTAATGCGGTTGCGCGCAAGGATCGTCTTGTACTTCTGCGCGGCGATCCAGAACGTGCTGCCGACGGGGCCGGCGCTAATCGTCAGCGTATTCGGCGGGGCGGGCTGGATCAGCCGCACGGCGGCCCAGATCGCGACGATCACGAGCAGTACCAGCGGGCCGAACGAGACCGCCAGGTCGCGCCACGAGATCGCGACGAAACGGGCGACGAGACGGGTGGGGCGAGTGGAGCGGGTGGGGCCGGTGTCAGGCTTCATCGGATCAGCTGAAAGCGACGGTCGATAGGGCTCGAATGTGCGAAGGCGGCTCGGCGGCGCCCCGCACGCGTCGCGCCGATGGTACCTGAGATTGGCGCGGCCGCGAAACGCGCGGCCGCCGTCACGCCGACAAACGCGTAACAAATGGTGAACGTCACGGTGAACGTTGCGGTGAATGTCGCAAACGAACGCCTGCTGTCGGGGCGCACACCGCGTGGTAAACCCTTTGCGCTTCTGTCCCGGCTAGATTAAATTGTGCATCGCTACCGCGATCCAACGTTTGCGGCGCGATCCTGGCGAGGCTGACAAGAACCGGGAGCGTCGGCGGACTTCGCGTTAGCCGGTTGCCGGTTGCCCGGTAATCAGTCGCTCTCGCCTCTTGCACATCGTGTCGCAGCCGTTGTCGGCCGTCGCTCACGCGCGTTCGCGTGATGATGGCCGCCCGTTGTCGTAACGAAGCCGCTTATTGATGCGGTCCAAGGTGAAACCAAGGAGAAGAGAGCTATGAAGACGATCGGTTTTCTGAAAACGCTGGGTCCGGTTGTGGCGATGGTGGTGGCGTGCAACGTCTATGCGCAGACGAACGCTCCGGCAACCGATACGGCGTCGGCGGCAGCCTCCGTCAAGGCCGGCAAGCGCGCGAATCACGCCCTCGGCCGCAAGGTGCGCGCCGCGCTGAGCAAGACCCAGGGTCTCAACGTGTCGAACATCGCCGTGCGCGCGCGCGGGGGCGCGGTGACGCTGACCGGCACGGTGCCGAGCCAGGGCGAGATCGACTCGGCCGGCGAAGCTGCCAAGGGCGTCGCGGGCGTGACGTCCGTGTCGAACAAGCTGACCGTGATGCAACAGTAAGCGATGCGCGGGTGCGCGCGGCGCCGCAAGGCCGCGTCGCGCGATCTATCTATCCGCTCCGAAGCTCCGGCATGATTGCCGGAGCTTTTTTTTCGCCGCTGGTTGTGGAACGTGGTATTTCGTGAGCTTTGCGGGGCCGCAGCAATGCGGCTTGCCGCGCTCACCGGCCCTGATCGGGGCGCGGCCGCTGCGGATTCGTGCGCTGCGACACATTGCCGACGCAGCGCGAGGCGTACTGTGACGAGGAGGAACAGGAGCCAAGGTCATGGAAACCACGCTGTTTCGCTATATCGATCTGCCGATCGGGGATCGCGCGGCGTTCGAACTGGTGTGCGCGCGACGCGGTTTCGCGCCCGCGCATTTCGACATCAGCGCGAGCGCGGCACCGGGTGAGCCGGCGCACGAGCGCGTTGTCACGGTGCGGCGCGGCGGCTGGTCACAGTCGTATCGCGACCGCGACGGTCAGTGGGTCAGGCAGTTCGAGGCGGATCTGACTTGCCGGTTTTTCAAATAGAGAGACGCGGCGCACGGGCGCGGCACG
This sequence comes from Paraburkholderia sprentiae WSM5005, assembly GCF_001865575.2. Lineage (NCBI taxonomy): Bacteria > Pseudomonadati > Pseudomonadota > Betaproteobacteria > Burkholderiales > Burkholderiaceae > Paraburkholderia > Paraburkholderia sprentiae. The sequence continues at coordinate 574,263 of NZ_CP017561.2, forward strand.
GGGTTCGCGTGTCCTCAGCGCATCACGACAACACGAGCCGCACGCCGACCAGCGTCAGCGTCGCCGCGAGCAGATTGCGCAGCAGCGCGTCGGGCGCGCGCGACGCCAGATAGCTGCCGATCGCGATGCCAGGCAGCGACCCCACTAGCAGCGACACCAGCATCGACCAGTCGACCGAGCCGAGCAGCCAATGTCCGGCGCCCGCCAGCAATGTCAGCGGCACCGCGTGCGCGATGTCGGAGCCGACGATGCGCGTCGTCGGCAGCATCGGATACAGCAGCAACAACACCGTCACGCCGATCGCGCCCGCGCCCACCGACGTCAACGACACCAGCACGCCGAGGGTTGCGCCGGTCAGCATGGTCAGCCCGAGCGTGCGTGCCTGACTCGGCGCGCGTTGCTTGCGCGCGCCGAGCGCCGCGAGCTGCGGACGAAACACCAGCGCGATCGCGGTAATCAGCAGCGCCGCGCCGAGCACGACCTGGATCAGCCGGCTCGCGCCCGGCGTGTCCATCCCGTAGCGATGCAGCAGGATCAGCGTGATGGTGGCCGCGGGCACGCTACCGGCCGCGAGGCGCAGCGTGATCTGCCAGTCGACCGAGCCCTTCAGGCCGTGCACCAGCGTGCCGGTCGCCTTGGTGGCGGCCGCGTACAGCAGGTCGGTGCCGACCGCGGTGGCCGGGTGCACCTTGAACAGCAGGACGAGGATCGGCGTCATCAGCGAGCCGCCGCCGACGCCCGTCAGGCCGACCAGAAATCCGACGAACAGGCCGGAGACGGAGTACAGCAGATCGATGTGGGGTAGAGCCATTGAACGGACAGCTGACGCAGCGCGCGTGAAGGGTTGGGCGGCAAGCCCGGCGTACGCGCCGGGGAGGGCTGGTGCGGCGGCGTGCGGTGCGCTGCGCGGTCGCTCGGCCGTCGCCGGTGCGACGAAAGGCGCTATTGTCGCAAAACTGCCGCGCCTGCGTGCGCACTTGTTTAAGGCGAGCGCGCCGCGGCTGGCGTCGGGCTGCGTTCGGCATGCACGGCGCGGGTGTGTCGCGTGGCGTGCGTGGTGCCGTTCAGAGCGCGCGGCGGATTTCGATGAGGCCGAACGCCGCGAGCGTGAGTCCGACCACGCGATCGATCGCGAGACGCAGCCTGCCGCCGATCGCATGACGCGCGAGCGACACCGCGCTCACCAGAGAACACCACCACGCGATCGAGCCGGCGAACACGCCGCCGACCGTCGTCAGCGCGATGGCTGGCGAGAACGCGCCGCGCGGTGCGAGCGTCGTGAACAGCGCCGCGAACATGATGACGGTCTGCGGATTGGTCAGCGTCAGCAGCAGCGCGCTGGCGTACGCGCGCAGCGCGCCGGCGCGGCCGATCTGCGCGAGCTCGCCGTTGCCATTGCCGTTGCTGTCGACGGTTTCGGCGGGCGGCTTCTGCAGCAGTGCGCGCACGCCGAGATACAGCAGGAACAGGCCCGCGAGCAGATGCAGCGGGCGGTCGTACGCGAGCATGAACTGAGAAATGCCGACGAGGCCGAGCGCCGCGATCAGCCCGTAGGCCGCGTCGCCGCTCGCGATGCCGAAGCCGATCGCGAGTCCCGCTCGCGGGCCGCCAGTCAGCGTGCGGCGGATGCACAGCATGCCCATCGGCCCCACCGGTGCGGCGATCGCGAGGCCGACGCCGGCGGCGGTGAAAAACAGACTGGTGGTGGACATGAGCTGGTTCTCGAGCGGTTGTTCTGGTTGGGGTGATGGCCTGCGGGCAGCCGGCGCATCCGCCAGCATAGCCAGACCGAAAACCGCGAGCAAGGGCGGGGATGGGCGAGACGACGGCATGACGGCTCAATATCGACTTTTCTATTGACCGTTATATCGGAAAAATCCGCCTAAAAGTGAGATAGCCAGAGCAATTGTTAATATCTGTCAAAAATGTATATCCCAAATTAAAGTCGTTGACCGCGACCTCGTTTACATGGTTAATTTGCCAGGTATTCTCTGGAAAAATCAAAAAAGATCAAATGGGACGACAGAAACAAAATGGTACCGTGCGCAAGGAAGAGTGCGAGCTTTGCCGTATCACCTATTCAATATCCTCAAACTTCCCACCAATGCCATCCGCAATGGCGTTGAACGCCGAAACCGGCGAATGGTTTCCGTTCGATAGATTGAAGTCGTATTCCAACGGTTATGACATGGCCGAAGCCCTGGGTTACGCATGGGCGTGCGATTGTCGCGGACGCAAGGCAGCGTCAGAACTGACGTCGAAACGTCACACTCACGACGAGCAATACACGCTCAAGGATCGCGACAACAAACCGCTTGCCAATGTGCGTTACCGGGTCGTTCTTGACAGTGAGCGGGTGAAAACGGGGACGACGGATGCACAAGGGAAAACCGAACGTATCGAGACTATTTTCGCATCGAATTTGAGGTTTTACATCAATAGGAGCAAACAGGGATGAATGATTCTGACCGACGAAATGAGCACAGCTTCAAATCGGACGAGGATGAAGAGTGGATCTTGGTACACACAGGTGCCGTTACCAATACAACTCCGGGGTCATTGGTTCATGTCACAATCAATACGTTGCCAATATGTGAAAATATGAGCAACGCCGAGTTTAGAAGGCTAATAATGCGTTTGCGAGACGCAGCGTTGACTCTCATAAATGAGCGTATTGCGGACGTTGCGCGGTGGGATAAATCAGCGCAAGATCGGGTGAAACGCTGGTTCGGCCGGAGCGATCAGTTTGTCCACAATCGATTGAGCTTCGGTCTGCCGAGGCTGGCAACTGCGATGCAGCAGCTACAACCGGAGAAGATCATTCGGTGGGACGAACAGAAGGGGATGCAGATTTCGTGTGCAATAACTCCCGATAGAGGCGTCAACGATGCGGCAGTATGCAAGCCGGATTCGGCGCGTAGAATAATTGCAATCTATCCGCATTTTTGTACTCTTCCTGATGCTGATGTTTCGACAAATTGCAAGTTGAAGGTCTTGATTCACGAATGTACGCACTATATCGATACGTTCGATTCAGACGATGTGATTTATGGTTTTGGATCTGGTATTGGTTATTGGGCACAAACCGATCCAGACGGGGCATGCAGGAATGCAGACAATTTCGCGTGTTATATTGCCCATTTTGATGCCGTCAGTGAATTTGTCGAAAAGAGGATTTTTTAATCTGATGAAAAAACGTATTTTATCCGTTCTTTTTATATTCTCTTTTGCTGTGTCGCAGCAAGCGACGGCTTGTACCATATCAGAAGATTTGACTGAAAGCGTTCCATTGAACTACCAAGGAATTCCAAATGCCTACCGTCTAAAAATGGCGAGCATGGTATTGAATGCCCGGCAATGGCCCAACGTTGAGATTCAAGCGCAAATCGTCGCAAACGCCTACGTTGGGGAAGCCAATGCTAAAGAACTGGCAGAGTCGCGGGGTAGGCAGCTAAAAGACTATTTGATTGAGCTTGGTATAAAGCCGCAGCATATATATGTCGACACTCATCTGGAGAGGTTGCCTTATTCAAAAGATAGCACTGGCCGCAGTGGATATCTACAGCTTAGCGTTGGTCTCATGCCGTTATGCAAGGGTGGCTGTCAGCGACTGTGCGACGATCCGCGCGTGACGCCGACAAGCAAAGCAATCAAATAGTCGAAGTCGAGCCATCGAAGATCCGAAGATGTATCCAGCGGTGCCCCGCTTTCTTACACCGGATGCTATACAGGTCCCAAATCCTTCGGGGGTTTCCGAACATGACCTCAAGTTTTACAAGAACGTGCGCTAGCATAATTCTCTCGTGTTTGGCTACAGTCAGCTACGCTCTCCCCTTGGCGGCATATGGTCCGGATAAGCCTGTCAATGATCTGCATCGAGGTCCCGGTGGATGGGCGATATCCGTGAAATGCAAGCACAACGGAGCGCCCGATGACTGTGTTGTCTCTGTGTTAAAAAATGGAAGAACAACTCGGACAATTATCAAGACATCAGTCCGACCGGGAATTCAATGGTACGGGGACATTGCAATGATGCGGTTCCCTTGTGGTACTGGCTGCCGCAACGATATGTTTTTCAGTCCGCCGGACAAGGTTGACGGGCACGAGTTAGTCGCGCAAGACGCGATTGACATCAAGCGCCGTCTGGTTGTTAGTGTGGCGTCTAACCCGCTCGAGGTTTTTAGACTTTTTGCGGGCAAGGCACCTGTGGCAACACTGCACCTTGCGACTTCGTACACTCAACCGGACGTTGAAAGACTTCGTTGGGAACGTGATCGTCTCGATGTTTGGTATCGAGACGATTCAGGGGCGGTGAAACGAGCGTCGGTCGCAATTCCGCGACACTAATCTTCCTGGTCGCGATGGCTGCCAAAGAGTCGCAAAGACATGCCCCGCTTCGGCGGAGCTTTTGCACTCCTGCGTAAGACACAATCACACATCGCGCCCCGAGTCATGCAGGCGAGCGGCATCACCACGACTGGGCGTACCCAAGCGACACAAACCCTCCACGGTTTTCAACGATCAACCATAATTCCCCCACTGCCAACTCACAACCCCCCACGCCGATGTGGCAAATCGATCAGGTGACGCTGCGCTTGTTCATCGCCGTATGCGAGGAAGGGACGATCGCGCGCGCGGCCGAACGCGAGTTCATCGCGCCATCGGCGGTCAGCAAGCGACTCGCCGATCTCGAAGCGCTCGTCGATGTCGCGTTGCTGTCGCGCAGCCAGCGCGGCGTGCGCGCGACCGCCGCCGGCGAAGCGCTGTTGCGCCACGCGCGGCTCATCATGCGCGACCACGAACGCCTGCAGGCCGAGCTCAGCGAGTACGCTGCCGGCGCGCGTGGGCATGTGCGCGTGCTCGCCAACGTATCGTCGATGGTGGAGTTTTTGCCCGAGGCGTTGTCGGCGTTTTTGCGGGCGAATCCGGCGATCCGGGTCGACGTCGAAGAGCGCGTTAGCGCGGACATCGTGCGTGGGCTCGAAGAGGGCGTCGCCGATCTGGGCATCTGCCGTGATACGGTGCCGCTTGGCAGTCTTCACACCTTGCCGTATCGCGCCGACCATCTCGCGCTGATCGTGCCGCGCGCCCATCCGCTAGCGGGCGAGGCGCAGATCGGCTTTGAGCAGACGCTCTCGTTCGATCATCTGGGCCTCGCATCGAATGCGTCGGTCAATGCGCTGATGCAGCGCATTGCACTGGAGAAGGGCCGCGAGTTGAATTACCGCACCTATGTGTCGACGTTCGACGCCGCATATCGTTTCATCCAGGCGGGTCTGGCGGTCGCGATCCTGCCGCGCGAGGCGCTGCCGCGCCATGCCGCCGACGCGTACGGGATCGTCGCGGTGCCGTTGCGCGAGCCGTGGGCCGAGCGGCGTTTCGTGATCTGCATGCGCGATCGCGCGGCGTTGACGCTGGCGGCCGCGCGTTTGCTCGAACATCTGCTGGGCGCCGTGTAACACGGGCGACGAGCCGCGCCACCCGCGCCGTCGCTGCCTGCCCAGACAAACCCCTAAGCATTTCACCCAGGCGAGCGTCAAAGCCCGCCCCATCGGCCTGAGCGGCCATCGCGAGCGGCGATGGTGGGCGTCGTCAAAGGCGACTTTGCCGCGCGCGAGCACGCGGGCACGCTGTCATCCAGTTAGCGCATCGCTTCTATCCAACGGGCCGCCCTGGCCCGCGTCCACGATCAGGATTCAAATCGATGAATGACACCCGCGAGCGCGTCGTCGTGACCGAAGTCGGTCTGCGCGACGGTCTGCAAAGCATTGCCGGCATCATGTCCACCGACGACAAACGGCGCTGGATCGACGCCGCCTACGCGGCCGGCGTGCGCCACATGGAAGTCGCGTCGTTCGTGCCGGCGAAGCTGCTGCCGCAGATGGCCGATGCCGCCGACGTAGTCGCTCACGCGCGTCGCTACGCCGATCTGAGCGTGACCGCGCTCGCGCCGAACCTGAAGGGCGCGCAGCACGCGCTCGAGGCCGGCGCGCAGCGCATCGTCGCGCCGATCTCGGTGAGCGCCGCGCATAGCGCCGCGAACGTGCGCAAGACACCCGCAGAGATGATCGACGCGTTTGCCGCAATGCGCGAGCTGATCGACGGCGCGTCGTCAGCAACGGGCCGCCGCGTCGAGTTGATCGCCGGTTTGTCGACGGTGTTCGGCTGCACGCTTCAGGGCGCGGTGCCCTACGCGGACATCACCGCGATCGCGCGCGCCGCGGTGCAGGCCGGCGCCGACGTGATCGCGCTCGGCGACACCACCGGCGAAGCGACGCCGCGCCAGGTCGGCGAGGTGATCGAGCTGGTGCGCGACGTCGCGGGCGCGAAGCTGCGCTCGCTGCATTTTCACGACACGCGCGGCCTCGCTCTGGCCAACACGCTGGTCGCGCTGCGCTACGGCGTCCGCGAGTTCGATGCGTCGCTGGCCGGCCTCGGCGGCTGTCCGCATGCACCAGGCGCGACCGGCAACGTCAATACCGAAGACCTCGTGTTCATGCTCGAGAGCATGGGCTACGACACCGGTATCGACATCGCGCGGCTGCTCGCATCGCGCGCGGTGCTGGCGCAAGCGCTGCCGGGCGAGCCGCTGTACGGCTATCTCGCGCGAGCGGGATTGCCGAAGCAGTTCGCGCACGCGCAACAAGGCGCGCGTGAAGCCGCCGAGCGCGCCGGATCTTTGCGTTGTTCCCGTTCTTCCATTCCGCAGGTGCCGCAATGACTCCGCTTTCCTCTGCTAGCTCCGTGTCGTCTTCGCCGTCAACGTCGCCGCAGCAGCCGGGCACGCTGCCGCTCGCGGGCATTCGCGTGATCGAGTTGTCGCATATGGTGATGGGCCCGACCTGCGGCATGATTCTGGGCGACCTCGGCGCCGAAGTGATCAAGGTCGAGCCGCCGCGCGGCGACAGCACACGCCGGCTTCTGGGCACCGGAGCGGGCTTTTTCCGCACCTTCAATCGCAACAAGAAGAGCGTCGCGCTCGATCTCGACAGCGCAGCCGGTCTCGCCGCGCTGAAGCAACTCGTCGATACCGCCGACGTATTCGTCGAAAACTTCAAGCCCGGCCGCATGGCGAGTCTCGGCCTCGATTGCGCGACGCTGCGCGAGCGCAATCCGAAGCTGATCTACGTATCGCACAAGGGATTTCTCAACGGTCCCTACGAACATCGTCTCGCGCTCGACGAGGTCGTGCAGATGATGGCGGGGCTCGCGTATATGACCGGGCCGGTGGGCCGTCCGCTGCGCGCGGGCAGCTCTGTCAACGACATCATGGGCGGCATGTTCGGCGCGATCGGCGTGCTGGCCGCGCTGCACGAGCGGCATGCGAGCGGCCGCGGCAAGGAGGTGCAAAGCGCGCTGTTCGAGAACTGCGTGCTGCTGAGCGCGCAGCACATGCAGCAGTTCGCGGCGACCGGCGTGGCTGCCGCGCCGATGCCCGAGCGCATCAGCGCATGGGCCGTCTACGACGTGTTCACGCTCGCGCGCGGCGAGCAGATGTTCGTCGCCGCGACGGGAGACACGCAGTGGCGCGCGCTGTGCGCGATTCTCGAACGCGACGATCTGCTCGCCGATGCCCGCCTCGCGACCAACAACGACCGCGTGCTCGCGCGCGGCTGGCTGTTGCAGACGCTCGGCGAAAGCCTGAGCCGCCTCGACGGCGCGACGCTCGCGCCGCTGTTCGAGCGACATCACATTCCATTTGCGTCGATCACGAAGCCCGAAGAACTGTTCGACGATCCGCACCTGAACGCGAGCGGCGGCCTCGTGCCGCTGACGCTCGAGGACGGCAGCGAAACCGCGATGCCGTTGCTGCCGATTTCGATCGACGGTGCGCGTCTCGGGCCGCGTCGGCCGATCCCGAACATCGGCGAGCACACCGTCGACGTGCTGCGCGAGCTCGGATACGACGATGCGCGGATCGCCGAGCTGGGCGGCGACCTGCAAGCGCGGGCGCCGCGCGCGGCCGCATGAACGTCGTGCCGCGCGTCACCCGTTTCAACCGGCACTAGACCAAAAAATACTGGAGACAGACGATGAAATCGTCGCATCAGGCGGTGTACGCAACGGCGCTCGGCGATGCGGGCGCGCTGGGTGACTCACGCACGGACGCTGGCGCCGATGCGGCAGGCTCGGGCCGCGCCGGCGCGATCGCACTCGACGGCGCGCGCATTTCCGCGCGGCTCGACCGGCTACCCGCGACTCGCACGATCTGGCAGCTCGTGATGCTGCTGAGCTTCGGCATGTTCTTCGAGCTCTACGACCTGATGTACTCCGGCTATATCGCGCCGGGACTCGTGCACAGCGGGCTGCTGACAGCCACGACGCGCGGCCTGTTCGGCACGAGCGGCGTCGCAAGTTTCATCGCCGCGCTGTTCGCGGGCCTTTTCATCGGCACGGCGGCCTGCGGCTTTCTCGCCGACCGCTTCGGCCGGCGTGCGATATTCACGTGGTCGCTGCTGTGGTACACGGCGGCCAACGTCGTGATGGCGTTCCAGCACACGGCGCTCGGATTGAACTGCTGGCGCTTTATCGCGGGAATCGGCATCGGCGTCGAGATCGTCACCATCGGCACGTATATTTCCGAACTCGTGCCGAAGCACATTCGCGGCCGCGCTTCGGCGTGCTCGCAGGCGGTCGGCTTCTGCGCGGTCCCTATCGTCGCGTTCCTGTCGTATCTGCTGGTGCCGCGGCACGTGTTCGGTCTCGACGGCTGGCGTGTGGTCGTGCTGATCGGCGCGCTGGGCGCGATCGTGGTGTGGTGGATTCGCCGTGGCTTGCCGGAGAGCCCGCGCTGGCTCGCGCAAAAAGGCCGTCTCGACGAAGCCGACGCGGTGATGACGCGTCTCGAAGCACGCGTCGCGCGCGAGTATCGGCGCCAACGCGGCCTGCCGTTGCCCGAGCCCGCGTCGCCCGAACCGGTGCGCGCGCGAGCGGCGTTTCGCGATCTGCTGGTGCCGCCGTATCGCAAGCGCACGCTGATGCTGATCATCTTTCACGTGTTCCAGACCATGGGCTACTACGGCTTCGCGAACTGGATTCCGACGCTGCTGATCAAGCAGGGCATCACGGTGACGACGAGTCTGATGTACGCGAGCATCATCGCGATCGCGGCACCGCTCGGGCCGTTGCTCGGGTTGCTGATCGCCGATCGCTTCGAGCGCAAGACCGTCATCGTCTGCATGGCGGCGCTCAACGTCGTGTGCGGACTTGCGTTCAGCCAGGCGCGCGAGACGGTGCTGCTGGTGAGTCTCGGCGTGTGCCTCGTGCTGGCGGGCAACATCATTTCATATAGCTATCACGCGTACCAGGCTGAACTGTTTCCGACCGGCATCCGGGCGCGTGCGGTGGGCTTCGTTTATTCGTGGAGCCGGATTTCGGCGATGTTCTCGGCGTTCCTGATTGCCGCGTGCCTCGGTCGCTTCGGCGTGAACGGCGTGTTCATGTTTATTTCCGGCGCGATGGCGATCGTCATGGTCGCGATCGGTACGCTGGGGCCGAAGACGCGCGATGTGGCGCTCGAAGATATTTCGAAGTAGCTAGGAGTCCCGGCGAGTCTCGTCGTTGCTCGACAACCGGTTCGACACGTCGCCGAGCAGCAGCGCGAGCAGCACCACGCCGATCATTGCGAACAGGAACCCGCCGATCATCGTGGCCAGTATCAGCAGGGTCCATGAAATGCCGTTCATCTGTGCGGTTCCAGCGCGTTTGTCGGGGGCATCGTAACGCCTTCGGGGATCACTTCTCTGTGCGCTTGCCCGCCGTAAGCCTGTCAATCGACGCCGAACTATCGTCGCATCGTGCCATTGCGCGGCGCGTTCCATCGGCTGTCGCCATTGTTGTCTCAGGGAATGGCGAACTTCCTTCGCTACGCGCTATCACCGTGGCGGAAAGCTCACGGTGCATTTCCGAAAGAGCTTGGCGGAAACGGACCGGTCGACCTGGCGCATTCCGCCATTGGCCCGCCGCTTGCGAACCCGTCCAAATCGCCGATATCGATGTTTCAGATTTGAAACGTCAATCGCCGCATTTATATTCCCGTCAGCAATAAAAATTAATTAAATAAATCTTTTGCATGCGCATCGATGGCTCCGATAAGCCGGAGGAACGGTCAGGTCGGACCGCGCTGCACGCATTGCCTGCGCAAGTGTTCGAGCGGGCCGGAGGCCGCCCGAAGGGCGGGGTGACTTCGACTCATCATGGCCGAGGTTTGGCAAAAATCTACTTTCAAAATACGCGCCGGCGCGCGAATAGGGCGGCAGCAGGTCATTTTTCGAGTAGCCCCGCAGTGTGCGGTGGCGTACGCATTCAATTCCTGAATTGCCTTAAGCTTCGCGAGTGCATATTCAACGATATGCGGATAGACGATTAATCCATTGAAAAAACGATCGTTTCGGTATTGAGCCGAATTGCACTGCCGATCATGTAGTCATAGTGCCAATATGTCTGCACTTTCGGACACGGCGGCAGAGTGCTGGAGGCCGTCGCTATGATGCACTGCGCGGAGTTCGCAATGTGCGTGATCGTAAAGTTGCAGTAGATCGTTTTCCGCCGAGAGGATGACTATGACCTGCGCGAGTCTCGAGTCTGCCATGTTGCGCTGGGTGCATGCGCCGAACAAGGGCGTGCGTCGTGTCGCGATTCTGCTGTTCAACGACTGTTCGCTGCAAGGGGCAGGGGTTATCGCCGAGGTGTTCCGTGCTGCCAACGACCTCGCCACTTCGGGTTCGGGCGCATGGCTGTACGACGTGTCGTTCCTGTCGGCCGACGGCGGCATGGTGACTTCATCGTCGGGTTTGCGCGTATGGACCGACGGCCTCGATGCGCGGCACTACGGCGGCTTCGACGCGCTCTATGTGGCGGGCGGCAAAGGCGCGGCGTCGGCAGCGCGCGACGAGCGGCTCCTCGGATGGCTGCGGCGCGTCCGTCGCAACACCGCGATGATCCGGCCGATCGCCGAAGGGCGCGCGGTGCTCGAGTCGGCGTCGCTGCCCGAGGACAGGGACGGCAGTGCCAGGCGCCAACCGGCCTCGGCCGCGAACGGCACGCGCGCGGCGGAGCAGGGCGTCGTCGAAGTGAACGACCGGCTCGAATCGATCCGCAGCGCGCTCGCGATGATCAAGCGCGATCTGGGCAACGCGACCGCGCGCTCGGCTGCCGAACGGCTGCTGTCCGACTCGTGCACGAACCTCGCGCCGTTGCTCGGCGAAGACGGCGGCATGAGTCCTGGCGACAAGGTTCGCGCGGCGGCGCGCTGGCTGCAGGAGAACTGCCAGCAGGCGATTTCGATTGCGGATGCCGCGCAGGTCGCGGCGATGAGCGAGCGCAACTTTCTGCGTCGCTTCAAGATGGAAATGGGTATCACGCCGTCGAGTTTTCTGTTGCACGAGCGCCTCGCGGTGACCTGCAGCCTGTTGACCGAATCGGAGTTGCCGGTCGACAAGATCGCCCGCCGCACCGGGATGGGCAACGGTGACCGTCTCGCGAAAGTGTTTCGCAAGCGGATGAGGATTTCGCCGACCGAGTTCAGGATTCAAAGCCGCCGCATGGCGGGCGAGTAGCGCATACGGGCCAATCCGGCTAGCCGCGCAACACAGGCGGGGCCGGGCCCGGTGTTGGTCGTACCTTGCAGAACGATGAGGATTCCCGATATGTTGACGCAGGCAGGTGTGAGCGCCCGATCCGTCGAGCCGAACGGCGCAAGCGCCGGGGTTGCCGGCGCGCGCTTCGCGCACATCGTCCCGGTCATACTCGCGGGCGGCTCGGGCACGCGGCTTTGGCCGGTGTCGCGGGAGAATTTTCCGAAGCAGCTGATCGATGTGGTCGGCTCCGACTCGCTGCTGCAGGCGACCGCGCGGCGGCTCGATGGCTTCCCTGCGGGCTGGAGCGTCGACGCATCGCCGATCGTCGTATGCGGCGAGGAGCATCGTTTCGTGATCGCCGAACAACTGCGCGAAAACGGCGTCGACGCGCGTCTGATCGTCGAGCCCGCGCGCCGCGATACGGCGCCGGCACTGACGCTCGCGGCATCGCTCGCGTGCGCGGGCGGCGACGACGACGCGATCCTGATCGTGATGCCGGCCGACCACGCGATCGCCGACGTCCCGGCGCTGCAGCGGGCGCTCGCGTGCGCGGCGCACCACGCGAGCGAGGGCGCGATCGCGACGCTCGGCGTGCCGCCGACGCGTGCCGACACCGGCTTTGGCTATATCCGCATCGGCGCCGCCTTGCCCGGCGGCGGTCACGCGATCGACGGTTTCGTCGAGAAGCCCGCCGAGGAAATCGCGACGCAGTACGTTGCGGCGGGCACCTACTGGTGGAATAGCGGCATCTTCATTGTGCGCGCGCGCGTGTGGCTCGACACGCTCGCATCGCTGCGGCCCGACATGCATGCGCCGTGCGCTAGCGCGTTCGCGGGGGGCCGCCAGGACGGCGACGTGTTCCGGCCGTCGCACGACGCGTTCCTCGAGGTGCCCGCCGATTCGATCGATTACGCGGTGATGGAGCGTCTAAGCGAGGAGCCACCGCCCCGGGGCGACAGCGCGAGCAACGTCGACATGCCAGGCACCGCACCGAGCGATGCGCAAGCTCAAAGCCCGGCCGCGGTCATGCCCCCCGGTGTCGTGGTGTCACTCGAAGCCGGCTGGTCCGACCTCGGCTCGTGGGACGCGGTATGGGCCGCCATGGACAAGGACTCGAATGGCAACGCCGGCCGCGGCCGCGTGGCGTTCGAAGGCGCGGTGTCCTGCTATGCGCATTCGGAGGGGCGGCTGGTCGCGTGCGTCGGCACCGCTAACGTCGTCGTGGTCGAGACCGCCGACGCGGTGCTCGTGGTGGATCGCTCGCATGTGCAGGACGTCAAGGGTCTCGTGTCACGCATCAAGGCGCAGCACGCGCCGGAGGCCGACGCGCATCGCAAGGTGCGGCGCCCGTGGGGCTTCTACGACTCGATCGACCGCGGCGAGCGCTTCCAGGTCAAGCGCATCGTCGTGACGCCTGGCGCACAGCTGTCCCTGCAACTGCATCATCACCGCGCCGAGCATTGGGTCGTGGTGCGCGGCACCGCGCTCGTCACGCGCGGCGAAGAGCAGTTTCTGCTCAGTGAAAACGAATCGACCTACATTCCGCTCGGCACGCGTCACCGGCTCGAAAACCCCGGCAAAGTGCCGCTCGAAATCATCGAAATCCAGTCGGGCACCTATCTCGGCGAAGACGACATCGTCAGGTTCAACGACAACTACGGCCGCTGCCCCTAGGCAACCCATGCACCCCATTTGCGAACAGGAACGGCAGAACGAGGTAAGTAAAATGCGCAAGTTTCAGGATCTGCTCGCGCGGATTTTCGATGTCGCTTTGGTATTGACGGGTGCGACCGTCGCGTCGCGCATCCGCTTCGACTATCTCGGCCAGTCGGGCTTCTACTGGGCGCTGGTGATGTTTTCGGCGGCGTTCGCACTCGCGATCTTCCCCGCTTTCGGCGTCTATGACTCGTGGCGCGGCCGCTCGAAACTCGGGCTCGCCGGTCAGGTGTCGCTCGCGTGGCTGATCGTGCAGGCCTGCGCGCTCGTGCTGATGTACTCGCTGCATCGCATCGACATCGTGTCGCGCTTGTGGTTCTCGTACTGGACCGCGACGACGGGCGGTCTGCTGATCGCGAACCGGCTGATCACCCACGCGGTGCTCGCGCGGGCGCGCGGCGCGGGCATGAACCTGCATCAGGTCGCGATCGTCGGCAGCGGTGCGCAGTGCGATGCGATACTGCGCCGCATCGAGTCGGCGCCGAGCGCGGGCTTTCGCGCGACCGCCGTCTACAACACGCGCCCGGACGACACCGGCGTGACGAATCCGCGCGTGCCGGTGTTCGATCGCGTCGATCTGCTGGCCGACTACATCCGCACCAACGACGTACACGAGCTATGGCTGATGCTGTCGCTGTCCGAAGAGCCGCTGATCTGCGCGCTGATCGACGAGTTCCGCGACGACCTCGTGAACATCCGCTTCATGCCGGACGTGCGCAGCCATGCGCTGTTCGAAGGCAGTGGCGTGGTCGATCTGCTCGGCATGCCGGCGATCAATCTGGTCGCGTCGCCGCTGTCGGCCAACGCGATGCTGAAGAAAGACATTTTCGACCGGCTGTTCGCGGCCGCCGCGCTCCTTGCCCTCGCGCCGCTGCTGCTTGGCATCGCGATCGCGGTCAAGCTGTCCTCGCGCGGACCGGTGCTGTTCAAACAGAAGCGCAAGGGCGCGGACGGCCGCGTGTTCACGATCTACAAGTTCCGCTCGATGCGCGTGCATACCGAAGCGAAGGGTACCCTGAGCCAGGCGACGCGCGACGACAAGCGCGTGACGAGGGTGGGCGCATTCCTGCGTCGCACCAGCCTCGACGAGCTGCCGCAATTTTTCAACGTGTTGCGTGGCGACATGTCGGTCGTAGGACCGCGTCCCCATGCGCTCGAGCACGACGACCTCTATCAGAAGGTGGTCGCGGGCTATATCAATCGCTACCGGATCAAACCGGGAATCACGGGCTGGGCGCAGATCAACGGCTTCCGTGGCGAAACCGACCGCATCGAGAAGATGGAGCGCCGCGTCGAACATGACCTGTACTACCTGGGTCACTGGTCGTTCGCACTCGACATGCGGATCATCGGCGCGACGATTGTCGCCGGACTGGTGCATCGAAACGCTTACTAGAAAGTCGATAACAACGCCTCGGGGCGAAGGAGTAAAGATCATGAGCTCACTTGGTTTTCGCACAGGAAGTCTTGTGGTTTTCGCGTGCGCAGCATTGCTTTCCGGATGCCAGATCGTACCGGGGCAACGGATGATCACGCCGGCCGCGATTCAGGACACGGGTGGCGAATTCAGTACCGAAGCCTCGCAGCAGAAGCAGATTCCGATCACCGATATCAATCTGGAACTGCTGAAGAAGATGAATGCCGACCAGACTGCCTCGGCGTTGCCGCCGACGACGTCGGGTCTGTTCGGCAAGCCGGCCGTCTACAGGGTCGGCCCCGGAGACGTGCTGCAGATCGTCGTGTGGGATCACCCGGAACTCGCGGCCGCGCTGGGACAACCGCCGACGACCTCGCGCCCTTCCGATGCAATTCCCGGTTTCCTGATCGACGAGAACGGCGACATCCAGTTTCCGTACGCGGGCAACCTGCACGTCGCCGGCAAGGACGCCGCGACGATCCAGCGTGAGCTGCATTCGCGGCTGAGCAAGGTCTATCAGAAGCCCGAGGTGACGGTGCGCGTCGCGTCGTTCCGTAACGCGACGGTGTATATCGACGGCGAAGTGCGCACACCGGGCACGCAATCGATCAACGATATTCCGATGTCGCTGACGAACGCGATCGGCCTGAGCGGCGGCTTCACCACGACCGCGGATCGCAGCCGGGTCGATCTGATCCGCGACGGCACGACCTATAGGCTGAACATCGACGACCTCGTCAAGCGCGGCCGCAATCCGTCGGATATCTATCTGCAGCCGGGCGATACCGTGCGCGTGAACGCGCGCGAAGACAGCGGCGTCTACGTGATGGGCGAAGTCAACAAGCCGGCCACGGTGCTGCCGTTGCGCAACGGCTCGCTGACGCTGTCGCAGGCGATCTCCGACGGCGGCAGCTTCGACTCGAATACGGCCTCGGGGCAGCAGCTGTTCGTGATCCGCAATTCGACCAGCGACTCGCCGCAGATCTATCACCTCGATGCGACTTCGCCGGTGGCGATGCTGCTCGCGAACCAGTTCGAGCTGCAGCCGAAGGACATCGTGTACGTCGGCCAGGGCGGTCTCGTTCGCTTCAACCGTGTGCTGAACCTGCTGTTGCCGGCGATCAACGCGGCAGTGACGGGAGTCGTCGTGTCGAAGTAATGCACGCGTGAGGCGCTATCTGAACCGGCAGGCCTTGTTGGGTGAAAACATGGCAATCAACTATGAAAGCCGCTACGCCGGCGTGTACGAACCGGGGCAGTTGCATCTGTCAGACTACGTGCGCACGATCGTGCGCGGTTGGCGCACCCTCCTGACGGTGACGCTGATCGCGCTCGCGCTCGGTTGCGCGTACGCGTTCCTCGCGCCGCCGGTCTATCGCTCGGACGTGCTGTTTCACGTCGAGGACAGGACGGCGAACGCGGCGAACGTCAATGCGAACGGCCGGGATGCGGCGTCGCCGCTTCCCGGCAGATACGATTCGAAGCCGTCGACCGCGGCGCAGATCGAGCTCCTGAAGTCTCGTCTCGCCACCGAGGAAGCGGTTCGCGTGCTGCATCTCGACATCACGGCGAAACCGCGTTATCTGCCGGTGATCGGTAGCAGGATCGCGGGACTCGTGAACGGGCACTGGTGGTTCCGGCTGCCGTCGTTCGTCAACCTGCGCGGGTTCGCGTGGGGCAACGAGAGCATTTCGGTGTCGCGCTTCGACACGTCGAAGGACTGGTATGGCGAGACCTTCACGCTGGTCGCGGGCGCCGGCAACACCTACATGCTGCGCGATCCGCACGGCAGCGCGATTCTGTCGGGGCGCGTCGGCGAGACCGTGCACACGGATACCGCCGTCGGCCCGATCACGCTGCACGTCGACACACTGGTCGGCGCGCCCGGCTCGCGTTTCGAGCTGACGCGCGCGTCGACGCTCGGCACGGTGGAGCGTTTGGCGAACACGATGGTCGTGCAGGAAACGGCGCAGGACTCCGGCGTGATCCGCGTGAGCCTCGAAGGCGCCGACCCGGCGCTCACCGCGGCGATCGTCAACAACGTCGCGCGCCAGTTCGTGCGGCAGGACCTCGCGAGCCGCTCGACCGAGTCCGACCACACGCTCGCGTTTCTCGAGCAACAACTGCCCGACGCGCGCAAGGCGCTCGACGATGCGGAAGAGCGCTACGGCAAGTTCCGCAATACGCATGGCGCCGTCGATCTCGGCGAGGAAAGCAAACTGCTGCTGCAACAGATCGTCGACAACAAGACCAAGCTGCTGGGTTTGCAGCAGCAGCGCGCGGACATGTTGCAGCATTTCACGCCGAACCATCCGATGGTAGCCGCACTCGATGCGCAGATCGCCGCGTTACAGGGCGCGCAGAGCACGATGAACCGCAGCGTCTCGACGATGCCCGACACCGAACAGACGGCGCTGCGTCTGCAGCGCGACGTGCACGTGAACACCGAGCTGTACACGAACCTGCTCAACAGCGTGCAGCGACTGCGGGTGACGCAAGCCGGACAGGTAGGCGGCGTGCGAGTGGTGGACTTCGCCGAAACGCCCGACGATCCGGTGCGGCCCAGGCGCATGCTCGTGATCTTGATCTCGCTTGGCGGCGGCCTCGCGCTCGGCTTGCTGCTGATCTTCCTGCGACGTGCGATGCGCGGCGGCGTGGAGCGCCCGGACGAACTCGAGGGGATGCTCGGCGTGCCGGTTTTCGCGGTGGTGCCGCGCAGCCGGACGCAATTGCGCCTGCAGGAAAAGGTGTCGCTGCGCCAGCTTGGTCAGCATGTGCTCGCGCAGCAGGCGCCCGAAGATATCGCGGTGGAAGGCGTGCGCAACCTGCGCACCTCGCTGCAACTGTCGCTCGATCACGCGGCCAACAACGTCGTGATGATCACCGGCTCGCGGCCCGATGCGGGCAAGTCGTTCCTGTCGGTGAATCTGGCGACGCTGGTCGCGTCGGCGAACAAGCGCGTGCTGATCATCGACGGCGACATGCGGCGCGGCGACGTGCATTCTCATTTCGGCGTCAGCCATCGGCCCGGACTGTCCGACGTGCTGTGCGGCGGCGATCTGGACGCGATGATCCAGCGCGACGTGCTGCCCGGTCTCGACGTGCTCGCGAAAGGCACGCTGCCCACGCACCCGGCCGAGCTGCTAATGAGCAGACGCTTCGAAGCGATGCTGGAGGTGCTGAAGCCGCAATACGACGTCGTGATCATCGACACGCCGCCGGTGCTCGCCGTGACGGACTCGACGCTGATCGGCCGATACGCGGCGACGACGCTGCTCGTCGTGCGGCATGGGCGTCAGCCGCTGCACGAGATCATCGAAACCACCAAACGGCTGCGTAACGGCGGCGTCGGCCTGCGCGGCGTGCTGCTCACCGACGTGCCGCAAGAAGCGGCGTTCCTCGGCTCGGGGTACCAGGGCGGCTATTACGGCTACGACAGCATCGCCGGCTGACACGGCTGCCCGCGCGCCGCCGTCGCGCGAGATACCGCGAAACCTCAGTGCTTAGTGATGACCCAGCAGAGCGCGCAGTTCGCGCGACTCCTGCGCCGACGGTTGCATGGTTTGCCAAGCCGACTCGTGCGACGCGAGCGCGACGAGCCGCTGCGCGGCTTTGCTGCTCCAATCGATCCGCAACGCTTCGTTGGCGTTGTGCGACGCGCACTCCCAATGTCCGACGTTGCTGCAGCCTCGCGCGAGACTCAGCAACGCGTCTCGTTGCTGCTCTAGCGTGCCGACCTGGGCGCGCATGCGGCGCGCGTCGCGATTGTCGGGCTGTGCGGTGATTGCGGCGGCGAGGCGCGCCTTGGTCGCCGATAGATTGCCTCGTTGCAGATAGCCGCGCGCGGCTCTCAGATTCCGCTCGGCGTCGGCGCGGAGCTTGTCGGCTTGCGTGAGCGGGGCGGGCGTCGTGTCGATGCTGGTGTGGGTGCCCGCGTTGATCGATGCGACTGCCGTGCCGCGCGGTCTGGGCGCGGAGATGGCCGCGCTCGATGCCGTCGTCGGCGCTAGGGTCGGCCCGGTCGCAACGACGGGTGGTGCCGGTGGCGCGACCGGGGCGGTGTGCGCCGGCCCGGCTTGCTGCCGCGCGACGACAACGGCACGCGGCGGTTGCGCGACGATCGACGCGGGCTTCGGCGCGGCAGGCTTCGGCGCCACGGCAACGGACGGCGCCGCATTCTGCGCAACATTCTGCGCGGGAACTTGCGCCGGATGCTCGGAGTGCACGGTGCCGAAGACCGTCACCGGCGTGTCGACGCTCGCATTGTCGTCGTGCAAAAGAACGAAGCCGACATACATCGCGCCGAGCGTCGCGAGCGCGACCGCGGCCAGCGCGAGCGGGTGCCGCCGTCGACGGCCATGCGGCCCGAATGTCGCTTCGTCGATCAGATCGTAGGGGCTCATCCTGGTTTGCGCGGAGTGTCGTGACGAACGCTGCACGGACAAACTCGCGGCCGCTGGCAGCGGTTCGAGCTGCGTGCGCGCTGCGCTCAGCGCTCGGGTGCGTGCGGAGCGGTCGCCGCGCTCGCCGTGCTTGTCGGCCGTATCGAACGAATCGATCGGCAGCCCGTGGCACGCGGGACACGGCGAAAAGCGGTCCGACAGCGGCACGCCGCAGCACGCGCAGTGATGGAAGAATGGCTGATCGGAGGTCGTGTCGCGCGGCATGGCCGTATCGCTCCACTGGCGCCGAAGGCCGGCGCCATCAAAGAGAATCAATGCAACGACGCTCGCAAGCGGCGTCGGCCGGACTACTGGACGACGTAACCGCGAGCCTGCATGCACGCGCCGTAGGCGGCCCAATAACGCGTCATCGGCGGCTCGGGTGCGGGCAGCGGCGGCAGCTTCACGTTCGATGCCGCGTTGGCCTGCATCGAAGCGGTCGCCCCATCCGACGCGCCGGGCGCCGCGCTCGCGCTGGTGCCGGTTGCCGCCGCCGATGCATTCGCCGCCGCGGTGGCCGGCGCGCCCGGCGCGCTGGCGCCGGCCGCGGCTTCGGTCTCGGCTTTCACCGACGATGCGCCGGCAGGCGCTTGCGCGCCCGCCATCGGCGCGCTCGCGGCTTCGGGCGCGCTCGCGCTCCATGGCAGCGGCGTGGCTGAGAACGAACTGGGTGGAAGCGGCGGCCTCGACGGTACGCCGGTCGACGCACCCTT
Source organism: Paraburkholderia sprentiae WSM5005 (assembly GCF_001865575.2). Classification (NCBI taxonomy): domain Bacteria; kingdom Pseudomonadati; phylum Pseudomonadota; class Betaproteobacteria; order Burkholderiales; family Burkholderiaceae; genus Paraburkholderia; species Paraburkholderia sprentiae. The sequence goes on from NZ_CP017561.2 coordinate 594,130, forward strand.
AGCCGCGGGCGGCTGACGCGGCGGAACCTGCGGCTCGTGGGCCATGTTGACCCCGGTCGCCCGGTTCGCCTCGGCGTAGCACATGGCGTTGTCGATGCTGCGCTCGTAAGGGCTCTGACTTCGAATCGGATAGGTGACAGGGCGCCACGCGAATGCGGCAGTGCTCGTCACCAACAGCGTCAGTACGGTATATGTTCTAAATGCCATCGCAGTCACTCCCGCAGCGATGTCTCGCCTTTTTGTGTTTGGTTTCGTGTCGTGCTTTGGTTTTGTGCTTGTTGCGCGTCGGGTTCGAGCTGGTCGTTCGCCCCCGGACGGGCACGTCGCGAATGTTGCTTCGACGAGCGTAGCACCGCGGCTTGACCACGCGATGCATCCGATAGCGCGCGAAAACGCCATCGTGCAGTGCAATCAGGACACAATCAGCGAGGCGGCGTTGCAGATCGGGACAATCCCTGGTCGCCACGAAGGATCGTCAGGAGTCGAAGATGAAGAACCTATCGTATTGCTATCGGCCGCTTTGCGCAGCGCTGTGTCTGTCGATGCTGTCGCTCGCGCCGCTCGCGAGCGGCGCGAGCGACGCCGACATGAGCGCGCAAGCGGCGGGCGAGCGCGCGAGTTTCGCGCAGGCGTTCTGCGGCGTGTCGCCCGCGCGCATCGGCGCCTACAAGGAGCGGCTGCGAAAGGTGCTGACCGGGGCGGCCGATTTCGATCAGCGTTGGGACGCCGGCTGGCAGCGCGCCGACAAGACCAATAGCCAGATGAACGCGCTGCGTGAGCGCGATCCGCAGGAATTCGCGGCGCGCATCAAGATCAATTGCGAGCGGCTCAAATGGATGGCGGGTAATGCGTTGCGCTCGCCTGCGCGCAAATGAGTTGAACGAGACGAGCTGGTCGCTGTCGCGGATCGTTTGACCTCGCCACCTTATGCTCAATTAGGCGAGGGTTTTCCCTGGGGATCGAAGATCCGTCGACGCGGATTGCGGCGCACGGCTGACCTTTGGCTGCCATATCGCCCGTTCGCAGCGCGGCGCGAATCGTCGGATCTCGGCGCAAGTGATTGATTTTGCTGTGATCGCCGCGGGCGCCCACGACTGCATCGCGGCGCGCGCGCCATCCCCGTCGCGGCAAACCCCGGCCCGCAATTCCGTTGTTCCCCACTTCTTGAATTTGTCACTGCCCGTCCATATAATTAGCACTCGCTGCACGAGAGTGCTAACAACATCTCCGGTTGGCTCGCCAGCCGGGTTTTCTCAGCGTTCTTCAGTCTCAATCAGAGAGGAGTATGTATGAACCTTCGTCCTTTGCATGATCGCGTGATCGTCAAGCGTCTGGATCAGGAAACCAAGACTGCGTCGGGCATCGTGATTCCCGAAGCCGCCGCGGAAAAGCCGGATCAGGGCGAAATCCTCGCAGTCGGCCCGGGCAAGCGCGACGACAAGGGTGCAGCCATTGCGCTCGACGTGAAGGTCGGCGACCGCGTCCTGTTCGGCAAGTACGCAGGCCAGACCGTCAAGGTCGACGGCAACGAACTGCTCGTGATGCGCGAGGAAGACATCATGGCCGTGGTGCAGAAGTAAGCACGAAGTCGCTACTTCCCCGGTTATATCCAAAGTATTCAAGGAGTTAGAAGATGGCAGCTAAAGACGTCGTATTCGGTGATTCCGCCCGTGCCAAGATGGTCGAAGGCGTGAACATTCTCGCCAACGCCGTGAAGGTCACGCTGGGTCCGAAGGGCCGCAACGTGGTCCTCGAGCGCAGCTTCGGCGGCCCGACGGTCACCAAGGACGGTGTGTCGGTCGCTAAAGAGATCGAACTGAAAGACAAGCTCCAGAACATGGGCGCGCAAATGGTCAAGGAAGTCGCTTCCAAGACCAGCGACAACGCAGGCGACGGCACGACGACCGCTACGGTTCTCGCGCAATCTATCGTCCGCGAAGGCATGAAGTACGTCGCATCGGGCATGAACCCGATGGACCTGAAGCGCGGTATCGACAAGGCTGTTACAGCCGCAATCGAAGAACTGCGCAAGATCAGCAAGCCGTGCACGACCAACAAGGAAATCGCCCAGGTTGGCGCGATCTCGGCGAACAGCGATACGTCGATCGGCGAGCGCATCGCTGAAGCAATGGACAAGGTCGGCAAGGAAGGCGTGATCACCGTCGAAGACGGCAAGTCGCTGCAAGACGAGCTGGACGTTGTCGAAGGTATGCAATTCGACCGCGGATACCTGTCGCCGTACTTCATCAACAACCCGGACAAGCAAGTCGCCGTGCTCGAAAACCCGTTCGTGCTGCTGCACGACAAGAAGGTGTCGAACATCCGTGATCTGCTGCCGGTACTCGAGCAAGTCGCGAAGGCTGGCCGTCCGCTGCTGATCATCGCTGAAGACGTCGAAGGCGAAGCGCTCGCAACGCTGGTCGTCAACAACATCCGCGGCATCCTGAAGACCGTTGCCGTCAAGGCGCCGGGCTTCGGCGATCGTCGTAAGGCGATGCTGGAAGACATCGCGATCCTGACCGGCGGTCAGGTCATCGCTGAAGAAACCGGCCTCACGCTCGAGAAGGCAACGCTGGCCGAACTGGGCCAGGCGAAGCGCATCGAAGTGGGCAAGGAAAACACCACGATCATCGACGGCGCTGGCGAAGCGGCGAACATCGAAGCTCGCGTCAAGCAAGTGCGCAAGCAGATCGAAGAAGCGACCTCGGACTACGACCGTGAAAAGCTGCAAGAGCGCGTTGCCAAGCTGGCAGGCGGTGTTGCGGTGATCAAGGTCGGTGCTGCGACCGAAGTCGAAATGAAGGAAAAGAAGGCACGTGTCGAAGACGCACTGCACGCAACGCGCGCGGCTGTGGAAGAAGGCATCGTGGCGGGTGGCGGCGTCGCGTTGATCCGCGCGCGTACGGCAATCGCTGGCCTGAAGGGCGCTAACCCCGATCAGGACGCGGGTATCAAGATCGTTCTGCGTGCAATGGAAGAGCCGCTGCGCCAGATCGTCACCAACGGTGGCGAAGAAGCGAGCGTCGTCGTGGCGGCGGTTGCTGCTGGCAATGGCAACTACGGCTACAACGCAGCGACCGGCGAGTACGTCGACCTGGTTGACGCAGGTGTCGTGGACCCGACGAAGGTGACGCGCACGGCGCTGCAAAACGCAGCTTCGGTTGCTGGCCTGCTGCTGACGACCGACGCGGCTGTCTGCGAACTGCCGAAGGAAGACGCGCCGATGCCTGGCGGCATGCCCGGCGGCATGGGCGGCATGGGCATGGACATGTAATTCCGCTCGGGCCTCGTGGTCCGGTCGCGTGGTTGAACCATCGCGACCGGGTCACGGACGAGGCCCGGCTGGAAGTCCATGTGGGGAGTGCGCCGCGAGGCGTTTCCCCAAACGAGAAAACCCGCTTGCGCGGGTTTTTTCGTTTGGGACCTTCGGGATGCCTCTCGTGCCGATCAGGCGCCTGCCGTGTGAGCGGAACGGTGAGTCGACGTACCGAGACATTTCTCGCGCACGTAGTGGAAGATCTGCGCGACGCTTTCTGCGAGGGTGAGCGTTGCGGTGTCGATGCACAGGTCGGGATCGATCGGCGCTTCATAGGGCGCTGATACGCCGGTGAACGAGCTGATCTCGCCAGACCTGGCTTTCGCGTACAGACCTTTGGGATCGCGGCTCGCGCAGGTGGCGAGCGGGGCGGACACATGGGTCTCGACGAATTTGTCGGCTCCGATGATCTCGCGCGCCATTGCCCGGTCTTCGCGTATCGGCGAAATCAGCGCGGTAATCACGATCAGGCCCGCGTCGTTCATCAACTGGGCGACGTGCGCGACACGGCGGATGTTTTCGCGCCGCTCGTGGTGCCCGAAGCCCAGGTCGCTCGCCAGACCGTGGCGGACATTGTCGCCGTCGAGTACATAGCAGGCATGACCGAGCGCGATCAGCTGCTCCTCGAGCGCGAACGCGAGCGTCGATTTGCCGGCGCCGGACAGGCCGGTCAACCAGATCGTGGCCGGCGTCTGATCTAACAGGCGCATGCGGTCCTGCACCCCGATCTTGCCGTCGAAGCGTTGCACGAAGCCGGGCGGCTCTTTCATGGATAAGTTCTCCTGGTTCCTTCGGTTCACTCGCAGTGCCAGCCTTGCCGCCACGCGCCGGCGTTATGCAGGCGTTCGGTGGAATTGGCGATCGTCACGCAAAAGCCTTCGGGAATGCCGTTCGGCAGCGGAATCGAAAATCCACTGTTCGAACTTGGATAGCCGGCGCTCGCTACATCGGGCCGCGGCTCGCCGCTGTGGCCGGTCGCGACGATCTTCGCGCCGACTCGCACCTCGAGCGGCACCGGCCGCTCCGGCTGGCTCAGGTTGACGGCCCAGCCCGACACCATAGCGTCGGTCACCGTATCGACGAAGCCGTCGAACAGATCGACCGGCGCGCGCTGGCGGCTTTGCGCGAACTCGAGATAGGCGTCGATCGGCGCGAGATCGAAACGGCCGATCACCTCATGCACGCGCGACAGGAACGAGCCGTCGAAGCCAAAAACGGTCGAGCTGTAGACGTGAGGATTGTCGAGCTGATTGATTTCGGACTGAATTACCCGCACCAATCCGAGCGCGTCCGAAAAGACGCGGCCTGTTTCCTTCGCATAAGCTTCGACGATTCGATTCGCGTCGTGGAACAGCTCGTAATCAAAGCTATTGTTTTCGATAAACTTTTGTCTTGCTGCTTCGCTTATGTGAGCGTTGCCTTTCGGCGCGCCATTGGTGCGATTCGCTTCGAAATAAAACGGTAATTCCATCCCGGTCGAACCGCAAAGCCGCAGTAAGAATTCGCTCATGTCCTCGCAGACGCCGACGGTGCTGATCTGCTCGCGCAAATGGATTTGCGCGACGGCGAGGCTCGCTTCGTTGACGGCTGGCTCGCCGCTTAGCATCTGCACGAACAGGTTCCTGCCGCCGAGCGATTCGCTGACCCACTCGTCGAGCGATAGCACGCCTTGCTGCGCCAGGGCTTCGGACGTCGACACGCTGACGCCGCGCGTGACCTCGCCGTTCTTGCCGTTCGCCGCATAGTAGTAGTGCGAGATCTGGCGCACGAGCGGATCGCGCAAGATCGTGCAGTAGCTGACTGGATGTTTGATTAGCCGATGAATGCCATACGGTTGATGCCCGCCGCCGACCTGCGTCTCAAGCAGCTTTGCACGGCAGTTTCCCCACCCATCCTGATCCCAGAAAAAGTTAATGAATCGGTCATTACCTTTATTCAAATCAAAACACGAAATGACGGTCGAGCCGCCGCATTTCGGTGGATGGATGAAGAAGCTAGGGAAAGACATGTGGCGACATATGGCTGTTCGTGATGCGTAAAGTCTAGCTAAAGGGTGTCGATGGGGTTGTAACGTTTAATTACGCTCAATAGCGTCTAGTTACATGGACGGTAGCATTGACGCTTTTATGTGAACTAACTGCCGAAAACACCTATGCCCGGCACGAGTACGGCAGTAGCGATACCGGAATCGAATTGCCTATTCGGTCGGCATAAATCGAATGGGAATTCGCAGGAAACCGCGAAAGAGGCACGCAATGAAAAAACCCGCCAAAAGCGGGTTTCAGTCAATACCGACGAATGACGAGGTCAGTGTCGCGCTTCGCCCGGCGCGGCGATCTTGCCTTGCGCGGGCGGGGTTTCGTCGTCGTCGCTGCTGCGTGCCCAGAAGAAGCGATCGGGCATGTGTGCCCCCATGCCGGGCCGGAAGGCGTTGCGCACCGCCTGATAGAGATACTCCTGGCTTTCGCGCACCGCTTCCGCCGGCTCCTGGCCGTTGGCGAGCAGCGCAGCGATCGCCGCGCCCAGCGTATCGGTCAGGCCCGTCAGCCGATGCGGCGCGCGGTCCCACATGTCCTGCCGCAACTGGCCGTCCTCGCTGAACAGCGTGTTGACGAGCCGATGGGTGCCGGTTTCAGTCGATAGAATGTACTCGCAGCCCTGCGACAACAGGTGCGAGATCGCCGCGTCGAGGCTCGGCGCCTCCGCATCGCCGTCGGGCTGCGCGAGCGCGAGCAGCGTGGACGAGTCGGCGACCAGCAGCGTGGTTTGCGGCGCGAGCAGATCGGCGATCGCTTCGCGCAGTTCGTCGGCGGCGAGCACGTGTTCGTCGTCGAGCGTGAAGTCGGGGGCGAGGATCAGCGGGATGTCGTCGTAGTCGGCTACCACTTCGGCGATCGCGCTCACCACCTCGGCGCGCGTGCACGCGCCAACCTTGAAGGCGGCGATCGGCATGTCTTCGAGCAGCATGCGCGCCTGCGTCGCGACCACGTCCGGGTCGAGCCCGGTGACTTCGTCGCAGTTCGCCGAATCCCGCACGGTATAGCCGGTGAGCACCGAAACGCCGTGGCAGCCCATGCTGGCGAGCGTCAATAGGTCGGCCTGCAGGCCGGAGCCGCCGGTAGGATCGGAGAGGCCGAAGGTGAGGACGATCGGAGGCGTGTCGCTGGGCATGAAAATGGATAAGGAAAGCAGGATTTCGGCGCGCGGTGCGCAATTGGCTCAATTATGCGGCCTAAACCGTAGAGAGGGCGTTTTTTCGCGCGGCAGCGCTCGCGCGAAGCCACGCCCCGGTACGGCGGCCGACTCGCCGCGCCAGCGCCGCGAGCTTGCCGGCGGGCGCCCGCCATCGCCTGCGGGGGACCTGCCACCGCCTCGCGGCATGACCCCGCGAGCGTCGCCCGCACCGCGCGGGCGCCCCGCCGAAGGCCGGTCCACGCTACGATTGCGCGTTTGCGATTGCTAGGCATGGGGGCGGCAACACGGTACCATCATGGCTCCCGTTTTCACGGACTCAACGACGCGACAAAAGAATGGAATATCAAAGCTGGATGTGCCTGATTTGCGGCTGGATTTACGACGAAGAGGCGGGTTTGCCGGACGAAGGCATTGCGCCGGGCACGCGCTGGGAAGACGTTCCCATCAACTGGACATGTCCGGAGTGCGGAGCGCGCAAGGAAGACTTCGAAATGGTCCAAATCTGAAGTTCGGCAAGCCGCTGGGGTTCGATCCCGTGCTTCGTCCCTGAGCTTCCATACCGGGCTTCGACCCCGAGTCAGCGGCGTCATCCGCCACATCATTGCTGCAATCGCTTGAAGCGTCCGGCGCGCCGGCGCCTGTCCGAGCGCGCCGGCGCGGAACATCGCCGGGCGCGTCGTGTCGCAACGGTAGTCTGTCATTGTCCTGTCGCCGGTTCGCGCGTTGGCCGTTCACGCAGCGCGAAGCGACGGCCCCGTCAGCTTCGTGTCGCCTGCCCATGACTCTTCGATCCGCAGCACCCGTTTCCATCGATGCTCTGCCGAACCCGCGTGGCGGTGCCGTCCGCCCCGCGGAACTGGCGCTCGCCGAGGCGTCGCTCGCGTTCGAGCAGCGCGACGAGAGCGGTGCCGCGCTGTTGCGTGCGTCGCATGCGCTGCGCACGGCGGGCTGGCTGAGCGCCCAGCGTTTCGCCGACGCGCTCGTGCGGCTCTCGCCGCTCGCGAGCGGCGAGCCAGCCGAAGCGCAAAGCGCGCGGCCGGTGTTCGGCGCGGCGCTGCGCGACTTCCGCGCGGCGCTCGAGCGCCACAATCTGCGCGAACTCAGTTGCTCGCCCACGCTGTTCAGCCACTACCGCGCGTTGTGCGCGCAACTGGTCGAGCCCGCGCCGGGCTCCGCGGTCGCGTTCGAAGACCTCGCGCTGTGCGCGCGGCCGGTGCCGCCGGCGTCGCTGCACGCGCAATCGGCTGATCAGCTTGCCCATCTGCGGGCCCGCTACGAGCGCGCGTTGCTGCCGGTGCTGCGCTCGCAGGCCGACACCGGCAGCGCGGTCGCGCTCGCCGTCACGAATGCCGCGCTCGACGAGCTCGACGCCGCGTTCACCGAACTCTCCGGCCCGGATCCCTATGATTTCTGGCGGCTCGCGCGCGCCTGCGCAAAGGCGCTGCGCGCGCGCGGCCACGCGATCCGCGATATCGAGGCACGGCGCTTCTACGCGCGCTGCAACCTGGCGCTCGCCGATCACGCGCGCGGCATCGAGCGCGCGCCGCGATCGCTGGTGCGCGCGACGCTCGCGCTGCTGTGGCGCGACTTCGCGCTGTTCGGCGCGGCCGCGCAAGACGCCGATCAGGTCGAGGTGCTGCACGACTACGGCTTGACGGTCGACTGGCACGTCGCCGGTACGCAGTCGTCGCAAGCGCTGTGGGAGGCGGGCGCGCTCGAGGCGCAGGCGCTGCCGCACACGCGCGATCTCGGCGTGCTGAGCGTCAACGCGAACGCGTACGAGGACTTCTTGCAGACCGCCGACGGGTCGATCGAGGCGCTCGCCGCCCATGCCCGCGCGGCGGATCAGCCGGAGAAAGCCGACCCGAGCGAAGCGCTGCAGGCGGGCGACGCCGCCTACCGGCTCGGCTCGGCCGCCTGCGCGCTCGGCCTCGGTCACGTGGCACTGCTGGCCGATGCGCTCGGGCTCGCATGGCGGCGTCGCGCGCATGCGGGCGTCGCGACACCGGCGGTACGCGCGCACGTGATCGTCGGCGCGCCGCCGGCCGATACGCTCGAACAGGCCGCCGAGGCCTTGCGCGCGACGCTGCACCAGGTCGCCGCGGGCGTCGCGCCGGCCGGCGGCGGCCTCACGCAGGCGGCGCTCGCCGCGCTCACGCGCGCGATCGAGCAGGGCGGCGCGTGAAGCGCAGCCCGCGCCGCACCGAACACGCGACGTGGCGCGCGACTTGCGTCCGCAACGCCGCCTCTCACGCGTGCCCGAGGACACCGTGCCGCCACTGCGCGACGCGCGCCGAACGCGCCGTTCTGCGCGGTGTTTCGGCGCCTGATCGCGAGATGGCGCGAGTCGCGCGCGTGATAGAGTGCAACCTGATCCGGCGTTGATGGCGCGTGGCACGTCGCATGCAACGCAACGCGCTGCAGCGTTCGACGCAGCCCGCCATCCCGCATCGTCTTTGCTAAAATCCGAACTATGTCCAAGAGTACCGATCGCATCAATCTGACCAACCAGTTCCTGATCGCCATGCCGAACATGGCCGATCCGACGTTTTCAGGAACGGTGGTCTACCTTTGCGATCACAGTGAGCGCGGCGCGCTCGGCCTCGTGATCAACCGGCCGACCGATATCGACCTGCAGGCGCTCTTCAATCGCATCGATCTGAAGCTCGAGATCGAACCGCTTCTCCATGTTCCCGTGTATTTCGGCGGCCCGGTGCAAACCGAGCGCGGCTTCGTGCTGCACGATCCGAAAGGCGGCAGCGCGTACACGTCGTCGATGTCGGTGCCGGGCGGGCTCGAAATGACCACGTCGAAAGACGTACTCGAGGCCGTCGCGAGCGGCACCGGTCCGGAACGCTTTCTGCTGACGCTTGGCCATGCCGGTTGGGGCGCCGGTCAGCTCGAGGACGAAATCTCGAAGAATGGCTGGCTGACGGTCGAGGCGGATCCGAAGATCGTCTTCGACGTGCCCGCCGAAGATCGTCTCGAAGCGGCGCTCGCGCTGCTCGGCGTCTCGCTGTCGATGCTGTCGGGCGAGGCCGGGCACGCATGAGGGGCCGCGCATGACGCTGCCGGCCGGACGTGAGGCGACGCTGCTTGCGTTCGACTACGGCGAGAAGCGCATCGGCGTAGCGGTCGGCAATTCGCTGACGCGCCGCGCGCGGCCGCTCGCCGTCGTGCAGAACCGCAGCAAGGAGTATCGCTTCGAAGCGCTCGGCAAGCTGATCGCCGAATGGAAACCCGATGCGCTGGTGGTCGGCTTGCCGATGCACCCCGACGGCGCGCCGCACGAACGCACGCAGCTCGCGAAGCGCTTCGGCAACCAACTGAACGGCCGCTTCAATCTGCCCGTCACGTGGGTCGACGAGCGCTACTCGTCGGTCGAGGCAGACGCGCAAATCCGCGCCGGCCACGGCCGCGCCGACATGCTCGATGCCGAAGCCGCGAGCATCATCCTCCAGCAATATCTTGACGGACTGTCCGACGATCATGAGTTCCATTGACGCCGAAGCGCTGTATCGCGCGCTGCTCGACCAGATTCGCGCGGCCTATGGCGAGCAGCTCGCCGCCACGCAAGGCGGTGCGCAAGCGGCGGTGCTGGCGGGTATCCATAGCGGCGGCGCATGGCTCGCCGAGCGGCTCGCGCGCGACCTGAAGCTGGCGAGCTTCGGCGTGGTGAACGTCGCGCTGCATCGCGACGACTACGCGAAGAAAGGGCTGCACGCGCAGGCGAGCCCGACCTCGCTGCCGTTCGCGGTCGACGGCCGTCGCATCGTGCTGGTCGATGACGTGCTGTACACCGGCCGCACGATTCGCGCGGCGGTGAACGAGCTGTACGACTATGGCCGGCCGGCATCGGTCGAACTCGCGGTGCTCGCCGATCGAGGCGGACGCGAATTGCCGGTGGCGGCGCGCTTCGTCGGTGGCGTGGTCGATGTACCCGCCGACGCGACGCTCGTGCTGGCCCATGAAGACGACGGCGCGGGCGGCCAGCGGTTTTCTTTTCACATTGAAGCGCGCGTCGATTGAAACGCGTGAGCGGCGTGTCGATTCGAGTTCGATCGCGTTGAAGCCCGTATTTGAAGCAGGTACATCATGAACACCGCCACCCAGGCTCCGCAAGATTCCTCTGCCAGCGCATCCGAGCGCTTCCGCTACGGCTTCTTGAGGGGCAACCCGCAACTCACGAAGAACGGCGAGCTCAAGCATCTGCTGTCGATCGAGGGGCTGCCGAAGGCCATCGTCAATCACATTCTCGAGACCGCCGATCAGTTCGTCAGCGTGACCGATCGCGAAGTGAAAAAGGTGCCGCTGTTGCGCGGCAAGTCGGTGTTCAACCTGTTCTTCGAGAACTCGACGCGCACGCGCACCACGTTCGAGATCGCGGCCACGCGGCTGTCGGCCGACGTGCTCAACCTGAACATCAACGCGTCGTCGACCAGCAAGGGCGAATCGCTGCTCGACACGATCAACAACCTGTCGGCGATGCACGCGGATCTGTTCGTCGTGCGTCATGCGTCGAGCGGCGCGCCGTTCCTGATCGCGCAGCACTGCGCGCCGCACGTGCACGTGATCAACGCCGGCGACGGCCGTCACGCGCACCCGACCCAGGGTCTGCTCGACATGTACACGATCCGCCACTACAAGAAGGACTTCACGAAGCTGCGCGTGGCGATCGTCGGCGACATCCTGCATTCGCGCGTCGCGCGCTCGGACATTCATGCGCTGACCACGCTCGGCGTGCCCGAGGTGCGTGCGATCGGTCCACGCACGCTGCTGCCGGGCGGTCTCGAACAGATGGGTGTGCGCGTGTTCCACAACCTCGACGAAGGCCTGAAAGACGTCGACGTGATCATCATGCTGCGTCTGCAGAACGAACGCATGAGCGGCGCGCTGCTGCCGTCGTCGCAGGAGTACTTCAAGAGCTGGGGGCTCACGCCAGAGCGTCTCGCGCTCGCCGCCCCCGATGCGATTGTGATGCACCCCGGCCCGATGAACCGCGGCGTCGAGATCGACTCACAGGTCGCGGACGGCCCGCAATCGGTGATCCTGAATCAGGTCACGTTCGGTATCGCGGTGCGCATGGCGGTGATGGGGATCGTCGCGGGCAACAACGACTAACGGCTAACGAGCAGGCGCGGCCGATCAGGAAGCCGAAGCCCAGGCCGAACCACAGGTTTAACAAAGGCAGCGCATGAAGATTCATATTCAAGGCGGCACGCTGATCGACCCCGCGGCGGGCAGCGAACAGCAGCAGGACATTTTCATCGAGGCGGGCAAGATCGCCGCCCTCGGCAACGCGCCGGCGGGCTTCCAGGCCGAGCGCACGATCGACGCGCGCGGTCTGTCGATCGCGCCGGGTCTCGTCGACCTGTGCGCGCGTTTGCGCGAGCCGGGCTACGAGCACAAGGCGACGCTCGGCTCCGAAATGGCCGCGGCGCTCGCGGGCGGCGTGACGAGCCTCGTGTGTCCGCCGGACACCGATCCGACGCTCGACGAACCGGGCCTCGTCGAGATGCTGAAATTCCGCGCGCGCAATCTGAACAGCGCGCACGTATATCCGCTCGGCGCGCTGACGGTCGGTCTCAAAGGGCAGGCCATCACCGAGATGGTCCAGCTGACCGAGGCGGGCTGCGTCGGCTTCTCGCAGGCCGATACGCCGATCGTCGACACCCAGGTGTTGATGCGCGCGCTGCAATACGCGAAGACCTACGGCTACACCGTCTGGCTGCGTCCGCTCGATGCGTACCTCGGCAAGAGCGGGGTCGCCGCCAGCGGTGCGCTGGCGTCGCGGCTCGGGCTGTCGGGCGTGCCGATGGCGGCCGAAACGATCGCGCTGCATACGATCTTCGAACTCGTGCGCGTGACCGGCGCGCGCGTGCATGTTTCGCACGTGTCGTCGGCGGCGGGCGTCGTGCTCGTGCGCGCGGCGAAGGGCGAGGGTCTGCCGGTGTCGTGCGACGTCACCGTGAACCACGTGCATCTGATCGACGTCGACATCGGTTATTTCGACTCGCAGTTCCGGCTCGATCCACCGCTGCGTCAGCAGCGCGATCGCGAAGCGATCCGCGCGGGCCTCGTCGACGGCACGATCGACGCGATCTGCTCGGCGCACACGCCGGTCGACGACGACGAAAAGCTGCTGCCGTTCGCCGAAGCGACGCCGGGCGCGACCGGCCTCGAGCTGTTCCTGTCGCTGACGGTGAAGTGGGCCGACGAAGCGGGCGTGCCGCTCGCGACCGCGCTCAATCGCATCACCGCGGCGCCGGCGCAGGTGCTCGGTCTCGAAGCGGCTGGCCGCATCGCGCTGGGCGCGGTGGCCGACCTCTGTGTGTTCGACCGTCACGCTCACTGGCGCGTCGAGCCGCGTGCGCTGAAGAGTCAGGGGCACAACACGCCGTTCCTCGGCTACGAGCTGCCGGCACAAGTGCGCGCGACGGTCGTGTCCGGTCAACTCGCGTACGAACAGCACTGAGCGTGTCGTTTCGGTCTAGTCAAGGAATGCTCCGGCCATGAAGCTCGCGTTACGCAAGATCCGTCTGATCACGCATCTGCTGCACGGCATGTGGACCGTCGCGACCCGCTTTCCGAACGCGAGCGCCGAGCGGCGTCACGCGCTCAATCGCGCGTGGTCGCTGAAGATGTTGCGTCTGTGCGGGATGCGCCTCGTCGTGCATAACGACGCGGTGCGGCTCGATCGTGGCGCGCTCGTCGTCGCCAATCACATCTCGTGGATCGACATCTACGTGATCAATGCGTGGCGGCCTACGCCGTTCGTGTCGAAGGCGGAGATCCGCCAATGGCCGGTGGTCGGCTGGCTCGCGCAGCAGCTCGACACCGTGTTCATTCAGCGCGAGAAGCGCAGCGACGCGAAGCGGATCATGCACGAACTCGCCGCGCGGCTCAGCGCGGGCGAACTGATGTGTGTGTTCCCGGAAGGCACGACCTCGAACGGGCTCTCGTTGCTGCCGTTTCACGCGAACATGTTCCAGGCCGCGGTGTCGGCCGGTGTGCCGGTGCAGCCGCTGTGCATCATGTACGAGGACGCGCAGGGCCGGCAGTCGACGGCACCGGCGTATATCGACGATCTGTCGTTGTCCGATTCGCTCGACATGCTGTTGCGTGGCGGTCCGCTAACCGCCCACGTGTATGTTGGCGCACCGCTCGCGCCGGAGGCGGACCGGCGGGTGCTCGCGGCGCAGGCGCAGCAGGTGGTGGCGGACGCGCTGCGGGACATGCAGGCTGGCAGCGCGGTGGCGGGGACGGTCGCGCCAGAGGGCGACGTTGCGGCTGCTGCGTCGTCGAGCGACGCTGCTGCGGCGCAGGAAACGCTGATCGAGCCCGTCGATCATTCGCGACGCTCGGCCTGAGCGGCGGCACTGCATCGCAGTGGCCCGTTTAATGTCCCCCGCGCTGTCCGCCGCACGAATCGCAATCGACCTGCGTCAGCGTCCGTCCGGCCGGATCTCGCGCGAGCCGTACCGCCGACAGCTTCGCTCCCCACACGCAACCCGAGTCGAGGCCGATCAGGTTGTCGCGCAACATCACGCCGAGCGCGGCCCAATGACCGAACACGACGGTCACGTCGGCGGTCTTGCGCGACGGCACGTCGAACCACGGCATGCAGCCGCCCGGCGCGGATGCGAGCGTGCCGCTGCTGCTGAAATCCATCGCGCCATCGGCGCTGCAAAAGCGCATGCGCGTCAACGCGCTGCACGTGACGCGCAGACGCTCGATACCCTTGAGCCCCGGCTTCCAGCGATTCGGCTCGTTGCCGTACAAGCCGGCAAGCGTCTCTTTCCAGTTCGGTGCACGCAGCGCGCGTTGCAATTCGTCGGCGAGTTCGAGCGTCAGCGTCACATCCCATTGCGGCAGCACACCCGCATGCACCATCAGCATGCCGTTGTCGAAATGCGCGAGCGGCCGGTGGCGTATCCACTCGATCAGATCGGCGGCATCGGGCGCGGCGAGGATGTCTTCGATGGTGTCGCCTTTCTTCGACTTGCGAATCCCCGCCGAAACCGACAGCAGATGCAGATCGTGATTGCCGAGCACCGGCACCGCGCGCCCGCCGAGCGCGATCACGTCGCGCAACGTGTCGAGCGAGTCGGGGCCGCGGTTGATCAGATCGCCGGCGAACCACAGCGGTGTGCCGTCCGGCGGCGCGGCTTTGGCAAGCAGTTGCTGAAACGGGGTGCGGCAGCCTTGCAGATCGCCGAAAGCAAGAGGGACGAGGGGAGCGGACGTGCTGGAAGCGTTGAAGGGTGTCATCGAGGAGGTCAAAACGATTCGATACGCGCGGTGCTGCACGACGCGTGCCATGCTGGACAGCGCGGCAAGTCAGCGTGACATAATAGCCCGTTTGAGGTTCGAATATCGCGCGATCACGTCGCGGGGGACGCGGCTGGAACACCGCCGCGACCCCGCAAGGCAACCCCCAACGCACGGATCGCGCGCGCTTCCAATACAACAACAGGATGACTCTTTCGTGAACGAAGCCAGCATGTCGTCTGCCGCGGCGAAGCAATCGTTTCGCACGCTCATCACCGGTGCGAGCGGTTTTACCGGCCGCTATCTGGTCGAGAAGCTGGCCGCGCGTGGCCACACCGTGGTCGAAGCGGTGTCCGGCCGCGACGAGCCCGACACGCCGACACGCGTCAAACTCGACATCACGTCGCCGCAAGCATGCCGGCGCGTGCTCGAAACCGTGCGTCCCGATTACATCGTGCATCTGGCCGCGATCAGCTTCGTGGGTCACGACGATCCGCTCGACTTCTATCGCGTCAACGTGATCGGCACGCAGAATCTGCTCGAAGCCTGCGCCGCGATCGGCCACGTGCCGCGGAAGCTGCTGATCGCGAGCAGCGCGAACGTGTACGGCAACGTCAGCAGCGCCGCGATCGACGAGAGCTTTCCGCTCACGCCCGTCAATCATTACGCGGCCAGCAAGGCGGCGATGGAAGCGCTCGTGCGCACATGGTTCGACCGCCTGCCGATCCTGATAGTGCGGCCGTTCAATTACACCGGTCGCGGCCAGGCGGTCAACTTCCTCGTGCCGAAGATCGTCAGCCACTTCGCGCGGCGCGCCGCGTCGATCGAGCTCGGCAATATCGACATCGCACGCGACTTCTCCGACGTGCGTTATGTGGCGAGCGCGTACGAGGCGCTGCTCGACTCCGACGTCGCCGCCGAAATCGTCAATGTCTGCACCGGCACCCCGTACTCGTTGCGTGAAATCCTCACGAGCGCGAGCGAGCTCACCGGTCACGACATCGAAGTCCAGGTCAATCCCGCCTTTGTCCGGCAAACGGACGTCAAGATGCTCGCCGGCTCGCCGGCCAAATTGCGCGCGCTGGTGCCTGCGGTCGAATCGATTCCCTTCATCGATACACTGCGCTGGATGCTCGCGGCCTGAGCGCGCTCGCGCGAGCAACCGCCTGAGGCTTGCGTCAAGCCACCGGAGTGGCCGCGTTTGCGGCCCTGCGTGACGCTTCGCCGTTCTTCTGCTTCGTTTCTCGCTGTTTGCGCGCCGCGCCGCGCAGTATGCGGCGTACATCGTCGCAAGCGCCAAATGCGCGTAACCGCACCGAAAAGCCGCTTTTAACGGAACGACGGCAACGAGTTCTGTCAAGCTGTTTCAAGTTGTTAGGGTTCTAGTTTTTGCACTGGGCCGCTTTATAATTGGTGCTTCATAAAATTGGCGTCTGAGTGTCCACTCGCCGGGCGGACTCGTCGAGCGGCTAGAGAAACGGACATCACCACGCGGGGTGAACAGGCTGCAGGCTTTTCGCTGCCTGTCACTAACATCGACAAGGGAATTACATGATCCTGGTAACGGGCGGTGCCGGCTTTATCGGCGCTAATTTCGTGCTCGACTGGCTGAATGCGTCGGACGAATCGGTGCTCAACGTAGATAAGCTGACCTACGCCGGCAACCTGGGCACGCTGAAGTCGCTACAGGGCAATCCCAAACACATTTTCGCGCGCGTCGACATTTGCGATCGCGCCGCGCTCGACGCGCTATTGGCCGAACACAAGCCGCGCGCCGTACTGCATTTCGCGGCCGAGAGCCATGTGGATCGCTCGATTCACGGTCCGGCCGATTTCGTGCAAACCAACGTGGTCGGTACCTTTACCTTGCTCGAAGCGACGCGCAGCTACTGGAATACGCTGGGCGAAGCGGAGCGCGCCGCGTTTCGCTTCCTGCACGTGTCGACCGACGAAGTGTTCGGCTCGCTGTCGGCAACCGATCCGCAATTCTCCGAAACCACGCCGTATGCGCCGAATAGCCCCTATTCGGCGACCAAGGCCGGCTCGGACCACCTCGTGCGCGCCTATCATCACACCTACGGCCTGCCGGTGTTGACCACCAATTGCTCGAACAACTACGGCCCATACCAGTTCCCCGAGAAGCTGATCCCGCTGATGATCGCCAATGCGCTGGGCGGCAAGCCGCTGCCGGTGTATGGCGACGGGCAGAACGTGCGCGACTGGCTGTACGTCGGCGACCATTGCAGCGCGATCCGTGAAGTGCTCGCGCGCGGCACGCCAGGCGAGACGTACAACGTCGGCGGCTGGAACGAGAAGAAGAATCTGGAGGTCGTGCATACGCTGTGCGACCTGCTCGACCAGCAACGTCCGAAGCCGGCCGGCTCGTATCGCGACCAGATCACCTATGTGACGGATCGCCCGGGTCACGATCGCCGTTACGCAATCGACGCCCGCAAGCTCGAACGCGAACTCGGCTGGAAGCCGGCGGAAACGTTCGAGACGGGTCTCGCCAAAACGGTCCAGTGGTATCTCGACAACCCGCAATGGGTCGACGAAGTCGCTTCGGGCGAATACCGGAAGTGGGTCGAGACCAACTACGCGCAGCGCGCGTAAAGGCACGGCAATGGCGCGCAAAGGCATTATTCTCGCGGGCGGCTCGGGCACCCGCCTGTATCCGATCACGCACGTCGTCTCCAAGCAACTGCTGCCGGTGTACGACAAGCCGATGATCTACTACCCGCTGTCCACGCTGATGGTGGCGGGAATTCGCGACGTGCTGATCATCTCCACGCCGCAGGACACGCCGCGCTTCGAGGCAATGCTCGGCGACGGCAGCCAGTGGGGCATGAACATCCAGTACGCGGTGCAGCCGTCGCCGGATGGGCTCGCGCAGGCGTTCATCATCGGCCGCGAGTTCGTGCACAACGATCCGTCGGCGCTGATTCTCGGCGACAACATTTTCTACGGCCACGATCTGGCGAAGCAACTCGAGCGCGCCGACGATCAAACCGACGGCGCGACCGTGTTCGCGTATCACGTGCAGGACCCGGAGCGCTACGGCGTGGTCGAATTCGACCAGCAATTCCGCGCGTTGTCGATCGAGGAGAAGCCCGCCAAGCCGCGTTCGAACTACGCGGTCACCGGCCTGTATTTCTACGACAAGCAGGTCTGCGACATCGCCGCCGACATCCAGCCGTCGCCGCGCGGCGAACTCGAAATTACCGACGTGAACTCGCGCTACCTCGCGAACGCGGCGCTCAACGTCGAGATCATGGGCCGCGGTTATGCGTGGCTCGACACCGGCACGCACGATTCGCTGATCGAAGCCGCGACCTTCATCGCGACGCTGCAAAAGCGCCAGGGTCTGGTGGTCGCGTGTCCGGAAGAGATCGCGTACCGGCGCCAATGGATCGACGGCGAGCAGCTGCTCGCGCTCGCCAAGCCGCTCGCGAAGAATGCCTACGGGCAATACCTGCAAAACATTCTTACGGACCACGTCGCATGGCCATCCAGGTAACGGCAACCGCGCTGCCCGAAGTCAAGATCATCGAGCCGAAGGTGTTCGGCGATGCGCGCGGCTTCTTCTTCGAAAGCTTCAATGCGCTCGAATTTGCCGAGAAGGTCGAGGCGAGCGTCGAGTTCGTGCAGGACAATCACTCGCGTTCGGCGCGAGGCGTGCTGCGCGGTCTGCACTATCAGATCGAGCATGCGCAGGGCAAGCTCGTGCGCGTGGTCGAGGGTGAAGTGTTCGACGTCGCCGTCGACATCCGCAAAAGCTCGCCGAACTTCGGCAAGTGGATCGGCGTGACGCTGTCGGTCCAGAACCATCGGCAGTTGTGGGTGCCGCCCGGTTTCGCGCACGGCTTCGTCGTGCTGTCGGAATCCGCGCAGTTCCTCTACAAGACCACGGATTATTGGTTCCCCGAGCACGAGCGCAGCATCGTCTGGAACGATCCGGCGATCGGTATCGAATGGCCGCTCGACTTCGAGCCGCTGCTCGCGGCCAAGGATGCGGCGGGCAAGCGCCTCGCCGACGCCGAAGTCTACGCATAAGGGGATCGCATGAGCGCACATCAAGCGAAACGGACGATCCTCGTTACCGGCGTAAACGGCCAGGTCGGTTACGAGCTCGCGCGCACGCTGCAAGGGCTCGGCAACGTGGTCGCGGTCGACCGCTCGCGGCTCGATCTGTCGAACCTCGAGCAAATCCGCTCGGTGGTGCGCGACGTGCGTCCCGCGCTGATCGTCAATCCGGCCGCTTATACCGCGGTGGACAAAGCCGAAGAAGAGCGCGATCTCGCGATGCGCATCAACGGCGAAGCACCGGGCGTGCTCGCCGAGGAAGCGAAAAAGCTCGGCGCCGCGCTGATCCACTATTCGACCGACTACGTGTTCAACGGCACGAAGGAAGGCGCGTACGTCGAAGACGATCCGACCGATCCGCAGAACGTCTACGGCCGCAGCAAGCTCGCGGGCGAGCAGGCGATCGCGGCGAGCGGTGCGAACCATCTCGTGTTGCGCACGAGTTGGGTGTACGGCACGCGCGGCAAGAACTTTCTGCTGACGATGCTGCGGCTCGGCGCCGATCGCCCCGAGTTGAAGGTGGTGGCCGATCAGTTCGGCGCGCCCACCTGGTGCAACACGATCGCGACGCTGAGCGCACATCTGTGCGCCCAGTCCTTCGCCGCCGAAGACAGCGCGAAGTGGTGGCGCGAGCGCTCGGGCGTCTATCACCTATGCGCGGGCGACTCGACGTCGTGGCACGGTTTCGCGTCGGCGATCTTCGAACTCGCGGATTTGCCGAAACAGCCGACCACGCTGCCGATTCCCGCCGCGGATTACCCTACGCCCGCCAAGCGCCCAGCCAATTCCAGAATGTCGAACGACAAGCTGGCGCGCGTGTTCGGGCTTGCCGCGCCGCATTGGCGCGACGCGCTGAAGCTGTGTCTGACGGACGGTTTTCCGAAATCGCCGGCGGCGCGCGCCTGAGTCTCGGACTCGACGCGGGGGCTGTTCGATACGGATCTGTGCGATCGTTCCCTGACAATGATGAAAGGCGGCGGCGGTAGAATGTCGCTCAACGCGAGGCCGCGCGGGGCGCGGATTCAACGGTCTATGCGCAGTAGATTGCAAACGTGTGCGTCAGCCGTGCGCAAGCCAGTATGGCCGCGTAATAGATACGGCACTGAGAGGGAGCTGTGAGTTTGTTACCGATCATTCTGTGCGGCGGAGCGGGATCGCGGCTCTGGCCGGTCTCGCGTGAATCGCACCCGAAGCCGTTCATCCGTCTCGCGGACGGCGAAAGCCTGCTGCAAAAGGCCTTCCTGCGCGCGGTCGGCTTGCCCGGCGTGAAGGAAGTGCTGACGGTAACCAACCGTGAGTTGTTCTTCAAGACCGAAGACGATTTCCGCGAGGTGAACGGCAAGAACATCGCGACCTCGTTCATTCTCGAACCGTTCGGCCGCAACACGGCCGCGGCGGTTGCCACGGCGGCCTTGCATACGCAAAAGGCGCACGGCGAAGACACGGTGATGCTGGTGCTCGCCGCCGATCATCTGATCGCGGACCAGGCCGCGTTCGCCGCAGCGGTCGCGCGTGCGCAGACGCTTGCGCAGGCCGGCAAGGTGGTGACCTTCGGCATGCATCCCGATACGCCCGAAACCGGCTACGGCTATATCGAAGCCGATGGCGAGCGGGTGGTGCGCTTCGTCGAGAAGCCGTCGCTGGAGAAGGCCCGTGAGTATCTCGCGTCGGGCAAGTTCGTGTGGAACTCGGGCATGTTCTGCTTCACCGCGGGGACGATCCTGAAGGAAATGCGCGAGCATTGTCCGGACATTCTCGATGCCGCGGCCGCATGCATGGACAAATCGCCGTCCGCGGAAGGCAAGAGCGGCGCGCAGGTGCGTCTCGAGCCGGGCTGCTTCGGCGCGGTGCCGGAGCTGTCGTTCGACTATGCGGTGATGGAGAAGTGCGCGCACGCGGCGGTCGTGTGCTGCGACCTCGGCTGGACCGATGTCGGCTCGTGGACCGCGCTCTCGGACCTGTCGCCGGCCGATGCGAGCGGCAACCGCGTCGAAGGCGAGGCGCTGCTCGTCGACGTGAAGAACTCGTATCTGCGCAGCGGCGGGCGCCTGATCGGCGCGGTCGGCATCGATAACCTGATCGTGATCGACACGCCCGATGCGCTGCTCGTCGCGCACAGGGATCGCGCGCAGGACGTGAAGCAGATTTTCGCCGAGCTGAAGTCGCGCGGCCACGAGACGTACAAGGTGCATCGCACCGTGCATCGACCGTGGGGCACCTATTCGGTGCTCGAAGAGGGGCCGCGCTTCAAGATCAAGCGCATCGAGGTGAAGCCGGGCGCGAGCCTGAGCCTGCAGATGCATCATCACCGCAACGAGCATTGGGTCGTGGTGAGCGGCATGGCGAAGGTCGTGAACGGCGAGAGGGCGTTTTTCGTGTCAACCAACGAGTCGACCTATATCCCGGCGGGTCACAAACATCGCCTCGAAAATCCGGGCGTCGTCGAGCTCGTGATGATCGAAGTGCAAAGCGGCGAATATCTGGGCGAAGACGACATCGTTCGCTTCGAAGACATTTACGGACGTACTTGAGATGGATATCAGTTTTACCAACGACTCGGAAGACCTGACGCGTCACAACGAGCACGACGACCTGCTGGTCGGCATGAAAGCGGTGCGGGTCTGGGGCACGCTCGGCTGGCACGACATCCGGCAGCGCTATCGCCGCTCGGTGCTCGGGCCGTTCTGGTTCACGCTGAGCACGATCATCATGGTGGTCGTGCTCGGCGCGTTGTATTCGACGCTGCTGCATCAGGAAATCTCCGACTACCTGCCGTATCTCGCGGTGGGTCTGGTCGTGTGGGCGTATCTGGCGTCGGTCGCCAACGAAGGCTGCATGGCCTTCATCGGCTCCGCATATCTGATCAAGCAGATCAGGTTGCCGCTGACGGTCCACGTATGCCGCATCGCATGGCGCAACTTCGTGATCCTGCTGCACAGCCTGCCGGTCGTGGTCGTGCTGCTGATCGTGTTCGGTCACTGGCCGGGCTGGGAAATCGTGCTGGTGCCGTTCGCGCTGGTGATCCTGCTGATGCACGGCGTGTGGCTCGGCGTCACGCTCGGCGTGCTGTGCGCACGCTTTCGCGACATCCCGCCGATCGTCACGAACCTGATCCAGGTCGTGTTCTTCTTCACGCCGGTCATGTGGTCGCCGGAAATCCTGAAGGACCGCGCGTGGGTCGCCGACTACAACCCGCTCTATCACCTGATCGAAACGGTGCGCGCGCCGCTCACCGGCCGCCCGAGCAACTGGGAGTCGTGGGCCTGGTCGATTGGTCTGTTGATCGTTGGTTTTGCGTTCGCGCAGTTCCTGATGAAGCGTTTCCGTAATCGCGTTCCTTACTGGCTTTGATATTGTGAGTTCTTCATCGATTGTCGCTCGTAACATCTCCGTCGAATTTCCGATTTACGAGAACTCGCATCGCTCGCTGAAAAAGGCGGTGCTCAATCTGACGACGGGCGGCCGGATCGGCCAGGACGCGGGTCGCCATGCGGTCGTCCGTGCGATCGACGACCTGAGCTTCTCTTTCAGCGAAGGCGAGCGCATCGGCCTGATCGGCCACAACGGCTCGGGCAAGACGACGCTGCTGCGCACGCTGTCGGGCGTCTATGCGCCGGTGCGCGGGGAGCTGAAGGTGCAGGGCAAGATCGCCTCGCTGCTCGACGTGTCGATGGGCCTCGACCCCGACGCGACCGGCTTCGAAAACATCTATCTGCGCGGCATTCTCGACGGGCTCAAGCCCGCGCGCATCCGCGGCAAGATCGACGAGATCGCCGACTTCAGCGAACTGGGCGACTATCTGAATCTGCCGGTGCGCACCTATTCGAGCGGGATGATGCTACGCCTCGCATTCGCGATCTCGACGAGCGTCGAAGCCGACATCCTGATCATGGACGAATGGCTGAGCGTCGGCGACGCCGAGTTCAGCGTGAAGGCGGCCGAGCGTCTGGAAGGTCTCGTCGGCAAGGCGGCGCTGCTGGTGGTGGCGTCGCACGATCCGTCGCTGGTCGCGCGCGTGTGCAACCGCAAGATCTCGATGGAGCACGGCAAGATGGTCGCCGACGAAGCCGTGCTGCCGCTGGAAAAAACCGATCTGCCGCTTATCAGCCACGTCGCGCAGTTGCCGCACTGAGCATGCGTGCGCGCGGCGGCGCGGCGCCCTGGTGCGCCGCCGGCCCGCGCGCCGGCCAGCGACCCGCAGTCCCGCCGTTCAGCAACACCCTCGTGGCAGGCCTCGAGGCGTAACAAGGTTCGAATTCGATGCGAGCTAATCATCCATTTCTGCGCTACTCCGAATCCCTGCTCGTGCGTCAGCCGTTTCGCGCGTTGAAGGGTTTCGCGGGCGGCTATATCGCGTATCCGATTGCGGAGAACGCTGAAAAACGCAACGTGCGCCCGAAAATCCGCGAGCTGCGCGAGCACTATGCACTGCCGATGCCGCACCGCCGCCGCATCGCGCTCGAACGACTCGTCGCCACGCTTGAATTCGCCGGCGCGAAGGTGCCTTACTATCGCGATCTGTTCCAGGCGAAGCAGTTCTATCCCGCCAAGCTCATGGACGACCCGCGCTATCTGGAAGAACTGCCGTATCTGACGAAAGACATCATCCGCGAGCAGGGGCCGCGCCTGTTGTCGGGGCCGCTCGAGGCGGGCAAGCACCACGCATGCAAGACCGGCGGCTCGACCGGCCTTTCGACGACGATCTACTACGACCAGCAAGGCGCCGATTATTCGTCGGCGGTCACCAACTATTGCCGCGAGCGGATCGGCAAGCTGCGCCATCGCTCGGAGTTGCATTTCGCGTGCCGTTTCCCGGATCAGGCCGTGCCCGAGTGGCCATCGCGCGAAGACTTCAAATGCTTCGCGATGAATCGCAGCAATATCTTCTTCGACCGCATCGACGATCAGGGCCTCGAGGAAATGTGGCGCACGCTGAAGCGGCGCCGTCCGTATCTCGCGCACTCGCATCCATCGACGATGTACGCGCTCGCCTGCTACGTCGAGCGCAAGTACGGCGGCGGCAATGCGTTCGAGGTGTTCGAGTCGAGCGGCGAGCTGCTCGAGCCGCATGCGCGCGAGATGATCGCGAAGGCGTTGCGCTGTCGCGTGATCGACCGTTACGGTCTCGCCGAGCTCGGTGTGATGGCCTACGAGCTCGACGGCCATGAAGGCGGCTTCCAGATCCTCGAATCGGAAGGCTGGCCGGAAAGCCGCGTCGCGCCGGACAACCCCGACGGCGCGCACGAGCTCGTCTTCACCGGTTTTCGCAACCGCTTGATGCCGTTGATCCGCTACACGACCGGCGACCTCGCGCGCGTGCAGGAGACGGACAAGGGCTTTTTCCTGACCGACGTGGTCGGCCGGATTCACGACGTCGTGCCGATCAACGGCGTCGCGCATCCGACGCACCACATCCAGGACATGCTCGATCACCGCGTCGGCGGCATCCAGGAATTCCAGATCGATCTGCGCACGACGCCGCCCACTTTGCGCATCGTGCTCGAACCGCACGCGAACGCGGAAGACACGACCGCGAAGCTGCGCCACTTCTGGCAGGACGCGTTCACGATCGCCTACGTCGGTCACGACGATTTCGTGCGCGTGGGCAGCCGCGCCAAATTCCGCCACGTGGTGAGCGCATGATCGGCGTCGTGTTTCCCGATGCGCGCGCCGACGCGGGCCAATACGTGCTGGCGGCGCTGCGCCGCTCGGTCAGCGCGAGCGGGGCGCACGCGATCACGCGCAACATGCTGCATGAGATCGCGCCCGACGTCGTGGTCGCCGTCGACGCGCCCGACGCGTGGAGCGCCGACCTGATCGCATTCGTGAATGCGCGGCCGCGCAAGCTGATCGTGTTCGGCCATATGCCGATCGCGCTCGCGGACTATCTGCGTTATCGGCCCGCGGCCTTGCCGCCCGAACTTGCACAGGCGAGCCGCAGTGCAGCGGCGCCTTCCGGTGAATCGCGCGAAAGCCCGGCGGCGGTGCGCTACGGCGCGCTTGCGCAGACGCTCGGCGGCGCGGCATGGCATCGCCCGTTCGAGCGCTTCGATTTCGCGGACGAATGGAACAACCTCGGCTACGGCGCGATTCGCGCCGACGGCTCGATCTGGGCGCTTGCAGAAGCGCCCGACGTGCCGGCCGAAGCGGAACTGGCCGCGGTCGTCGTGAATGGCGAGCGGCAGTTCGCCTACGCGGCGCTGTGGGATGCCGGCGCGTCGGGCGTGCTGTGGTTCAATCGGCCGGTCGGTCCATGCGATTCGTTCGAATGGCGCCTCGTCGAGCAGTTCCTGTGCGGCTACCGGGCCGATGCGCTGCCGTGTCAACCGGTGTTGAGCGAACTGCCGTGGGGCTACGACGCGGCGATCACGTCGCGGCTCGATTGCGACGAGGACGTCGAATCGGCGCGTCCGCTATGGCACGCGTATCAGCGGCTCGGCGTGCCGTTCACGCTCGCGGTGCATACCCACAACTTGCAGCGTGGCGGCCAGCACGACATCCTGCGCGACCTGCTCGCCGACCGGCAGCAGGGCGCGGTGCTGTCGCACACGGCGACGCATTCGCCGAACTGGGGCGGCAGCTACGACACCGCGCTCGCGGAAGGCGCGCAATCGGCCGAACTGCTCGAACGCGCGACCGGCGTGCCGGTGCGCTACGCGGTGTCGCCGTTTCACCAGTCGCCGCCGTACGCGATGCGCGGCTTGGTCGACGCCGGCTACGCGGGCTGCATCGGCGGCATCATCCGCAACGATCCCGAGTTTCTGTCGGCGCGCGGCGGCGCATTGGCCGGTTTGCCCGCGGGCTTCGTCGGCCATAGTCAGCAGTGCATGCTGCACGGCGACTGCATGCTGAAAGAGGGCGATCCGCTCGCGATCTTCAAGCAGGCGTTCGACACCGCGTACGCGACCAACACGCTGTTCGGCTATCTCGACCATCCGTTCTCCGAGCGCTACGCGTACGGCTGGTCCGACGAGGCGGCGCGCATCGACGCGCACGAGCAGTTCATCGCCTACATGCGCGCTAAGGCGCAATGGCCGCTGTTCCTGCACGAAGAAGCCGCGCTCGATTTCCTGCGCTTCCGGTCGTTCGCGCGGGTCGTCGAACACGACGGCGCATTTCACGTCGTCACGCCATTCGCCGACACGACGCCGCTTGCGCTCGGCGTCGAGTTCCGGGGCGCTCATACCAAGGTCGAGGCGGGGAAAGCACTGCAATGAAAGTCATGGTGGTGATGGGCACGCGGCCCGAGGTCATCAAGCTCGCACCGCTCGTGCGAGCGCTGCGCAGCGAGTTCGACACGATCGTCTGCGCGAGCGGACAGCACAAGGACATGGCCGCGCAGGCGCTCGAATTCTTCGGCATCGAACCGGACATCACGCTCGAAACGATGCACCCGGGTCAATCGCTGAACGCGCTGGCGTCGCGCCTGATCGCGGCGCTCGACCGCGCGCTCGACGAAACGCGCCCCGACTGGGTGATCGTGCAGGGCGACACGACGACCGCGTTCTGCGCGGGCTTCGCGGCGTTCCAACGCGGCATCCGCGTGGGTCACGTCGAGGCGGGGCTGCGCACCGGCGATCTCACGAGTCCGTTTCCCGAGGAAGCGAACCGCAGTCTGCTCGGGCGCATCGCGACGCTGCATTTCGCGCCGACCTCGCGTGCGCGTGACAGCCTGCTTGCCGAAGGTGTCGCGGCGGAGAAGATCGTCGTGACCGGCAACACGGTCGTCGATGCGATCGGCGAAGTGCGCGCGAGCTGGAACGTCACGCCCGCGGCGAGTCCGCTGCCCGCATGGCGCGGCGCGCAGCAGCAGCACGTGCTCGTCACCTGCCATCGCCGCGAGAATTTCGGCGACGTGCTGCAGGACATTTGCCGGGTGCTGCGCGATTTGTGTCAGCGCTATAGCGATTACCGCTGGGTATTCCCCGTGCATCTGAACCCGGCCGTGCGCGAGCCCGTGCATCGCGAGCTCGATGGCATCGCGAACCTCGCGCTGATCGAGCCGGTCGACTATCCGACGAGCCTTTATCTGATCAGCGGCAGCGCTGTCGTGGTCAGCGATTCGGGCGGCATCCAGGAAGAAGCGCCGACCTTCGGCGTGCCGGTCGTCGTGATGCGCAACCACACCGAGCGCCGCGAAGGCGTCGACGCCGGCTTCGCGACGCTCGCGGGGCAGAGCGCGGCGAGCATCGAGCGCGCCGTGATCGGCTGGCTCGACGATCCCGCGCGGCGCGCCGCGCTGCGCGATCGAGCGAATCCGTATGGCGACGGGCTGGCGTCGCGGCGCATCGTCGACAGCCTGCGCGGCCGACCGGTCGAGGTGTTCGTTGGCTGACGGCAAGAACCCGGTGCTTGCCCCGCAAGACTGCGTGCTGTTTTCGACCGCCGACTGGGACGAGCCGTATTGGACCAACAAGCAGCACACGGCGAGCATCCTGGCCGCGCGCGGCTGGCGAATCCTGTATGTGGAAAGCGTCGGCTTCCGCTCGCCGAAAGTGGCCAGCGGCCGCGACTGGTCGCGCCTGTGGCGGCGCTTGTGGCGCGGCGTGCAGTCGCTCATGCTCGGGCCGCCGCGGCGCGCCGACAACATCTGGGTGTTGTCGCCGCTGATGGTGCCGGCGGGGCATCATTTGCCGTTCGTGCGCTCGCTGAACCAGGCGATGCTGCGCTTTTCGGTGAACCGCTTCGCGAGGTCGCATCGCTACGACGAGCCGGTCGTGTGGACCTACCACCCGTACATGCTCGACGCGATTGCGACGCTGCCGCGCGGGCCGCTCGTCTACCACTGCGTGGACGACATCGCGGCGATTCCGGGCGTCGACGTCGACGCGTTCCGCAACGCGCAACGCGATCTGCTCGGCCGCTGCGAGGCGGTGTTTACGACCGCGCAATCGCTGAAGGACGTGTGCGTGCCGTTCAATCCCAATACGCATTTCTTCGGCAACGTGGTCGACGAAGCGCACTTCGGCGCAGCGCGGGCGGACGGCCCGTTGCCCGCCGAGCTCGCCGCGATCGACGAGCCGCGGCTGGTGTATCACGGCGTGCTGTCGGACTTCAAGGTCGACCTGCCGCTGCTGCTGCAAACCGCGCAGGCGCGGCCGCGCTGGCAATGGGTGATCATCGGCGAGGAGCGCGAAGGGCAGCGCAGCGACCTGCTCGCGCAACTCGCGCGTCTGCCGAACGTGCATCTGCTCGGCTACCGGCCGTATCGCGTGCTGCCGCAGTACCTGCGCGGCATGCGGGTCGGCGTGCTGCCGACGTTGATCAACGAGTACACGCACTCGATGTTTCCGATGAAGTTCTACGAATATCTCGCGGCCGGTTTGCCGGTCGTGTCGACGCCGCTCGATTTCGCGAAGGAACCGCGCGCGGGGCTCGAAGTTGGCGGCGATGCCGACGCCTTCATCGCGGCGATCGAAAGGCAGCTCGCGCGCGGCAAGCTGAGCGCCGACGAAGCGCGTGCGGCGGTCGGCGAGAATACGTGGGAGGCACGGCTGGACAAGATGCTGGCGATCACGTTCCACTATCCGCTCGCGGGCGGCAGCAGCGCGCCGCAAGCCGGCGCGGAGGTGCGTACGTGAGGGTCGTTCATGTGTACCGCACGTACTTCCCGGACCCGCCTGGCGGCTTGCAGGAAGCGATCCGCCAGATCGCGCTGTCGACGCGCGAGCGCGGCGTCGAACCGCGCATTCTGACCTTGTCGCCGACGCCGACGCCGAGCGTCGTCGAGCGTCCCGAGGGGCAGGTGGTCCGCGAGAAATCGTGGGCCGCGCCGGCATCGTGCGATCTCGGCGGGCCGTGCGCGGTCATGAAGTATCGCCAGATGGCCGACTGGGCCGATGTCGTGCACTTCCATTTTCCGTGGCCGTTCGCCGACGTCTTGCATCTGCTCGGACGCACGAAAAAGCCGACGGTGATGACGTATCACTCCGACATCGTGCGGCAGAAGCTGCTCGGCGCCGTCTATGGACCGCTGATGCGGCGCACGCTGCGCAGCATGTCCGCGGTGGTCGCGACGTCGCCCGCCTATGCGCGGACCAGCGAGGCGCTCGCGGCCTGCGTGTCGAAGGAGCGTTTGAAGACGATTCCGCTGGGCATCATCGACTACCGCGACGAGCTGCAGCCCCTCGACGCGCAGCGCAAGCTCGACAGCCGGCTCGGTCTGGCGCCAGGCGAGCCTTATTTTCTCGCGCTCGGCGTGCTGCGTTACTACAAGGGACTGCATACGCTCGTCGAGGCCGCCCGGCATGTGCGGGCGAAAATCGTCATCGCGGGTTCGGGACCCGAGCGCGAGCGGCTCGCCGCGTTGGCGCGGGAGCATGGCGCGAGCAACGTCGTGTTTGCCGGGCAGGTCACGCATGAAGAAAAGGTCGCGCTGCTCAAGGGCTGTCGCGCGATGGTGCTGCCCTCGCATTTGCGCTCCGAAGCGTTCGGGATGGTGCTGGTCGAAGCGGCGATGTTCGGCAAGCCGATGGTGTGCTGCGAGGTGGGATCGGGGACGTCGTTTGTGAACGAGGATGGGGTGACGGGGTTTGTCGTGCCGCCCGAGGCGCCACAAAAACTGGCTGCCGCGATGAAGCAGCTTGTTGTCGATGAAGCGCTTGCCCGCAAAATGGGGGCGGCGGCCCGCGAGCGATATGAGCGCCTGTTTTCGGGACCGGCGTTGGGCGACGCGTATCAGGCGTTATATGACGAAGTATTGGCGGCCTGAGGCCGTCTAATTTGCGCGAACCGTCGTGCGTATCGGATGTTGTAGTATTTGCCGAGCTTGCATAGGACCGCCGCCGATTGTCGCCTCCATCACAACTCGGCGGAATCAAATGACTTCGAGGCGAGTTGTAAGGCGAGTGCCGAGATAGTAAAGTGGCGCGCGCCAGACGCGCGTGGAGTAGCCGGCTTTGGCGATTCGATTCGACCAAGCACCGTGTCAGAACGGATTTCTACACGATTTTCTATCCGCATTTCTCGTTATCGCATGGTTTTTCACCTTGTTTTCTCCCTTGCGGCGGACAACTGAATGAGCAGCAAACCCCTCGTTGTCGACCTTGACGGAACGCTCATTCGCTCAGACGTCCTGATCGAATGCGGCTTTGCGTTCACCCGGTCCGCGCCGCACCGTTTCTATGAGCCGCTTCTATGGCTCATGCGCGAGGGTAAGGCGGGGCTCAAAGCCCGTCTGGCCGAGGCCACCAATATCGACGTTACCGTTCTGCCTTACGATGCCGCCGTGATCGAGTGGCTGAAGGAGGAGCGGGCCGCGGGGCGTACGCTCGTATTGGCAACCGCGAGCCATCTGCGCTATGCGAATGCCATCGCCGATCATCTCGGACTGTTCGATAAGATCTTTGCCACGGACGGCGATATCAATCTGTCCGCGCATCGCAAGCGCGACAGGCTGGTTGCGGAGTTCGGCGAAAAAGGCTTCGATTACGCGGGAAATTCGCACGACGACGTCGCGGTCTGGGAGGCCGCGGAGCGCGCTTACGTCGTCAATCCATCGACTGGGGTGGAGCGTGCCGCGCGCAAGCACGGCAATGTCAAGCGCGTGATCGACGAACGTACCGCGCGGTCGAAGACGTGGGCGAAATCGTTGCGGCTGCACCAGTGGCTGAAGAACCTGCTGATATTCGTTCCGTTGCTGGCGGCGCACCAACTATCGGATCCGGCTCTGGTGATTGCCGCGATTCTCGCCTTTTTTGCCTTCGGCCTGTGTGCGTCGAGCGTCTATTTGCTGAATGACCTGCTCGATCTCGAAGACGACCGGCATCATCCGACAAAACGCAAAAGGCCGCTTGCTTCCGGCGCATTGCCGCTCATCTGGGGCGCGACGCTCTTTCCTGTTCTACTGGTGCTAGGTGGCGCGATTGCATGGTTCTGTCTGCCACATAAGTTCGCATTGGTCTTGCTCGGCTATTACCTACTCACGCTCGCTTATTCGCTTTATCTGAAGCGGCGCGTCATGATGGATGTCGTGGTTCTGGCCTCGCTCTACACAACGCGAATCATCGCCGGAAGCGCCGCGATCGACGCACGGCTCACGTTCTGGCTGCTGGCGTTTTCGATGTTTATTTTTCTGAGCCTGGCGCTGGTCAAGCGATATGCGGAATTGCATGCGCTACGGGAACGTGGCCTCGTGAAGTCGCGCGGCCGGGGCTATGTCGCGAGCGATCTCTCGCTGATTTCGTCGCTTGGCGCAGCCTCCGGCTATCTTTCGGTGCTGGTTCTCGCGCTTTACATTCAGGACGGCAATACGACGAGCCTGTACCGGCATCCGGAGTTCATCTGGATCGCTTGTCCTTTGCTGCTTTACTGGGTAAGCCGGACATGGATCATCGCTCATCGTGGCAAGATGCACGACGATCCGATCGTCTTCGCCGCGAAAGATCGGGGCAGCTGGCTGGTCTTCGCGCTGTGCGGCATCGTGTTCTGGATGGCGATCTAGGCGATGTCCAAAGTCCAGTCCTGGGGGCGCTATCCGTACGTTCCGCAAGATGCGCATCCGATCGCGTGGCGCGATTCGGCGGCCACGGTATGGCGCGGCGTGGCGGACGGGGAACGCACGACGCTCGTGTTCGGCAATGGGCGCAGCTATGGCGACAGTTGCCTCGCGTCGTCGGGACACGTGATCCAGACGCTGCCGCTGGACCGGCTGATTTGCGCCGATTGGCAAAGCGGCATCTTGCGCGCCGAGCCCGGCATCACGCTCGAGCAGATTCTCGACGTCGCCGTTCCGCGCGGATGGATGCTGCCGGTCACGCCAGGTACGAAGTACGCGACCCTCGGCGGCGCGATTGCCAACGACGTGCACGGCAAGAACCATCATGTCCGCGGCACCTTTGGCCGGCATGTGCGGCGTTTCTGCCTGCTGCGTAGCGACGGCACGCAGTTCGAGTGTGCGCCGGACTCGCATCCGGAGTTTTTTGCCGCGACGATTGGCGGCTTGGGGATGACCGGGCTGATCGGTTGGGCGGAAATCCAGTTGATGCCGATCAAATCGAGCATGCTCGACGTGACCAGCATCCGCTTTGCCAACCTCGACGAATTCTTTACGCTGTCCGAGCGGCTCGATGCGTTGCACGAGTACAGCGTCGCCTGGGTCGACTGCCAGAGCCGCGATGCCGCGTTGGGCAGAGGCATCTTCATGGTCGGCGATCACGCATCCGGCGGGCGGCTCGAAGTTGAACGCCGCAAGACGCGTACGGTGCCTTTCACGTCGCCGATTCCGATCTTCAATCGGCTGACCCTGCGCGCGTTCAACGAGTTGTACTATCGGCGGCAACGCGCCGACGAGGTGAAGTCGACGGTCAGCTACGATTCGTATTTCTATCCGCTCGACAGCTTGCTCGAGTGGAATCGTATTTATGGGCGGTCGGGGTTTCAGCAGTATCAGTGTGTGATGCCGGCGCTGGCCGCTCGCGATGCGACTCGGGCGATTCTCGACGCGATCGCCCGCAGCGGCACCGGGTCGATACTCGCGGTGTTGAAGCGCTGCGGACATCTAGGCTCACCCGGGCTGCTGTCGTTTCCGCTGGAGGGCACGTCGCTGGCTCTGGATTTTCCGCAGCGCGAGGCATCGAATCGCAAGCTGTTCGAACGGCTCGACGCGATCGTGCGGGAGAGCGGCGGCCGCCTGTATCCGGCCAAGGACGCCCATATGTCGGGCGAAGATTTTCGCGTTGCGTACCCGCAATGGGAACAGGTCGAGGCGCTGCGTGACCCGGCCTTGCTGTCACGCTTTTGGGAACGAACCACTCGAGTATGAAAAATATCGTTATCGTAGGCGCCACGTCGGCGATTGCCATTGCCTGCGCCCGGCAGTGGGCCAAACAGGGTGCGCGGTTTTTTCTCGTCGCGCGCAATGCGGAGCGCTTGCAGCAGGTCGCCGACGACCTCACCGCACGCGGCGCACAGACCGTGCTGTGCCAGCAGCTGGACATCGATCAGCTGGGCGAACACGCGGCGATGATGCAGCGCTGCGCGGCCGAGTTCGGCGCGCTGGATATCGTGCTGGTCGCGCCCGGCACGCTGCCGGACCAGCAGACTTGCCAGAACGATGTCGACGTTGCAGTGCGCGAGTTCAACACCAATGCGGTATCGGTCATCGCGCTGCTGACGCGCTTTGCGAACGTGATCGAGCTGCAGCGACGCGGCACGATCGCGGTCATTTCGTCGGTTGCCGGCGATCGCGGGCGTCAGTCGAACTATCTGTATGGCAGCGCGAAAGCGGCGCTGTCGGCTTTTTGCGAGGGTTTGCGGGCACGCCTGTTCAAGGCGGGCGCGCATGTCGTGACCATCAAGCCAGGCTTCGTCGCCACGCCGATGACGGCGGGCTTGCCGTTGCCGGGGCCGCTCGTGGCCACGGCTGACAAGGTTGCTGGCGATATCGTGCGCGCGGTGGAAAAGGGCAGAGATGTCGTTTATACGCCGTGGTTCTGGGGGGGCATCATGCTGATCATTCGCTCCATCCCGCGCCGCGTGTTCAAGCGGCTATCGCTGTAATGCGTTGCCGGCCGCGCGGCGGATTTTCGTTTCATCTTCCCTGACAGGGTGGTCCCTTTCGTGAGCACACCAGCAACTCCGATGAGCGCGTCGCGCCTCGTTATTTTTTATGCGCTATTCGCGGGGCTTTCGATTCTCGCCAATATCGGTTTTCAGAAGCTGTCCGTGATGGCCTATTCCGGCGCATTCAGCGTGCCGCTGTCCGTGTTCGTCGGGACGGGGGTCGGGCTGGTGGTAAAGTTCGCGCTTGATAAGGTCTGGATCTTTCGCTACCGACATCGCGATCTGTCGCACGGCGTCAGGAGTTTTCTGCTGTACACGGTGATGGGGCTGGCCACCACGGCGATTTTTTGGGGTTTCGAATTCGGCGCCGATGCGATCTATCATTCCGAGCCTGCGCGGTTGATGGGCGGCGTGGTTGGACTGGTGATCGGTTACGTCGTCAAGTATCGGCTCGACAAGAAGTTTGTTTTTGCCTGATTGGGGCAACGCCCTGGCAAGTTAGAGGTCGCGCAAGCGCGGCTGAATGCGCTCACTCAAAACCTTTTTGGCCCACGGGCATGCAACGACTCAGACAGTATCTTTCAGAAAATGCGCTCCTGCTTCTGGTTACGATTGCCGTCGGCGGCTATCTGTCATGGCGGGCGCGCGATTTCCAGCTGGATGACGCGCTGATTTACCTGCGGTATCTGCGCAATCTGTTTGAGGGAAACGGTCTGACCTACAACGCCGGCGACCGCTTCAACGGCCTGACGTCGCCGTTGTATTCCTACCTGTTGATCGCGGCTAACGCGGTGACGGGAAATCTGCAATACACGACGATTTTTCTGTCTTTCGTGTTCCTGTGCGCCGCTGCGATCGCGGGAGCCCATGTGCTCGCGACCGGGAAGTATGAGAAGACGCTCTGCGCATTGACCGTCGTGTCATTCAATTACTTCTACACGACGTTCGGGATGGAGACTTCGTTGTTTCTGTTCCTGTCGGCACTCGCGTTGATACTCTACCGCCGGCAGCAGTTTTTCGGCCTTGGTGTGGTTCTTGGCTTGCTTTTCATGACACGCACGGAAGGCGTGTTCCTGGGTGCTGTGCTCATTGCGGACTACGTTGTCAAAAACAGAAAGCTGCCGCGCGCCGGATATTTTGTCGCGCCGCTCGTTTTGCTCGCGGCCAATTTCCTGTTCAACTATTACTACTATGGCGCCTTTCTTCCGGCTACGGGTAGTGCGAAGCTGGGGCAGGGTAAGTCGGGATTATGGGGAGAGGGGCTGATTTTTCTCCACGTGCAGTACATGAAGGGCGCGTTTTTCGGAGGCGATTCCCGGCTGCTCTGGTTCATGCTGCCGGTCGGTCTGGTTGGCGTGCTATCGGGACTCGGCAAAAGGATGGTGTGGCTCATCATCTTCTATCTGTTGCTGCTGGGCTCGTTTTATGTATTTCTGCATATTCCGAATTACCACTGGTACTATGCGCCGTTCTTCTTTTTCGGTTTGCTGTTCGTTGGCACGGGGGTGTGGAAGATACTCGAGCTGACCTATCGGCGCGCCCGGAAAAACATCGCTTTTCTTGCATTGTTTTGCGCGTTCTTTGTTGCGGCGAGCGGATTCTTCTACCATAGCTTCAATCTGTCGAACGTCCACCGCGGCCCGATGGAAGCGTACAAGAACATCGGTGAATGGCTAAAGGCAAACACACCGGGCAATGCCGTGGTGGCGACCGTCGAGATCGGAACAATTGGATGGTATTCCGAGCGCTACGTCATCGACATTCTCGGCCTGACCAACCGCTACAACGCAGACTACATCGCTCGCGGGGATGTTTACTCGTGGCTGACGAGATACAGCCCGGATTACATTGTGGTGCATCAGCCGCTCTGGAGTTTCGAGGCGAGTGCGAATTGCCTGCTCAGTAGTGAGGCCTATGCTCCCGTGGAGGCTTTCAGTTCCGACGGGTATCGCCTGCTGAAGCGCAGCGATGCGGCGGGGACCCGGAAGCGGATCCAGATGTGCGCGAAAGATCGGCGCACATCATAGAGCCGGCCAAGGTTCGCGACGAAGCGACGTTCATCCGGGTGGCGCCCTATACCTTGATCCGAGAGTGGCCAACTCGACCTGGCGACCGTCCGCTTTTCCCTGTTTCACATCTTCGTCTGAAGACATAACCAGATACTTGTATGCGTCGAGAGAAGGACTGTTTATTTCCGTTGCTGGTATTTCTTTGTGCTTTTCTGCTCATGTGGTACCGCGCGCCGGGGCGCATCGAGCGAGGTTTTCTGTGGGCCGAAGATGCGGTGATCTTTATCGCGCAAGCACGCGAACTGGGGATCGGATCGTTTATACGGACCTATGCCGGCTATTGGCATTTCGTGCCGCGCCTTGTTGCGTGGCTGCAAATGAAATCGACACCCATCGAGAAGGCTCCGTACTTCTTCGCATGGTCGTGTGCGTTGATCACGGCTGGGTCGAGCGCCTACATGGCCTGCGCGTTTCGACATTTCTCACGTCCGGTTGCCGCTCTTCTCGCGCTCGCGCCGTTGCTGGTTCCTCAGACGGGCGAGGTTTTGCTGAACATTACGAATATCCAATGGATACTTTTCCCGACGCTGATCGTTCTTCTGTGGGAAAACCTGTTCGATCCACCTGAATCATGGTATGGCGTTCGTTCGCTCGCCGTTGCCGCGATTGCACTGACCGGGCCATTTGGGATCATCGCGTTCGGGCCCGCCGTGCTGGCCGCCATTTACGCTTGCCGGCGCGGACCGCTTTCGCGGCGGCAGATCGGTTTTCTCGTCGCGTACGTTGCAGGCGTGGCGGGGCAGGTCTATGCGATCGCGACGAACGGCTCTCCGACGCTTGATTTCGGCGCATCGCCGAGCGTCTGGAATTACGGCGCCCGCATGATTCGCGATCTGTTCTGCGACCTGCTTCCGTCTCCGGACGGCGCGCCGCTCGTCGGCGGTCTGATCCTCGCCGTGGCATTGGTGTTCGTCACCGCGAGGTCGCGAGCTGTTTGGGCGTGTCTGCTGCTCGCCCCAATGGCGCTTATTATCTGGTTGCTTGGCTCCGCGCGGACGAATCCTGAGGGCATGGATATGGCGTGGTACGGCTTCGGCGCCCGCTATGTCTATCCGGCCTTGTTGTTCTCTTTCTGGGCCGCGTTGCTTTCAGCCGCCACCACGACGTCGAAGCTATCGAGAATATTGGCGGGCGCGCTCGTCATGGTGATATTGCTCGCCAGCGCTACACGTTTTTCGGTATCCGAATGGCCGATGTGGGAGGTTACGCGCGAGAGCGCTGGATACACGCTGAAGGTAGCGCCGAACTGGACTGCGCAAATCCCGGATACGCGATGACGCTGCGGTGGCGCGCGAGCGAAGCTGAGCCGTTGTTCGCGGGTCGGCGTCGGCTATGCGCAGCGCGCGCGGACGACGGAGCATCAGCGTGCCGGTGGCTATTCTTTCGGTTTGAAAGGGAACTTGCGATAAATAGCCGGTAACGGCATAGTTGGACTCGATTTTTTCCGGCTCGCGCGCGGCGGGTAGCCGTTTTCCGGCGCAGTTCGTGCCGCGTGCCCGCGCAGTTGTCGATCCTCGCCGTTCGAACGTGCGGCGCGAGATCCGCGCGCCACCTGCGCGAAGCGGTGGCGCGCGGGTCTGAAGTCATTGCCAAGGGGGCAGGTCGTGTTTTTCCCGGTGTTTTTGTCCGTCGTATTTGTCGTTCGCAATCAGGCGCGCGACCTCGAAGCCATCCTGAAGGACGCGGCTTCGGTCACGGGCACGCTCGTGAGCGATTACGAGCTGATCGTCGTCGATAACGCGTCCGACGACGACAGCGTCGCCGTGCTCAAGCAGCTCGCGAGCGAGCGCGGGTTGCCGAATCTGCAGGTGTACGCGCTGACAAAGGAGGTCGATTCGGACACGGCGTCATGGGTGGGCCTCGAAAACGCACTTGGAGATTTCGTCGCCGTGGTCGACCCGCTCGTCGACGACATCCGCTTTCTGCCGACCATGCTCGACAAGGCGGCGAGCGGCGCGGACGTTGTGTTCGCCGCCAACGAACAGAACCCCGTGCAAAGCTGGGCTTACCGCACCTGTCTTGGGGTATTCAACGCGTTGTACAAATGGTCCAACGGCGTGCACCTGGCGAAGGATGCGCCGCAGTACCGCCTGCTCAGCAAACGCGTGATCAACTTCATGCTGCAGCATCCGATGCCCGCGGTGACCTATCGCTATCTTCCGGCCACCGGCGGCTTCGCGCGCGCGTATCTGACCTACAGCACGCCGCCGAAGGCCGCGCACGCGAAACGTCTGTTGCACAGCATCGATCGCGGTATCCGCCTGCTCGTCTCGACGACGAAGGCGCCGATGCGTCTGGTCACCGCGTTATCGCTGTTCGGCGCGGTGTCGAACCTCGTTTACTCGGTCTATGTGATCGCGGTCGGCCTGCTGAAATCGAATGTCGCGCCAGGCTGGGTGACGCTGTCGCTGCAACAATCCGGCATGTTCTTTCTGATTTCGCTGGTGCTGCTGGTGCTCGGCGAGTACATCCTGCAAATGGCGCGGCTCAGTAACGAAGGACCGCTCTACCACGTCGCGCAGGAGTTCACCAGCAGCGTGATGACGCGCCGTCAGAAACTCAATATCGAAGACGTCGGATTACCCGAGCCTCATCGCGCGGATGTCGACGATTCGCTGCATTCCTCCTGAACGAACGGGAGGATCGCGCTTATGCAAGATGCTGTGGTCATCGGTGGAGGCTTCTACGGAACGGCGATTGCGATCTACCTGAAGAAGCAGCGTGGCCTGAAAACCGTGACATTGATCGAGCGCGAGCCGGCGTTGCTCGTGCGTGCCTCATACAACAATCAGGCGCGCGTCCACAACGGTTATCACTATCCACGCAGCTTCACGACCGCTTTTCGCAGCCGCGTGAATCTGCCGCGTTTCGTGTGCGATTTTCCGGATGTCGTGCAGCGCGACTTCACGAAGGTCTACGCGATCGCGCGGCGCAATTCCAAAGTCACGGCACGGCAGTTCGAGCGCTTTTGCCAGGAAATCGGTGCGAGCCTGCAACCGGCTCCGCGGGCGATTCGCGAGTTGTTCGAGCCGCGCCTGATCGAGCAGGTGTTTCTGGTCGAAGAGTATGCGTTCGATTCCACGAAGCTCGCCGACTGGGCACGGCAGGAACTCGCCGAACTCGACGTCGACGTGAGGCTCGGTACGCGCGTCGAGCGCATTTATCGGCAAAGCGAAGGCTTTGTGCTCGAATGCGACGACGCGTACCACACGGCTTTGCACGCAAGGTACGTTTTTAATTGCACGTATAGCGGCCTGAATCAGTTCGGCGGCGACTTTGGCGGCACGCAGACGAAGCTGAAGCACGAGATCACCGAAATGGCGCTCGTCGAGGCGTCGCCGCAACTGCGCGGGCTGGGCGTCACGGTAATGGACGGGCCGTTTTTCTCGATGATGCCGTTTCCGGCGCGTGGTCTTCATACGCTGTCGCATGTGC